>CAYQPT010000018.1:0-21778 GCA_964419835.1 uncultured Candidatus Saccharibacteria bacterium | reverse complement strand
TACCAGCATTGACTTTTTTGTACATTTATGATATAACACTCTGGCTTCGGCAGAACAATAAAGTTCTGTCAGCGGAGAGGGGAATAGGATTGAGAAAGCAAAAAGCGGTTTGGCAAGTTGTTCTTGTTGTCGCCATTTTGGCGATTGCAGCCCAAGTTGGGGCTGCGCGACTTCCTGTGAAGCCGGTAGAAGTACCGCGCTTCATGCTTCAAACATTGGGCCCGACGAATGCACACGGCTTCGTGATGGGCCTGAACAACAAGGGACAAGCTGTGGTTTGTGGGTGGAAGGAGGATGGAGACCACGGTTATGTGGTAACACCCAAAACGGCTTTATTCCCTATCGACCTCGGGGTTGGATCTTCGGCGAATGGCATTAACAACAGGGGTGCTGTCTGCGGCCAGCAGCGAGAGGACGACGGTAGTCTTTCGGCGAGTCATTCGCTGAAAGGCGGACCTATGCTTCCCATATGCTTCCCAGTGGACACGGATTACGCGATCGCCAACGCGATCAACAATCCGTGTGACATCGTAGGCGGAGTTATGGTGTATCAGCAGTGGTACGGAAACATCACTCCGTTCTTCTTGCGACACGGTAGCAAGATCCCTAAAATGCTCCCTGGGGGATCCGGGTCGGCCTTCTGCAACAACGACTCCGGCCTGATCGGCGGAGTACAGTACTGCTCCGGCCCCGCTTGGAGTAAAGCGGTCATTTGGCAGATAGACGAAAACGGAGCATACCAACTCAAGGAAGTTCCTCTGCCGGATGGAGCAATAAGAGGGTGCGTAGAGGCCATGAACAGCTCGGGCGATCTTTCCGGCTACGCTGTTAACTACTTTGAGCAGGTGTTTGCTTGTTCATGGAGTCTGGAAAACGGCATTTACAAACCGTGTTGGCTTCCTTGGATTACTCAAGCTAACGGAATCCGAGGATTGAGCAACACATCGGCGGGTAGAAATATCATAAGATCATCTATGGCTCTGCCTCAGGGGACCGCCCGAGTTGACGATCTAGGTAGGCCCATCTCAGCGGTGGATCCAGGAATGATGCGTTTTCAGACCAACGCTTGGGTGGCGTCGTCGGACGGGGTTAGCCAGGTCAACTCGTGGGCTATGGGTATCAACAGCAAGGGGCAGATCGTCGGCGCCGATGCTAACAGGGCTCTACTATGGCAGAAAGGTCAAGTATATGACCTCAACGCCCTTGTGGACAATAAGAAGTTCCTTGTCTTCGCCGCCATGGCGATAAACGACAAGGGACAGATTGCTGCCCGGGCCTACTGCTATCGGACCGGTTGTACGGTTCCGATTCTGCTGGACCCGATCAGTAAGAGATAGGAAGGTGCACCGTGATACAAGCAGTACCGAGTCCCCGGCAAGAAGATCGCTGGGGACTTTTTCTAATTTCTTGCTGTTTGGTAATACATTGATAATTATCTATAATAAGGAAGAAGGAATTTAATGAGAAAGTCATTTTTATTATTGATATGGGGAATTCTTGCTGTTTTTTTCTTTTCTGCTTCAGCAAAAGCTAGAGATGATGTCTCGGATTGGTACATTAAAGATTTTGAAAGCGAAATCATAGTACATGAAGATTCAAGCTTAACTATTACTGAAAAAATACTAGCGGATTGTGGTTATGCCACAGAAAAACATGGAATTTTTCGGGTATTGCCCTTACAGTTGGAGAAAAAGGGGACTGAACCGGTCAAAACACCAATCAAACTTATTAGTGTAACTGATTTTAACGGTCGTGCTTATAAATATATTGAGTCGGTTAATGTTGATAAGCACACAATCTCATGGCAGGTTGGAGACCCAGAAGTATTTGTGCAGGGGGAGCAAGAATATAAAATTGTTTACGAGATGAAAAATGTCATAAGATTTAACAGTGTTGACTCAGATAAACTTTATTTAGACCTAAATGGTAATTACTGGGACTTTGAAATTGATGAATTCAATGCAAAAATCATATTTCCAGAATCGGTAACTGATGATAACTCACAAGCATACTTATCACGGTATAGTTTTTACGATGGAACACCAAGGCAAAGAGATGAAGAACTGTCTGAGTTCAATTGGGATAGAAATGTATTAAATATTACCTCTAGAAGAACCTTACAAATGAAAGAAGGGATATCAGCTCTTATTATTATGCCAAAAAAAGTCTTTACACCTTATAAATTGACCGATGCAGATAATAGCATGTATCCAAAGGACAGTAGAAGCAACGCTGTCTTTTTTGGCATAATAGATAAGGTTTTAAATAATTTCAGAGCATTTTGGCCAGTTTTTGTCTTGGCCGTCTGCTATTTAGTCTGGATTGTGATAAAGAGACAACATTCAAATAAGTAATGGGACATGAATCATGAAAAACCTTAAAAGAGCTCTGGAATTCGCCAATAAAAATTCATACTTACTTCTCATTGTATTAATACTTGTTTTATTGTCGGTATTAATATTTCAGCAAGGAACAAAGTTGTTCTACAGTATCAGTGATTTTTCATATCATTTGGCAGTTGCAGAAGGATTCACTCGAGCCAAAGGTGTTGTTCTGCATGATTTTTGGGAGTCCCTTCCACTGGGGAGACCTCATAATTACCCCCCGCTACTACACATCATTTTGGCCACCTTCATTAAGATGGGATTCTCTACGGTTGTGGCTGCTAAATTAATCATAGAAGTCGTCGTCGTGGGCGGATTAGCCGTTTTTGGCTGGGGCATATCAAAATTATTTAATATAAAAACGGCATTTTGGTCGGTTCTACTTTTATCTTTTTCTACTTACTTTATTCAAATGTCAGCCACCGTTTTACCCTCAACTCTGGTTTTATTCACTGCTCCCTCTATGCTCTACTTTGCATTAAATAAAAAATGGACCGCTTTTGGATCATTGCTAGTTTTAATACTTTATACTCATTTATTCATGCCGTATTTTATCCTGCTATCACTTTTTTTATATCTGCTTATATTTAATCAAAAATTGATTTTAACTACTCTAAAAATAACTTTATTGGCTTTTGTGGTTTATTCGCCTTGGTTAATTCATGTTTTATTTCAGGGATTTTCCTATATTAAATATTTTGATTCCGGTTTTTCCGGTAGTTCGCTCGTTTCATCATCTTTTAGTATAAACATACTCTTAATTGCGCTTGCTGTTATTGGGATGATATACATCGCAAGGACTCACTTAAAAGTAAATAATCCTGTTTTTTTCTTCATCTTTTTAACAATAGTACTCCTGCCCTTCTCTGGTTTTACAACAAACCGGTTTACGAATGGTCACATGCTGGTCAATATGTCTGTTATCGCTGCCATTGGTTTGGTCTTTATGACAAAAAAACAATCGTCGCTTATTCGTCAGTACGTGCCAACGGTCTTAGCGGTTTTGATTATTATGTTTTATCTCTGGCAGACGGCTTATTTGGTTATCACACATGGCGAAAAATTAAAAATCGATTTAAAACCATCGCTTTTACAGTCAATTTTATATGGTAACACCTTCCCCTTAGAATCTCTGGAGAATAAACTGGTGGATTTTTTTAAAGTTATAAAAGAAAACTCTATGCCAGGGGAACCGATCTATAGTGCAGTTTTGTCGTTTGATAATAATTTTACTGTTCCGACCCAACAAATCCATGTTGCCAATCTGCTTGCTTCAAACACTTCTCGTCCAATTATAAACTTACGCCAGCCGGAAATATTTTCCAGACCTTCCCCTAAACTGGAGGATGCCCGCTTTATTATTTCGAATAGCTCCCCGGAGTCATTTGAGGGAAAGAATTGTCAGAAATATGAAAAGAGCGAATACTCCATTCCATGTGACAAAGGAAAGAATCTTACACTTATGTCTTCTTACTCGACTGGAACAAGCGTGGGGTACTTTCTTTATCGTAATGACGGAGACTCCGTTGTAAGAGAAATTATTCCACGGTTTCATATTCCCTTTTGGCTTTGTTGGACGGTAATAATCGTTTTGCTTTCCCTAATCACTAAAGACAACCTCAATAAGAAGACAAGCTAGATTCACCCTGATTCTTTTGGTTGCCAATAAATACACATCTCCAATTGACAAATTGGCTATTTTATGATATAAAAATAGCATGGAATATCAATAAAACAGGCGTATGCCTGTTAGATATCCGCACCTTCACATCACCGGATAACATCCGGAAAGGGGATTTCTGACATGAAACGAATAGTATTGGCGCTTGTTGCCACCTTCATCGTTCTATCATCCGTTGCTTTCTCTGACGAGATGGAGGACAAGGTTGGCCGTGACTACGACAAGGAGTTCTGTGCCAACAACAAGCTTATGCTTGACTCAGCCCTCCAAGGCAGGATCGACCGGATTGGCAACGCCTTAATCGGCGGAGTTAAGCGCAAGGACATCCCCTATCATTTTCGGATCATTGAAAGTGATGAGTTTGATGTCTCTAGCATGCCCGGGGGATATGTCTACATCTCTGACGGGGCGATTGAGGCCTGCATGAGTGACGACGAGATCGCCATTCTGTTGGCACACGAAATCTCGCATTGTGATCTTGGTCACGGTGTCGAGATAGAGAGGAAGCTGGATAAGATCAGAAAGAAGACGAAGTTCCTTGATTTAATAACCGGCGGGTGGGCTGGGGCCTTGGCTAGCATGAAGGCATCCAAAAGCTCAAGGAACTTTGAGAGTGACGCCGACAAACATGGCCTCGAACTGCTCATAAAGGCGAAGTTTAACCCCATTGGAGCAGTCGGACTTATTTCCTATCTTGTGGAGGAAGAAGCAAAGTGTCCCAAGAATAAGGTTATACCGTTCTTGGCAACTCACCCAGACATGGGGAAGCGTTACACCTTCTTCTACAACGAGACAGCCAGAGGTCTCATTGAGCAGGCGGAGAAGAAAATGCCGACTCCAACAGAGATTAAGGCGGTCGTCTCACTCAGTGGTGACCGAATTGATCTTATGAACGGGGCGGAGGCGACAGTCCGTAAGGAGCTTGTGAGCGTAAAGATTCGAGAGATAGGCGAGTCGGAAATACTAGATATTCCCGTCTATCGACTCAAAATCATCTTTGGCGAACAGCCAAAGGGCACGCTCAACATCTCGATCCTCACGGAATCTAAGTCGACAGAAGGCATCTTCCGATCAAGGTCACTCGACATTGCATGGGTGCCCTTGACAAAGCAGGAGATGCCAAAGTTAGCAGAAACCGAGCTTATCCGTTTGGTTGGGCAATCAGTTAAGCTGATGCAAGCTGATTCAGCCGCCAGCTACCGGGGCTTGGTGATCCGGTGCGCTCCATCGGGAGCCGCCAGAAAAGCCAAGGTCATCTGGAACGCCCAAACGCCCAAAAGAGGCGTCGTATATGATGTGTTTGACAGCAATGCTAGCGCCAAGAAGGGCGCAGTGGTTGTCAGGAACGACGGGCTTCTTTCCGTAGTGGAGGGATCAATCTCAACTGGAGATATCCTGATCTATGGATACAGAAACTTACCGTTCTAAAAAGAAACGCAGAAAGAACAAAAGGGAGCCCATTGCTGGGTTCCCTTTTTCTTATGTCTTACACTCACTATTTTTCAATAACATCAAGCCAGAAACACACGCTAAAATGCCGAGCTAAGACTGGCCGCAACCGGGAAATCTTCAGATGTACTAACTGAGAAAGTATTATTACCTGCTTTTATCCAGCCGGTCGCCGACCAAGCGCCACCAGTAGTAACGCTCATGTATTTTCCGGCTCTCTCCTCATCTTTCATTCCCAAAAAGCATGATTTAAGGTGAGCCGATACAGTAATTGCTCTTTGAGAAGCAGAGGTGTCAAAGTGATAAGAATAGGTTACCTTAGGATCAGTGCTCAGCAATGTGCCGGAAAACGATGCATGACTTGGTGTTGTTCCGGCAGATGTTGACGAAGTGTCATTGGTATTACATTTAAAAAATCGTCTGAATTTTTCCCCGAGTACATCCTGAACCTTTTTTGCAAGTGCGACCTTATAGGGCTCCACAAGATCCTTAAATGCAGCTATAGCCGCGCTCTGAGCTGCTTGCTGACATCGATCCCGATCTGCAGGTGAGAGAATTGAAGAGGCGCATGCCGAATCTAAATATATTCGATCACCGGGCTTGATCCCTTCTAGTTTAAGGTCTACTTTCATTGAAGCAGGCATATTGGCAATATAGTTTGTTATGTAATTGTTTGGATCTGGAACATGGTAAGGACTAATAGGGCAGAGTGGAACGCCATATTCGTCTTTTAATTTACAACTTGCTCCGGGGGGCAAATCTCCATCTCCTCCTCCGCCACTACCTCCTCCACCACCATCTCCGCCATATCCATATCCATATTCAGTCTTGGATACTTCACTAGCTTTGTTTTTAAATTTATCTCTATTAAAATAAAGACCGATCGAAATTGCAACAATCAGCAAGATGGAAACGATTAGAGCAATGTGGCTCTTTTTTAGATGGAGCTGCTTCTTTGGAACAGTTTCACTAATGTTGCCTTGTTCGCTTTTAGTATCTTGGCTAAGTTTATCATCCTGACTGCCCTGTCGTTCCATCTGCCTCCTTAAGTGCTGATTTAAAAAAATAATTATGCAAATTTGATAGTCAAATTTGCGTTACCATCAATATATTTTCAATATATTATAAGTATAGTATTATGTCAAACAAGTGATAACAGTTTGTATTAAAGTTTAGTATCAACTGCTTCTGCCCGGCCGTGAAATAATGTAAAAATTGTAAGCCGAAGTCCAATCGGGATAAAAAAATACAAATACTTAATTAACGCCATAAGCGTCCATCGCTTGCTCATTGCTCTAGTTTGATGCAGAAGAAGAGCTTTCTTGAGCTCTGAAGCGGTTTTGCCCTCGAAAAGAGTATACGCTTGCCCGATTGCTTCTAAAATATGAGCATCGCTTGATCCGGTCTCACCAAGAAATAGGATTGTTTTATTTACAATGCTCGCCTTAATATTTTCATCCCCCAGTGTCGGAGTAGCATTTACTATCTCAACGGCATTCAGCTTCTTCCTATTAGTTATTAAAGCCGTAAGTCCGATTCCATTCATGACAGCCATGTGCGGATTTTTTAGCCGTGTATGCTCAAATGGATGCGAAGCTATAGCAACACCATGTTGGCGGTCTATTTCCGTCAAAGTTTCTTTAACACTCATATGAGGTTTTATAGGTGAATGCAAAAACAGCCCTAAAATGTGTCCTTCTTTCGTTGATATCTCCTCTCCAACTATGACTTGAAAACGGAGTTTTCGCTCTTTAGCAATCTTCTGAGCCAAAAGTGCACCTTCTATGGTGTAGTGGTCAGTAATGGCAATCACGTTCAGGTGAGTCTTTGACTCGACATAATCTAAAATCTCCGTAATCGTCGGCCTTCCGTCCGAGTAGCTAGAATGAATGTGCAAATCCGCTTTCGAAAGATGCGCTATTTTCCGTATTTTTTTATGGTCCATAAATACCGTTCTGTAATATTTATTTGTTAGTTACCGGAATTGCCTGTATCGCGCGAGGATTGCTGCCGGGAAACATAAAGCTCATTTTTTCATGCTGCTTACCGTGAAACTTGACATCAAACCATGTTTTTGCAATTAGTAAAATAATCGGAGCAGCCAGTGAAAAGTTAATAAACTCGAGAAAGAATGATCCAAATACGATGGCGAACTGCATTATATAGACCCTCTCAAAAGGAGCGCCAAGCTGATCGTTTATTGCGATGGTTTCGGCTTCCTGCTTGCCAATAAAATTGACAATAAACGAAACGCCATGGCTTAGGAACAATAAAAAGACCGGCAGAATTAGCGCCCCAATGTCTAGATGAAATGCCTCAAATTGACTGTACTTCTCAAGACTTGGAAAAAATCCATTAATCAATAGACCAAATGTGTTTCTGTTAAAAAGCATGGAGATAAGAAACATTAAATGCACAAAAGCTGTAAAGCAGTAAATGCCAACAAAGATCCAGATGCAAACTTTTTTCATATAGGGAGTTGCAAGCCCTTTAAATTTATCACCTTCAATTTTTGTATATAATTTATTTTCTTCAGGTTTGGTTTTGTTGTCCAATCTTACATATTTGGAATGCTGCATTTTAATTATTGTAAAAAAGCCGACAATTAAAGTCTCGATCCAATAGATCATTAATAGATTTGATATGTCCCAGCCCCAGAAAATGACTCCAAGTAGTGGATATATGTTGGCAATGATTAAAGAAATTATTGAGAGATATTTTTTCATAAAGATTACTCCGCAGTTGCTCTTCTAAATATGTCGAAAAACTTTTGTATCAGCGGGTTGAAAATAAAGTAAAACCCAAGTCCCAGTGTAATAATCATAGTTAACAGTGGCTCCCCTCCGTTTTGAAGCCGGTTAGTCCAAATCAGATACCCAATCAGCATGGAAGCGGACCAAAGAGATGCGATCCAAACAACAGATTCCGCAAAAACATTGACAATAAACCTAATCATTTTTCCAGATTTTGCATTGTCTACATTAAATCTCGGCCCTCCCATAAAAGAAGCGCTGGCTTGGTTCGGATCAAACGGCTTTCCAGCATTTCTTTTCTGCTCGCTCCAGAGAAAAAAAGTCATGCCTACTATAAACAATATGAACTTGATCCCATATATGAATATTGGAATTGCCATAATGCCCATTGGAGTCGTGCCAAAACCAAAAAAATGCGCTACTGGTATTATGGGGATAAAAGAAGCCTTCAAGAGTCCTTGAACAATCAAGGTTATCCCAAAAAGCAAACTCAAAATAAGTGTTAGCTTTGAAATCAATGATTTTACAGGATCATTCGCCTTAATACTCTCATCAATTATAATGTTCATGTATTCATTTTACCTTTTTCCGTCAAAAAATATAACATGTTGGCAATGTTCGTGAAGCGTTCGGGTTATGAACAGGAGTGTGGGTAGAAATATTTACCATCAGTAGTGTTAATATCAAATTGAGCGTTTTGAGTGTTCGGTTTCTGTTCGGACTTATCCACAAGATCTATATTTTTATGACAGGAGCTAGTCCAAACAAGAGCTGGAAGATGATAGCCAAAATGGGGATTAATGGCGCCAATATGTTATCCAAGTACTTCCCAACTTTTTCGCCGTCCAACTTTCTGCCGGTAATCTTGCTCAAGTAATAAGGAGTGAACCTTTCTTTTGGTTTACCATTAGCCGTTCCAAATTCGGCAAAAGACAAGATGCATCCCTTAAACAAGACAAATTGCAGTTTATATAGAACAAATCCAATTAAAATAATTTTCCAATCAATCCAAAACGGCGAGCTGACTGCAGCTAAAAATACAAGGGAATGTAAAATAGGAATTATTTTCTTCATTCTATTCTAAATTTAATTTTCTTACCGCTGGATTTTTCAATTTTGCCTTCGAGTTTGCGGATTGACATAGCGCTGACATCTTTAATATTCACTGTAACTCCGCCCTCAAGTAAAACTTTTCCGCTTTTATGATCTACAAACTTACCGGTCAGAGTTTGTCCGCTTTTAAACTTAATCCAAATTGTTGTCCCTTTGGGAAAACTTGTGTGCATTAAATTTTAGTAAAGTTTTGCTTCGGCTTCATGCTCCATTTTTTCAAGCCGTATGTAATAATCCGGAAATTCCCTCAAATGGGCAAGAGCAATTTTCGCCGTCATTAAAGGATCGTCATTTGTCACATTTGTCTCCGGATCAACCGTTCCATGCTCCAGTTCGACATTCATACCTTGGCAGAATTGATCAACATCAAATTCTTCCCAGCCAATATTCAGTTTTTCTCCATATTCCTTTGCTTCTTCATTTGTAAATTGTTTCTTTTCCATTTTTTCTCCTCAATAATTTTTATTCAATTTAATAATACCACAATATGCAATGAACGCCTCATTGATTGGCTCGGTGAGGCGTTCAGTATTTCTACTTCCGGGCTCTTTTGATTATCAATCAACAATGTGTTATTTTAATAGTAAATGATAAAAGTAATCATTAAAAATATTCGCAGAAGAAATATCCGCTCTCGAAAGTGGCTATTTTGATATTTGATTAAATCAATATAAATGTTACCTAGCCGCTTTCGATAGCGGTTTTTTGTATATGCGCATCAAAAAGGAGGAAAAACAATGAGCGCGCTAGATTGTGTTGCCGGAGAAATTTACTCTTTTGTCCGGCCCGAAGTTCTAAAAGGGAATATCTCGCCAATCTCATTCGATGAGATTAGAGACTCCCTCTTCGGGGCTGGCGGCTACCATGCCGATGTACATGGCGCCGCAGCGTCTTACTTGCGTCTAGTCGATATGGGCGCGTATTGCCAGATTACTTCTCTGGCAACTGATCCGCTTGCCGAAGGCATAGGGCTCGAGGAGTACTTGGTCAAATCTGCTGTCGAAGACAGCAACGGCAAACCGGTTGTCGCTGTAGTTTGCAACGCCAACAAAGAACCCTTTTTGTGCAACGGGTTCAAGGAAATGAATAGAGCTTTAGTCCCAGAGAAATTGATGGACAAGAAAACGAAGCAAAAATTGGATTCGTTAGAACATATCATTGTGCTATTGGGCAAAAATCCATTTAAGAATCCGACCCGCTAGGATATGGCCCGAGGCCCACAATAACTCCCTCCCTCTCACAAACATCGTGGGAGGGATTTTTTTAAAATTAACAACACTGTAACACTCTTCAACATCTATGATGTGTTTTTTGTGATAGTTCCAAATAGCTACAATAAATTTAACAAATTTTAATGCCCCGTCGGAATAGGCGGGGCAAAGATAAGTGCTTCTTTTTAGGAAACAAAGTGATAAATAATGGCTATCGAATGATCTCTATATAGCCGTTGACTATCTGCCAGATGATCTTACGACCTTCATCTGTTGAGAGCATCTTTTCAAGTTTCGCTTTAGTGATGACAAGATCGTGTGTCTTACCATCAGGCATTGTAACTCGAATCTTCATGAGTCGGGAATGGCACAAGGCCATACTCTGGGTAACGGTTCATATTCTTGTGTTCTCCTTTTTCTGTATTTGAGTGGTTACATGGTCGCAAGAAGCAATGCTTCTGCCAGCTGGAATCGACGGATTCATGCCTGCAGTTTTGAGCAACTTCCTTTGGCGAAGATCCAGATTTGCCTACTCAGAAAGAAATTTGTATCAAATTTCTCGTCTGATGAGATAAACCGATTTTATTAAACTCTTATTCTATATTTCAGTCAACAATTTCTACTTGCAAATAGTCCGATATAGAAATGGTATATGTATTGCTTGAACTGGTGACGGATGCGATCCCAAGTGCAATATTGCCAGTTTGCGTACCGGCTGGCGGAGTCCATTTGGCTGTAATTCGGCTATTTTCAATTTGTGTATTTGTGAAACCTGCCGTGTTCCAGGAAATACCGGTAATTTTTCCTGTCGCTGAAGCAGGAATGTAAGCAATGACGTCGATGGCTTCTGTTTTGCTAACGGAAGTTTTAGAACCAAAATAAGTGAAGTGAATCAATTCTTCAGTTTGAGTAGGTATTGGAGCGGGGTTTGTAGGAGCAACCGATACCGGAACATAATTATCGGCCGGAGTGGAACTGGATGCGGCACTATTTTGAGCTTTGCTATTGCTGTTAGTAGTAACCGATTTTGAAGTTGAGGGACTAGAAGCTGTCACTTCATTGGAATTTACCGTTGAACTAACTGTTTCATTTTGAGATGAAACAGTTTTATTTTCAGCATCATTTTTATGGGGCTTATCGTAAATAATAAGAAAAACTACCACAAAAATAGCAAAAATAATAATTGAATAGATGGCACCAAAAATAAGCTTGGGTGATTTAATTTTCATTATTATTGGTATACCACCGATTGATATATATATGTCAATATGGAACTGCAAAATTGCTGTTCAATAAGCTAGCAAACTGCCCGTAAAAAATAGGCAAATGTTCGTCGATCGACGAGTTTCTGCCCACTTTACATTAGCTTAAATCCGTCTTCTATTTGACCGGACTCTTTGGGAGTCTTCGCTCACTGCTCGATCCTTTTAATATCTTGGCAATATGTTTGTCTATATTTGATTTTTCGGCCACAAAATACGCAACATAATTTGCAACCTTATATTCTTTTATGGCAGATTCTACCAAGTCGCCAATATTACAATCGCAAACCCACAAGCTTTTCTGTACCTGCCGGAACCCCATTCTCTTGATGGCTAGACGAAATTTATCTCGTTGCAATCGTTTTGTCTCTGGTATGTCAAATGAAATATAGCGATATTTACCATCTTTACGTTTTGATTGTACTATCTGGTCAATAATTTTAATTCTAGCCTTATTGGTTAAAATGACTGAATCACCCTCGCCAAAATCAATATAGTTTCGGCGCTTTAAATCATAAACCGTCTGGCTGATCTGTCTTCCTGAAACATCGTAGTCTTTAGAGTTCTCTTGCAGATAATGATTTAGATTTGCGGCAGAAATTTTGTCATTCAAAAACTCGACGCCCTTAAATATTAGGCCTATGGCTGATTCAAGGCACCAGCCCATTATCTTTTGACTATGTTTGGGATTATGCACCATGCATTCATTTTATCAAATAGTAGGCAAATGTTCGTCGATCGACGAGATTCTGCCCACTTTCATATATTTTTGATGTGTGATGATTGCTAGATTAACCAGATATAAATAGAAATGAGGATGGTTTGGATAAAGTGGCGAATATGTATTTCATTGATCTGGAAAAGGGTGGAACTATTACTTCTTTCTTTTCTTCCGAACTATGAACAAGCCAATAATAACTCCTGCAACGAAGCCGGACAAAATACCCGTAAGCAAGCTAACTACTAAATTCGACATATTCCCCCAAATTATGTTTATTTTTATAGTATAAAAATATCACGAGGAAATCCAAAAGACAAACGCCCTAGTATACAAATTGCCCGAGGCGGAAAGCCCCGGGCATGCAATGGCACTCCCTCCGAAAATCCCGTCTATGCGTCCCTTGCTTCTCGCAACAGGTTGCAAAAGATAGTGTAGTTATCTTCAGTCGTGGCGTCTGTGCGCCTACTCTTGATCTCCTGTTGCAGTCTTGGCCATTCACCGCCGCCGAGATATTTGAGTATGATCTCGGCACGATCGCGAAGTTTCCCGCCTATATCGCTGACGCGCCACTTCTCGGTCTCGCCATCGAAACAGCCAGCATCGATAAGCGCGTTGCATTCGCGGCTACCGCTAGAGGTGGCCAGAATGAAACCGGTGAACTCCGGATCGCAGGCAAACTCAGTGGTAAGCTCGAGCGTATTCGGCTCGTCGCTGTTCATCCGCCCGTCCATCGCAACGAGGAAAAGTCGGGATTTGTGTTGATGGAACAGCTCTTGTGCCTTCTCGATGGTATCGGCAACAAGAACCTCATATCCTACGTCTTCCTTGAGACAGGGCACCATGTTCTCGCAATCGAGGTGATTGTCTTCAACTATCAGTACGGGTAGGTCCATTCTGCCTACCTCCTTCGCTCAGGATGATGAGAATTTATCACAAATCAACAAAAAACGCCATCCTTAAATGGCGATGATTGTTTAATACGGAAACATCCCAATTAGTAAGTCATGGATGCTAACGAGTGCTATGGCTTGTTAATCGGGATGGCTAGTAGGTCACTGTGCATGCTTGTTAGTAAATACCCATCAGCAACTCAGCAAACTAACTACTAAATTCGACATACCCCCTCCAAAAAATTACTGATGACTAAAAACTAGATCAAAAGAGGCCATAACCATTATTTCATTTTTTAATTTCCCTAAACGATCTATCGATAAAGTCAAATATTTTTGTAAAATCGGCCCTCACTTCTTTGCTTAAGTTATCTTTTTTAATTTCATTTGATTCCACTCTTTCGAGAAAAAGTTTAGAGAAGGTGTTTTTTCTATCGTGGCCAATGTACGATATATTGCTTGCACCATTTGCGGGTTTCCTTCCGAGTTGAAAATTCTTGTTTCCTTTGGCGATTGTTTGAATATCGTTTAGGGAAAATAGATCTTCTATCTTCTTGTCTTTTCCTAAATTCATTACTTTGTCTCTTGTTGCACTTTCTTCCTCATCAAATACACTGGTTTTAATCTCCTTATACTTGCCCTCTCCTGCAAAATCTCCGTCAAGGATCACGCACCATTTAAGTGAGTAGCCGATGCACATACTCACGAGAGAGTTCAGCTTGTTTCCCTTCGTTCCAACTCCTGGAATAATCGCGTAGTCATTCTTCCTGTTTAGAATTTTTAACATGGCCTGAAAATACAGGAAATCACTCGTTCCTTCTAGAATGACGTTCTTCTTTTTAAAAACCAAATTCCTATGAGGAACATCGCAACCTATCGCATAGTTCACCAAAGATATAGCTTCTTGCTTATTCTTAGAGCTACCAATTTGAGATTTTAGTATATTTTCAGCAACTGTGCCTTTTGTTTTGTCATTAATAACTAAATAAATTCTGTACATCAAATCTAATGGTACCAACGCAGGTGCATGAGTAGCGTAGATAATTTGGTGCTTAAATTTCTTTTCAATTTTCTTAAATATCCCGTATAAGTCTGCTTGGGCGTTGATATGCAAGTTCCTGTCAGGTTCGTCTATTAGTATTATGGATTTTCTTTCTTTCAGGGATTTTAAAGCTAACCAAAACGATAGAAACCAGATCATACCCTTACTTCTCATCCTTACTGGGAGAGCCTCCCCCTCTTTTGTCTCAACGGCAAAATCGATAAAATTTCGATGAGCAGGGTTTTCACCCTCAGGCCTCGATTCAACATTAAATTTAATACTTAAGTTGTCGTTCTCGATTCCGTGAATTTTTTGTTTAAAATCTGCTTTAAAGTCAGCTGTTATTTCTTTGACCCGATTACTAACTTCATCGCCTCTTCTGATAGATCGATACTGGAAAAGACTTTCAAAAGTGAAATCTTCATGCCCAGATACCTCTTGCAAACATTTTTCTAGTCTTTCGACCGCAATCCACCCGAGTCCTGTTTCATTGGAAAAATCCTCGAGCGCAATGTTATCTGGTAGCATGTCACACTCGCCACCTTCAAAGTAAATAATCTCAGGGATAATTTTTTTGACAAATGTATTGATGACCGTGTGTCTAATGGTATCCCATGATAGAGTTTCAGGTACGTTTTCTGATGGCTCAGAGGGAGCATCTTGGGCAGTGTCAGCTGGTGCGGTATCCGTTGTTTCCTGAACTGGCGCTTCCCCTTCGCCCGTGCCTTGATCAGGGTTTTCGAAATTGATAAAGGTCTCTAATATCTTACTTAGATTCTCATCAAACTCATATCCTTCTTGCGTATAAGTAATGCTGAATGTTTTAAATTTATCGAAGATCTTACTGTCAATTTTTGCAACATAAGGTGCGTGCGCTTCATTTAAATCGTCTATCATGCTGTCGATATAAGTATTCTTTTTTTCCTTACCCTCCATTTCGAATTCACATGTAACACTCTGATTATAGTCGCTTTCCCCCACGTGAATAAATGGAAAAGAATCTGGTTCAAATTTGCCACTGTAAAAATCTCTTATTGCCTCAAGAATGCTTGATTTTCCGGATTCATTCTGACCAATTAATGCCGCTATATTGTCGCCATGAGTAAAATCAACTTCTGAGTCCAGTATTGACTTGTAATTATTAATTTTAGCTTTAGTTATTTTCATATTAGTTTGATATATTTTTTCAATATATAAATTATCTCTCCAGTACTAACAGAAAGTCAATAAAGCGGGGGCCGAAGTATTGTGCCATATCAACTCTCCGTCGAATACACTTGAAATAGCCTTTTTTTGATGTAAAATTAGTTATCCCTTCTCATTTTTTCGCTGCAATGTTCGCAATTTGTTCAGTTATCCACAAGAGAAATATTAATTTTGTATTATAATATATATGGACAACTTAAAAAAAACTCAACGAAGCTACTGTATGTCACGGATCCGAAGCTATAATACAAAAGCAGAAGTGTTATTTAGGAAGCTTCTCTGGGCAAATGAGATTCGGTCATACAGATTAAAGTCTAAAATTACAGGAAAGCCAGATTTATACTTTTCCAAGGCACAAATCGCAGTATTCATAGATGGATGTTTCTGGCATCATTGCCTCGAATGTTACAAAAGACCAAAAACGAATAAAAAATATTGGGATAAAAAAATTGCAGGTAATGTTAAACGGGACGAACAAATAAATAAAAAACTGATCGAACAAGGCATTAAAGTCATCCGGTTCTGGGAACATGAAATTAAAAAGAACACGGCTGAGTGCCTGAACAAATTAAAGGAGGGACTAAATGAGAAAGCTAAGAACAGTTGATCTATTCGCCGGCATCGGCGGTATAAGAATTGGTTTTGAGCGAGCTGGCTTCAAGACCGTATTTGCAAATGACTTTGATCAGAAGTGCAAAGTTACGTATGACAAAAACTTTAGGGACGCCAAACTAACAGTTAAAGATATTCGCGACATTAAATCCTCAGATCTGCCTGATTTTGATTTTTTGTTGGGCGGTTTTCCTTGCCAGGCTTTTTCAATAGCAGGTTACAGACAAGGTTTTGACGATGAAAAAGGCAGGGGCAACCTTTTTTTCGAAGTTGCCAGAATTATTGAGGAAAGACAGCCTCAAGGTTTTTTGCTGGAAAATGTCAAAAATTTGAAAGCTCATGATGGTGGACGCACCTTTGAGGTAATCAAATCCGCCCTTGAGGATTTGGGTTATTACATTAAAACTAGAGTTTTAAACAGCATGGAATTCGGCAATGTCCCCCAGAACCGCGAAAGGATATATATTGTCGGTTTTAAAGATATTGAGCAATATGAAAATTTCTCATTTCCCGATCCAGTAGACCTTCGGGTCAGCATTTTAGATTTACTGGAAAAAGAGGTGGATGAGAAGTATTACTACAATGGAAAACCTCTATACGACAAGCTAAAAGATTTTGTTGTTGAGCAAGGAAAAGTATACCAATGGCGCAGGCGATATGTGAGAGAGAATAAGAAAGGAGTTTGCCCAACTTTAACAGCAAATATGGGCATGGGCGGGCACAATGTCCCGATCATCAAAGATGAGAAAGGAATAAGGAAACTGACACCTGCCGAATGCGCTAGAATTCAGGGTTTTCCATTAGACTTCAAGCTTCCAAAAGAATTACCTGATTCAGCATTATATAAACAATTAGGAAATTCAGTAACCGTCAGCGTTATTGAGGCCGTAGCGAATAGAATGCAAAATGCTCTCGTAAGAAAACCTTCGTTTAGAACTGCTGATAATGAGTTCGGGCAACCTGCTTTATTGCCGGTTTGACGAGAAACTAAAGCCCTGCCATTTTTTTCAAAATGTCCCAGTTTTCACGATACTCTTGTAATTTTGATAAGGATTTTGTGCTTCCCATTTTTTGGACGTCTTCAATTGGAATAATATAGCAATCCCCATTTTTTCCATCAACAACTAAAATAATATCGCAATCATCAGGCGAGTATTTATATGTGCGTTGAGCTACTTCTCTGCTAATCTGCTGTCCGCTTCTTCCGCCGCCTGTAAAACTAACTGAGTTCCCAGAAGTGCCTTTTATCTGAATTCTTAATAGCTTGTTATTTCCCACATCAATAATTGCGTCATACCGACCATTAGTCACATCTGCACGCGAGCAGGGAAAGCCAGCTTTCATACATCTTCCCACTCCTATCATTTCATCGGAGTTGCCTTTAATACTGCGGAAAATCCCTTCGTTAAGTCTAGTTAAATTTTTTGGCCACTCTTTTGGTTTCTTCATTTTACTCCATAAAATTGAGTTATTTATCGACTCTAGCATAACACTTTAGCTATAATTTAGGCAACGCCTCAACCCCATTGAGCCGTTCATGGATTCGTTAATATTTTCTCTGATTTGGAATAGTGCCTGAAAAAATATTTACGGCGGCGGCTTCGAGTAGGTGGAATATTCCTCGGCCGTTAAATATTAAGATTACACAAAAATTATCGCTCTGTTATTATGGAAAGTCAACTCTGAGATTATTTTACAGCAAAAGGCGGCGGAAACTAGTCCGCCGCCCGAATGTCCCCATAATCTCAATCGATTGTAGAGCTAGTTGCTTGCCTGGCGCCTCAGTTGGGCAGGAAGCGCGAACGGAGCGCTTGCCTGACTCTCTCGACCTTTGCGATTGCTTCAAGGTCGGACTCTTCGAATGTTCCTTCTCGGTCAGCCCTGACTTCGTTGTCGAGGTAGTCAGCCATGCTGTTTCTGGCAGCACTTGACATTGAATCCGTGACGCCGGAGCGGTACTCTCCAGTATAGTGCTCTCCAGCGGAAACCGTCTTCGTTGTCTTCATGCTGCCAAGAACCCTAGCCATGAGGATTGCGTCGTTGGGGTCGAGCCGGCCAATCTCTTCCTCGAGTGTTGGTTGATCGGCGTCCATCAAGGCCTTCGCCTTAAGAAGGGCCTGTCCCTCAAGGTAGCTGATTTCGATCAGACCCTCGATTACCTCACCGTCGTCATCTGACTCGGCATCGAGCTGAACATCATATCCGCAGGCCGAGCAGGAGACCATGATTATGTCTACGAGGGTGTCCATGCTCCTGCTTGGAATAGTACGGATTGCGACCTTTTGGTCGCACAGCAGACACTCGTCATTCGGTGCTTCTTTGTCCGTCATGTGTTTCACCTTGTCCTTAAGATGAGGCAAGCTCTCCACCGAGGGCAGAGAACTTGCTGAAGTTGTAGAGGAGCTCAGAACGAGTTAGTGACCTCGCGGTACTGGTGCTCCTCGAGTGTGTTGATGACGCGCTCGTTGTCTGATGGGATCACAACCAGCATGCACCGGAACTGGCTTGGGTGGTCGTAGACGCGGAGACGGCTGATGTCGAGGAACGGCATGCCTTTATTGCTGCTGAAGATACTGTGCGCCGGCAATGTTGACATGTGCATGTCGTTCTTAGTGTGGGGCCTTTCCAGCGAGATTTCGAACGCACGCAGGGCGCGCTCTCCTCTGCTGTTTCTGGCGTGCTTGACGAAAGCAAGCCATGGCATCCACTCACTGATCTTCTCGCCGTTGGCGAGGATGAAACCGACTTGACCGTGACCTTTCTGAATGTCTGAAAGGTAGAGCGGCCGCGGCGGTCCGGGCGGTGCGTTGTGGTGGAGGAATAACTCTGCACCATCAACGAACAATCCGGAGTCGTCGAAGTTCTCCTTGTAGCCGGACTTCCCGAGGAATGTGACAAAGCGTCGGCAGTCATCCAGAGTGAAGCCGCGATCGCGGATCCCCGGAAATACAACCTGTTTTCCCTTTGACACAATCTGGTCGAGCGTAAGCCCTTTGCCCGGTTTGCAATTCTTGCCAAGATCGTAGCGGTATACACCGGCTTCACTCGCGACCACCATCACATTGGTGATCAGGTTCAGGATCGTCGTGAAGAGGATCTCTCCCTTGCTGACGCAAGTGATCGAGGTCGTCGGACCTGTGATTGAGACCGGCGGCTCGAACATTTGCTCCCAGATCTCCTGAGAATCGCACCTCTCCATCAGGTCTCCTACCTTCGCGGTCGGATCATCTTTCGCAATCGCTTCAATGAACTTCTGAAGCGGAGATGACCTGTCTGTCGGGTCGGAGAAGAACATGAGAGGCTGTCTGGCCGGATCCGAATCGTTGGGCCAGTTTTCCTTGGCCTCCACATCGCGCTCTTCGGTGATGATGAGCGCATGCACGTAACTACTGATACGGCCGCAGATGGTTGTTTCAGTCACGGAATCGAGACCCAAGGTGTCTCCCTTTCCGTACTTGACCGACCGGAGCGCTTCAGCTGCGCTGTGGTCCAAGAGAGTGCATCTGGCAGCGGTTATCGCTCCCATGCACATGTCGCAACAGTCGACCTCTATGCCCTGCATTGTATTTCCTCCTTACATGGGCGATGAAATCTAGCTCATCCATACCATAATTTCGGCCAATTTGTCAAGCAAAAATGGGACCAGTAGTAAGTGAATAAGCAGTAAGTAGTAATTAACAATATGCACTGGCGGGAGTATTATACGCTCGGTATGAAAGTCTGCGCTGGCACATGAAAAAAAGCATATTTGCTTACAATTATGCCGGTGCAAAAGGGGGCTATAGTGATAAGGATTTTGCTTGCAATTCTGTGCGGTGTCGTTATTGCACTTACCACTGGTTGCGGTGGTGGAGGTGGAGGCGGAAGCGCCCCGTCCATCTTCGACGATTCTTCCTGTGCAAACTCGCCTAACGGGAGTATCGCGCCGGGCACACGAGTGTTTTCTCCTGACGGAAAGTGGTATGCAGAGCTAGCCACTATCTCTGGACAAATCGTCATTTTCGACGCAAAAACGGGGGTGCGGTCGAGTATCATCAAAGCACTCCCGGTCGGCGAAGTCAATGACCTGAAGGGAATGGCCTGGTCGCGGGACAGCTTGCACATGGCTGTTCTGTTCCATGGAGGGACACGGCCTGGTATTAGGATCTACACCGTTGAGACGGGTGAATTCGTCCGACAGATTGGGCCAGAGGGCACTGAGACTGGCTGGTACCACTGGATGGTGTTCAGCAATGACAACACAGAGGTGATCGCCTCTGTGGACAAAAAAAACCAATTGAAGTACTCGAGCGGACTTCCTGTCCTACCCTAATCTATGGGGTCAGAAGAGTCGTCCCCCAGCGCACGCGTGTTGGGGGACTTCTGTGTTATTTTCCGTATTTTCTAATCCAGAGGGATTTAAAATATTGCAAAGTTAGAGTTGAGAGCAAAAAGCCCACCGTTGGCACAATAGCGTTTAGCCATGGGCGGGAAATATCAATAGCCCACATATAGATACTGATTGCGAGGTAGGTAAAAAGGGCGACAAGCATTTTTCTGGTTGCGCTGGTTTCCCATGCCTTGTCTGCTTCAACAGATAGATTCCTTTTTTTAATACTTTCAATCTCTTTTTTTAATTCGGAAAGTTCTGTCATTTTAAGTACGGCTTAGTGATTTAATAGCATTAAAGAAAATTTTTAAATCTCTCTTTAAGTGTGAAGTGTCTGTGTAAAGAGTGATCTCTGAATAGTATTTTTTACTTTCAAAATAAACATAGCATTTAACGCTCACATTACTGTCCCTATTAGACTGGAGACATTTATAGAACTCACCATCCGGAATGGTGACTGTCGGTGTTACCTCTTGTTTAAAATACTGGTTGCTTTTTTCATATGAGTTAATGAGCTCGTCGGCAATCGTCTTCATTGCTGTATTTGTTTTATAGAAGGTGCCATTGATCATTCTGTAGGGTTCAAATAATCCCGCATTAAAGACGGCCTTACCGGCTCTTTCTTTCTCTGCCTTAGATGCAAAAATTGAGATGGGGAAACCGTTGCCATTTGGGTAATATGGATCGCTTTGCCATCTGCTTGGAACAGTCATGCTCAATGTGCCTGAGCTTGCGCCTCTAAGGTCAATGGTAACTTGTTTTTTCCGTTGAAGCAGGTCTGTGTTTCTGCTTATGGAATACAGTGTTCCGCTGACGATTAAAAGTACTAATAGAATGTAAAGCGGGCGCATTTTGCTTTTTGGTGCGCTCTGGCTTTGATACACCGGCTGACTTGAAGCCGATTGATTACTATTTGCCGTACTTGTTCCTTCTGGCATGATCCCTCCTTTTTTCGTATAGTTCTTGCTTATCTTTTCAACTCCAGCATATCATTTTGCATATAAAGAGAGCAACAAGTAGGCGTATAGCACGTTTACTTTTCAAGACCTTGGAAACACTTAGGCCGTTGCAAGGGCAAGTTTCTG
>CAYQPT010000017.1:0-22032 GCA_964419835.1 uncultured Candidatus Saccharibacteria bacterium | reverse complement strand
TTATAGTTAAAGCTCTTGCTTTTAGGACAGAGCGGTGCTAATTTTCCTATAATCCTATAATAAGAAAAGGAGAACATGAAAAAAAACTTAGCGTTTTTTACTTCGTCTGCAAGGGGATTGGCCCATTATGTGACACATCTTTATCCTGAAATAAAAAAATACTACAATCCTTTTTTCATTACTTATTCTCAAAGGGAAGTAGATGATCTTGTAAAAGAAAAAGTGGATGAGATTTATCCGTTGATTCAGAATCAATCAGCATCGAGCATTTTGAGCGTTATGAAGTTCTTGACATCAAACAAAATTGATATGATCAATTTACATGTCAGTGATACTGTTAGGAAGATGCACATTCAATATTTTGCGATGATGAGTTATGCCAAATATCTGGGTATCCCCGTTTGCCTGACGATCCATGATGTTTTAACTATGGAATCGATGTATATAGATCCAGCGGCGATTGAACTACTATACTCTCTTGGAGATAGTTTCATTGTTGGCAACGAAGGCGAGAAAGAAAAGTTGCAATTCTATTTTAATGTGAAGAAAGAAAGTATTGTTGTGGCGCCCCATGGTCCATATACAATGTTTGATAATCATAAGTATGAGCCTGAAAGTGCGAAAAAAGAACTTGGGCTGGATGGCAAAACTGTTGTTTTATTCTTCGGCCAGATTAGACCAAATAAAGGGCTAAAGCATTTGATCAAATCTCTTCCTCTTATCTCGGAAAAAAACAAAGATGTTATTCTTTATATTTCTACCGATTTACACTTGAGTACTCCTGAGTTAAATGAGTATCTAAAGAGAATAGAAAGCACTGGTACGGGCGCAAATATTAGAATAGTGAGGGAATATATCCCTTCTTCGGAAATAGAGAAGGTGTTTAAGGCAGCTGATGTTGTTGCGTTGCCATATACCCAGGTTTCGCAAAGCGGCGTTCTCAACTTAGCTTTTGCCTTTAAGAAGCCCGTGATTGTTTCGGATGTTTTTTCTGAAGCAAGTATAATTAACGGCAAGATGGGTTATGCTTTTTCCGCGGGAAAATATAAGGATTTGGCCCAGTCTCTCCTGAAAGTGCTTTCTTTAAAAGATAAAGGTAAATCTATGGGTGAAGCCGGGTACAAATATTCAATAGAAAAAAGTAATTGGCAGCAGGCGGCTGAATTAACCAATCATGCTTTCGAATTGGCAAAAGAAAACATTAAGGCGTCGAGATGAATAGTAATTTGCCGGTAAAACTTTCTTTTTGCTGCGTTGTAAAAGACTCTTTGTCGAATATCAAAAATCTGATTGAAAATGTAAAAGATATTGTTGACGAAATAGTTATTGTCGATACTGGATCAAGCGATGAAGTAAAAAGATATGAGAAGCAATGTACAAAAAAATCCTTTTTCCTTCCCTGGAACGAAGATTTTTCTTATATGCATAACTATGCAATTGAGAAGTCCAGCGGAGAATGGATATTGAGTTTGGATTCGGATGAAACAATAAACTCAACATTAAAGAATAAAATTAGGGATTTAATCAATAGTGACAATAATGAGATAATTGAAGGGTATAAATTCAACAGGATTCATTATTTCGACGAAGAACCTATGCGTGATCACTGGAGGCATCTTCGTCTTTACCGAAGAAAGGCAGTTTATTTTGGCGCTGTTCATGAGTCAATAAAGAACTTGGAAAAAGTGAAAGAAATTACTTCCCCTGATTGCTTCATCGAGCATCACAACACAAGGTCTGAGGAAAAAGAAAAGTCAAAAAGATACTCCTTGTGGCTGAAAAATAAAATTGAACAGGCAAAAAAAGTGGGAAATAAAAATTTAGCTACTTTTTATGAATATAAAAAATGGGTACAAGATAAAGTATATTTTGTTGAAACCGACTCAAACGCGAGTGCTGGTCAGCTGGAAGAATTATATAAAGAATATGAAACAAAGAAAAAAGATATTGATAAACTAGAGTTAAATTTTTAAGTGAAATAAAGGAGAAAAATGGCAAGAGAGAAATTTGATCCATCAATTTTCAAAGCGTATGACATAAGGGGAATTTATCCAGAACAAATTGACGAAGACATCGCTTATGCTATGGGACAGGGATACGCCTCGGTCATTAAACCGACCAAGCCGGTAGCCGTTGGATATGATGTCAGGATTCATTCCGAAGAATTAAAGGAATGTGTTATTCGAGGATTAAACGATGCCGGTATTGATGTTGTTGATATTGGATTGATTTCAACTGAAATGTACTATTTTGCAGTTGGAAATTACGGATATGGCGGAGGTATTCAGGTTACAGCTTCTCACAATCCAGCTGAGTGGCATGGTGCAAAAATGGTCAAAGAGGGCGCTGCGCCAATTTCAGGTGAGACAGGGCTGGAGCAGATCCGTGACTTTGTTGCATCTGGTGAGAAGATAACAGCCGAAAAGAAGGGAACGACCATTAAAAAAGACATAATGGATGAATTCTGCCGCTACGCATTGACATGGGTTGACGCCTCAAAGATAAAACCGTTGAAACTGGTCCACAATCCAAACTTTGGATTTGAGGGAAAAGTTTTAAATAAAATTGTTGAGATGGGAAATTTGCCACTCGATCTTGTTCCTTTGAATGCAGAGCCGGATGGTAATTTTCCAAAGGGCCGGCCCGATCCGTTTGTTCCCGAGAACCGGACTGAAACTATTGAACTAATAAAAAAGGAGAATGCTGACTTGGGTGTTGCTTGGGACGCGGATGCCGACCGGGTATTTTTCTTCCGGGAAACCGGTGATTTCATCGATTCATATTTTACGAACACATTGCTTATTAAGTATATGCTTGAGAAAAATCCAAATTCTAAAATCGTTTATGATCCGAGATACACTTGGGCTCTAATTGATGCAACTAAAGACGCTGGCGGCACTCCGGTATTGGAAAGAGTCGGTCACTCTTTTATCAAAGCCAGAATGAGAGAAGAGGACGCTGTATTTTCAGGAGAATCAAGCGGACATACATATTACCGGGATTTTTGGTATGCAGATTCAGGAATTATTCCGCTTCTTCAGATTTTAGAAATCATGTCGAAAGAGAATAAATCAATGTCCGAACTACTGGAAAAAACGCTTAGTGAATACTTTATTACCGGAGAAATAAATTTTACAACCAAGAAAGCGGCGGAGATTATGGCGGAAGCTGAGAAAAAGTATTCCGACAGTGAAATTAATAAAATTGACGGCGTATCGTGTGAATACTCTGACTGGAGATTTAATCTCCGAAGCTCAAACACGGAACCGCTTCTTCGTTTAAATCTCGAGGCAAAGAGCAAAGAGCAGTTAGATGCCAAGAAAATGGAAGTGATTGGATTTATTGAAAGTTTCGCTTAATGATCGCTTATCTGGAAGGAAAAGTTGTTTTAGAGAAAGCCGGTTTTATTATTTTAGAGTCCGGCGGAGTTGGATATAAGGTAAATTTGGCCAATTGCTTTTCCAAAAAAGAAGGAAGCCAACTTAAATTGTTCATACATCATCATATTCGCGAGGACTCAGAGGATTTATATGGATTTGAAACTTATGAAGGACTGGAACTATTTCAAAAATTAATATCCGTAAACGGGGTTGGACCAAGAGTTGCAATGGCAATTTTGTCCAGTAATGAAACGGAAAAAATAATTGGTGCAATATTGCGGGACGACGTCAGCTTTTTTCAGGCCATTCCCGGTATTGGCAAAAAAGTAGCGGCAAAAATCATATTGGATTTGAAGTCAAAAATATCCGGACTGGAAAGCGGAAACATTATTGAAAGCATGGGAAAGAGTGATGAAGTTGTTGAAGCGATGGCATCTTTAGGTTATAAAGAATATGAAATTATAAAAATCATTCCAAAAATACCTGCTGGTTGTAATAGCCCAGAAGAAAAAATTAAATGGCTAATAAAAAATATGAAGAGGTAATCATTTCTCTTATTGCCGATGGTGATTTTATGATCTATAATACAAAGTGCTTTTAAGAAGTAATATCTTTTGTAAATGGCTGACCTAGAACTAAAAAATTTAGAGACGGATTTATCTTCAGATTCTTTTTTGGATGAGGAGGTTTTTGAAGCGACTCTTCGACCGAAGAAGTTTGACGAATATATCGGCCAAAAGAAAATTAAGGATAACTTATTTATTTACATAGAAGCAGCCAAGAAAAGGGGGGAGCCAATAGAGCACTTGATGTTCTATGGGCCACCGGGGCTTGGAAAAACAACTCTATCAAATGTTGTTGCGCATGAACTTGGAGTAAATATTAGAACCACTTCCGGCCCGGCAATTGAAAGAACTGGCGATTTGGCCTCAATATTAACTAATTTAAACGAAGGCGATATACTTTTTATTGATGAAATCCACAGATTAAACCGCAATGTTGAAGAGGTGCTGTATCCGGCGATGGAGGATTTTGCCATTGATCTAATATTGGGCAAGGGTCCGTCCGCAAAAACGATGCGGATCGATTTGCCCAAGTTTTCATTAATTGGCGCCACTACTAAAATCGGTGCCCTGTCCTCTCCTTTGCGGGACAGATTTGGTGCTATTCATCGACTCGAATTTTATACTGATCTGGAACTATGCCAAATAATCCGGCGGTCCGCGAAAATTTTAAATGTAAAGATTGAAGAAGCAGGGATAAGGGAAATTGCCAAGAGGTCAAGGAGAACACCAAGGATAGCAAACAGAATTTTAAAACGGGTTAGGGATTACGCAGAGGTAAAACATAATGGGTCGGTAGATGAAAGCATTGCAGGTGAAGCGTTGAATAAATTGGACATTGATGAAACAGGGCTCGACCAAAATGACAGAGATTATTTAAGAACTATAATCGAGAAATTTAAAGGCGGTCCGGTGGGCTTGGAAACAATTGCCGCCGCCACCTCGGAGGATAAGGATACAATCGAAGATGTAATAGAGCCATACCTTTTGCAACTCGGTTTTATTGATAGAACGCCAAAAGGACGGGTGGCGAATGAATCGGCATACCTTCATCTAAATATTAAAGTGCCGGCAAGCGTTAATCCAAAGCTATTATAAGATGACGATGACTCGGAGAAAAAAAATTCTGGTACATGTTTGTTGCGCGGCCTGCGCCAGTTATGTCTTTTCCGAGCTTGAGAAAGAAGGATTTAAAATTGTTTCATATTTTTATAATCCTGAGATCCACGGCCACGCCGAATATTTGAGGCGTCTTGCCGATGTTAAGAAACTTTGCGACGAAAGAGGAATTGAACTGATTGTTCCTGATTATGACATTCAAGAGTTTTTTTCCCTTTTAATGCCTTATCAGGATAGGAATTCTATCAAGTATATCACGGATAAAAAAAGATATCGCAGAAAACGTTGTCAAATTTGCATTACTTTGTTAATAAGAGATATGGCAAATAAGACAAAAGCACTTCGGCTGAAGAATTTTACCACAACAATGCTCTGTTCACCGTACAAAGATCATGATGAGATCTGGAATCTTTCCCTTGAAGATGCGATTGGGAGAAATTTAAATTTTTTCTATAAAGATTTTAGAAAAGGATACTGGACCGGAAGAAATTATGCCAGAACACATAATATATTAATTCCAAAATATTGTGGCTGCAATGAATCTTTAGATGAGGGACGGCTGGAATAAAATCGATTATGGCATATTTATTAGCATCATACTTTTTATTACTTTTAGTTTATATAGGTTACAGCGCAGCTGGCATTTACCATTTGCGCCGTTTTGGATATGCCGGTGACTTAACCAGGTCGGCGATTTTTGTTTACATTGGGCTGTCTTTGGCCGTAATTGCCGTTTCTTTAATCTTAATATCCTTCAGGCCATGGCCGGTTGATTTTAATCTGTAGGAGAATGATGGCAGTTAAAAAATACTTTCCAGCCCAAGAAGACACCGAAAAAGTTTTTTTGTTAATTAGAAGACATTGGTTTACTTACTCAATATTTTGGCTTCTTAGTTTTCTGATGATATTACCGATCATCGCCGTTACAATAGTTTGGACTATTGGATTAATCGAAATCAATCTTGTTACCGGAAATATTATCATCTTAGGGGGAAGCATATATATGCTTGGCCTTTTAGCTCTCCTTCTTTATGGATTTGTGGATTATTACCTGGATGTGTATATAGTAACTGATAGAAGAATTGTAGACATCAAACAGAACGGATTTTTCAGGCGGGAGATATCCGAACTTTATCTGCGTGAAGTTCAGGATGTGAATGCTAAAGTAATTGGTTTTTTCCCAACGGTACTACATTTTGGGGAAGTGATTATACAGACAGCGGGTGAAATAGATAATTTTATTTTTAACTCCGTTCCTCATCCTTATCAGATTTCAAAAACTATTATGGATTTACACGAAAGCATTATCAGTGAATCCTCTAATGAGGAGGACATTGCAAGGCGGCATAAAAAATTCTCAAAGAAGGAGCTGTCAAAGGGTAGATTTGATGAAACGGCCATTGCTTCTACTAAAGAATTCTTTCGAGATGATTCAGAAAAGAAAAAACCCGAAAAGGAACTCAAGCTAGAAGAAAAATTTGAAGGTTCTAAAGAAATTGAGAAAAAGGCAAGTGGAGCGTCAATTGTAAATAATGCGACAACGACTAGAGTTGAGAATAGGAATAAAAATAAGGCAGAGAAAGAGGGGGAGCTCGAGGAAGGAAAACTGATTGTTCTGGAATAATTTTTATGAAATTAACCGATTTTGATTATAATTTGCCATTAGAATTAATAGCTCAAAACCCTAAAAAAAAGCGTGATAGCTCTCGGCTTTTAATTTTGAATAAAAAAACCGGAGAAATTTATCACCGCAATTTTTTTGATCTAATAAAGTATTTGAATGCGGGCGATGCGCTTGTTGTAAACGACTCAAAAGTATTTCCCGCCCGCCTTTTTGGTTTTAAAAAAAATACCGGAGGTAAAGTCGAAATATTACTGAACAAAGAATTGTCTTCTGGTAAGTGGGAGGCGTTGGGGAAAAATGTGAAAACAGGTGATCACATAGAATTCACAGAGTCCACCCTGTCTGCGAAAGTTATGAAAAAGTATGATGAAGTCTATGAGGTTAAGTTCAATCTTTCCGGCCCAAAATTCTTTGCAGAAATTGAAAAAATTGGGCATACTCCGCTTCCCCCATATATTAAACGGGATGATGATGAAGTCGACAGACAAGAATACCAAACTGTTTATGCTAAAAATTTTGGCAGTACTGCTGCTCCCACAGCTGGATTGCATTTTACAAAGGAGTTACTGGAAAAAATAGAGTCCAAAGGAGTTATTGTTGCCAAAGTAACTCTAAATGTCGGTTTGGGAACTTTTGCCCCAGTTAAAACTGAGAAGATAGAAGACCATAAAATTCACTCAGAATACTATACAGTTAAAAGGGTTGAATTGGAAAAAATAATTAAAGCAAAAAGAGAAGGCCACAGGATTATTGCAGTGGGCACTACTTCGACTCGAGTTCTTGAGCATATATTTTCTCAGCTGACGACTGACTTACTGACAACCTGCCCGTCCGGCAGGCGGGCCGACAACTTGCTCTCCGGTTGGACTGGCATTTTCATTTACCCTGGTTATAAGTTTAAATGCATTGATGGCCTAATCACAAATTTCCATCTGCCCAAGTCAACACTCTTAATGCTCGTTTCTGCTCTTGCTGGCAAAAAAAACATTGACTCTGCCTATAAGGAAGCGATTAAACAGGAATACTGCTTTTTCTCTTATGGTGACGCCATGTTGATAATTTAATCTTTTTTTCTGGCAAGTTTTGTCTAGGTTCAAACACATCGTGTACACATTGCTAGAATAAATCTAGGAGGTGTACATGAAAGGAAGTGTTGGAACTAAAACTAGGATCGGTAGTGTGTTGGCTGGGGCAGTAAAGATATCAAGGATCTATTCACCGTCAAAAGAAGCAAGGGGGCGACTCCGGTGGATCGATTACTACAAGAAGATGAACAATGTTGCCTTGACCTGCCGTCATTTTGACATCCAAAGATCGCTTTTCTACAAGTGGTACAATCGCTATCAAAGACTGGGAATTAGGGGTTTGGAAAGTCAATCTAGAAAACCAAATCAATATCGACAATCAAAAATCTCCCTAGAATACATTGATGCAATAAGGAAGCTACGGAAACAATATCCCTGCTTTTCTAAGTACAAATTAGCAGTCATATTAAAGAGAGACTTTGATATCGGTTTATTGGATTCAACTGTTGGTAGAATCATCAAGAAGTACAATTTTTTCTTCAGATCGCCTTACAGAGCGAAGAAAGACAGAATGAAGTACAATCGGCCAAGATTGCCAAAAGACTTTAAGGCGCTTTCTCCTGGGGATTTAGTCCAGGCCGATACGAAACATATCCCATTCTTCGGCCCAAAGATGTATTTCTATGTAATTAAGGATTGTTTAACTAAAATGGTAAGTATTAAAGTTTCCTACAGTATTTCGTCGAAGTAATCAATGATTGCCTTTGAGGATGCTAAAAAGCATATTCCTTATGAGATAAAGAACGTAAATACAGATAACGGTTCGGAAAACTTAAAGTATCTTCGTCAGTATTGCTTCGATAGCGATATCAACCACTACTATTCAAGACCAAGACAACCAAAAGACAACGCCTTTGTTGAAAATATGATCGGCACAATTGAAAGAGAATTTATCCAACAAGGCAAACTCGCATTTGACATTAGAGAACAGCAACGGCTGATTGATGCGTGGCTAGATGAATATCACAAATTCAGACCGCATCAAGCATTGGGATACTTAACACCCCATGAATATTATGAGAAAATTAAAAATAGATAAAGTGTACTCGATGTAGTGAACCACCGCATGCCCGTTTGGCCTTAATGAGGTTTGCATTATCGCATTTGTGTCAGGTAACCTATCGTTCTGTGGGAAGGGTAAAATCAAGTGTCAGATTATTTTGTTGCTTAAATGAATAATGCTCTTTTAGTACCAGAAGCTATTGATACATGGCTGGTGGTCTAATGGGGCAATATATCCGCAATGCGGATCCTCCGAATAGTAAATAATGTGAATGGACAATAGAGATAATTAAGTTTTTAATATTTGTTAATCACTCCAAGTATGTGAGTTTAAAAACAATAATTTTTCAAACTTTGTGAATTTTGATAAAATAGAACTATGAAATTAAGGAAGGGGTTAATAAAGTCAATTATTAAATTGCTGTATTACTCAATTCTCCTCGGGGGTGTAATTTTTTCATTTGCGAAAATATCTTATGCGGAAACAATGGGTGGTGTTGATTCTAGCGATCACATAGTTATTAATGAGGTTTATCCTAACCCCAATCCTGAATCTTGTGATCTTGACTGGTGTAAAAACGAATGGATTGAACTTACAAATTTATCTGATGAAGATATTGTTCTAACTGGTTACACGATCGAGGATCTGAACATTTTTGATAAGATCAATGATCCTGATAATTATAAACCAGAGATCTTAAATTCATTCACCATACCGGCGCATGGTTTTTTATTGCTGGAAAAAGAGAGTTTATCGTTTACTCTGAACAATGATAGCGAAAGAATTATATTGAGAAAGAATAGCATTATAATAGACCAGCTAAATTATGGAACTATTGAAGGAGAAAAGCAGGAAATTAGCGGATTGGCAAAAGGGCAAAGTTATGCTTTCTTTGGAACAGACGGATGGAAATTGACTGCTTCGCCTACATACGGAGAAGAAAATATTTTCACAGACTCAAAAGTTGGTGATCAAGAGGGGAGCATAGATCCGGTTGATATTGTTTCAGCGCGCGGAGAATCGAATGGAACTTTTGTCACAATCATTGGAATCGTGACAGTTTTACCAGATGTTTTATCATTGCAGTATTTTTATATCCAAGATGCAACCGGCGGCATGCAAATTTATTCGTATTACAAAAATTTTCCAGAATTACAGATAGGAGATACCATTCAAGTCAGCGGTGAATTGTCGGAAGTTTCTGGCGAAAGAAGATTAAAAATGGGTGCCGAAACAGTTATTGATGTTCTTTCGCATTCAGATCCGCCCCTACCTAAACCAGTTGAGATAGCCAAGATTGAGGAAGACTTAGAAGGCCAATATGTCAAAATATCCGGTACGGTTGCAGAAACTTCCGGCGACACTTTCATTGTGCAGGACAGTGAGAACCACCAAGTTAAAGTTGTCATAAAAGGTATGACAAATATCGAAAAGCCAAAAATGAGAAAAGGTGACCAAGTGGAGATCTCAGGAATTGTTTCACAATATAAAGATGAGTACAGGATCTTGCCAATAAAGCAGGAAGATGTTAAAATTATTAATCAAAACATAAACACTGGGGAACTGCCGGAAACCGGTTACGCGTTGTTCTTCTATCCCTTATTCTCATTAATCATATTATTGTTATGGAATATATTTCAAAAAGTGAAAATGAAACTGAGCGAATCGCGAAGAATATATTTCTTTCGGCTTCTTTTGGCGACATTTATGCATTAAGCGGTGATTTGGGCAGTGGAAAAACTGCTTTTGTTAAGGCATTTGCTAAAGCCGCCGGCATCAAAAAGGCAATTACCAGCCCGACATTTGTCATAATGAAGCAGTATTTGATTCCTGACGGTAGCGGGGAAGATTCAAAATATCTAATACATGTAGATTGCTATCGCATGGAAATAGAAGAAGATGCCCTATCGGTTGGCCTTACTGAATACTTTGAACGCAAGGACACGATAATTTTTCTTGAATGGCCGGAAAAAATTTCCAAAATCCTACCAAAGAATGTTAAGGCGATAAAGTTTGAGTTTATCAATGAAACGACCAGAAAGATAACGGTTTAATATGATTTTATCAATCAATACATCTGAAAAACTGACAAAAATTTCTCTTCTCGATAAAGATTTCAGCATTATCTCAGAAAAAGAATGTACATTAAACGCCGAACTCTCAGAGCGTTTACTTTTCGAGGTAGAACAGCTTTTAAAAAATGAAGGGATGGGTAAAAGCGATTTATCACGGATTTTAGTCAATGAAGGCCCAGGTTCTTACACAGGGCTCCGGATCGGCATAACCACTGCAAATTTTTTAGCATTTTCTCTAGGCATTCCTGTTTTGGCTTATGAATTAAGGCCGGAATGCAAAAAAACACCAACAGATAACAAGACGGCTTCAAATATGGATAAATTTATCAATCCTGTACTTCCTTACTATAACCAACCGCCCCATATAACAAAACCCGTATTGCCTTCCTGAAGCCAGTTTTGATAAGATAAATTTATTGCAGGATAAAAATTCATAATGAGCTTCATCAAAACAAACAAAGTCAAGGGAAACCATTCTTCGGGCATAACAAAAAAACCTTTCTACAAAAAGAGATCTTGGAGAGTATTTTTTTTGATATTGGGTGTTTTCGGGATTTGTTTGATTTCGCTCTGCGCTTATGTATACGCAACGGGATCAAAAGTTTTTGATAATGGTTTTGGCAGCGGTTCAATCGCAAAGGCCATTAAGGGTGAAAAACTTAACGGCGAAGATGAAGGCCGGGTAAATATTCTTTTTCTTGGTCGCGGTGGCGACAATCACCCCGGAGGACTCCTAACAGATTCCTTGATGGTTGTGAGCTTGAATACAAGAGATAAGAAGATGGCCATGTTTTCGATTCCCAGGGATCTGCTAGTTCCGATAAAAGGTCATGGGCAAGATAAATTAAATTCAGCTTTTGCCACAGGATACAACGACTATCTTTCAAAAAGCTGCAAGAAGAAAAACAAAAATGATTGTAAGGGTGACGCATCGGCCGCCGGCTCCGCTTTAACATCTGAAACTATTTCAAATATTCTAGGTGTTCCGATTCAGTACTATGTCATGGCGGATTTCGACGGGTTCAAGGAAATAGTAGACGAAGTTGGAGGCGTTGATATAAATGTAGATAAGGCAATTTACGATCCACTTTATCCTGATAGTGCAATGAAGGGTTATGAGCCATTCTATATTAAGGCCGGAATGCATCATATGGATGGAAATGTGGCGCTAAAGTATGCCCGCTCCAGAGAAACCTCATCCGACTTCGACCGATCCCGACGGCAGCAGCAAATCATCTCTGCTTTAAGAGAAAAAGCATCATCAAGCGGGGTTCTGGCTAATCCGAAGAAAATTTTGGACATCGTGAATATTATTGGGAATCATGTCAGGACCAATTTTTCCCCATCTGAAATCAAGATTTTAGCTGACAGAATTAAAGAAGATAGTCAGGGAGGAATAATTTCAGGAGTGATTTCAAATGCCGATAGCGGTCTTCTGATCTCTGATTCAAGCACTGGCACCTACTACTTAAAGCCAAAGGGCGGAAACTTTGATCAAGTGAAAAATTATGCTAAAAACATTTTTTCTGACATTAAAAGCACAAATGTAAAGCCAAAAATAGAAGTCTTAAATGGCTCCAAAACAGCCGGTTTGGCAAGCAAGGCAGCTGATAAAATTAAAACAGCCGGATATGAAGTTGTTAAAATAGATGTTTCTGCAACCAAGTCCACCAAGACCATCATATATGATTATTCTGGTGGGACACAGAAGACAGCTACCGATTATTTAAAAAAAGAGTTTGGTGCAGAAGTATTAGCAAAAACGGCTGATTCATCGCGCAGTGCAAACATTTCTGTTGTCATTGGGGATAACTACTCAAATTAAAAGTGGCCTATTTATACAATAAAATAAGCAGGAGAGTATTGCTCATCCTAGTAACTCTATGGGGAGTGGTTTCTTTTTGGCAATTAAATCAAATTTTAGCGGTTAACATCGCAATTTTAGTGCTCGGGATTTTTACAATAATTTTTACCATTTTAGAAATCGCACCCTTATTTCTACTTATCTTCCTCTCCTTTATCTCCTCTTATGCATTATACGGCTTTCTTTTTCAGTATAATCTACCGATTTGGCTTATAATGCTTGGACTTATAATCGTCTTTGGATACATATATTTATATGTGGAGCAAAAGATAGGGATTCTTGGCAATAAACGACTAATCTATCTCATACTCTTTTGTCTGATTGCGCTGGAGGTACTTTTAAGTTTAAGTTACTTTTTGATTAATCCATTAAGTAAAAGCTTGATAATCGGAGTTGTCAGTTATCTTTTTGTCGGTTTCTCTTATACGGTGCTCGCTAAGCAGGAAAGTAAGCTCTCGACTTATTTAATTGTTGCAGTTATTATGGGGGGATTAATATTTTTAACCTCAAGTTGGGGCGGATCGATTTGATTTTTTGTGCTTATCTAGTATACTAGGGCTAAGTAACGGAGAATATAAGATGAGAGTTTTAAAAACTGTAAAAGAAAAAACGGTGTTAGTAGTTAGCAAAATACGTCCTGTGTTCCTGAAAATAAAGGAACTGTTGGTAAAAATATGGGCAAAAATAAAGAGCTTTCTTCTGAGTGAAAAAATGAAAAGATTTTTTTCTGCGAAAGCAACCAAAGCAGTTACATTATTTTTACTGTTAATTTTTGTTATCAGCCAGATTGTATTTGGAATCCTAATTTACGGATTTAAATCTGAAGATAAAATCACAAGAGTGGTTGCCAAAATAATTCCTTTCCCCGTTGCTGTTGTAAATCAGGATTTTATTTCCTATGACGAGTATTTGTCTGAAAAGGATTATATTCATCATTTCTATGGAGCGACACAGCAGGGAGATATGGACTATACGGAAGTTGATAAGCAAATAATGAACCAAATCATCGAAGATAGATTAATTAGTTTTGAAAGCTTGATTCATTGGAAGCGTGTCAAAAAATCAGAAATAGATTTAACAATGAAAGATATTGTTGATCAAAATGGTGGAGAAGAAAAAGTAACCAAGGTTTTAAACGATCTATATGGCCTAAATTTAAATCAATTCCGCAAATTAGTTAAATCCCAAATGCTTAGGGATAAATTAGATCAAGATTTGATCGCTCGTGTTACTGCAAGCCATATCTTGGTTCGTGTGGATAAAGGGGCTCCAGATGATCAGGTAGCTGCTGCAAAAGCAAAAATTGATGGGTACTTGGCTGAGATTAAAGGTGGAGTAGATTTTGCTGAAGAAGCCAAAAAACACTCAGAAGATGTTGGAAGCGCGGAGAATGGGGGAGCGCTCGAACCCTTTGCGGCCGGAGAAATGGTCAAAGAATTTTCCGATGTTGCCTTTAAAACTAAGGTCGGTGAAATCTCCGAACCGGTCCGAACAGACTTTGGCTGGCACATAATTAAAGTTGAGGCCAAGAAAGGCACAATTGAGAAATCGTTTGGTGATTGGTTGGATGGTATTAAAAAGAAAAGTTTGATCATCAATTTTTTCAAGTAAAATGAAAAAAATTATCCTAGCCCTACTTTCATTGATCGTTATAACTATAGTGATTATTGGAGTATGGCAGTGGCAGAAGCGTTCCAGTGATCAACCAATCAGGCAGGAAAGAATAAATTAATAAAAAAAGTTACTCATAAAAAACACTCCGTTTAAAACGGAGTGTTTTTTATGAGTAAGGTTTCTATGGGTTAACTAACAAACTTTTACCTGTCATTTGTTCCGGTTTCTTGATATCCAGAAGGTCGAGAATAGTCGGGGCGATATCGGCCAGTGTGCCATTGATCATCTTTCGACTATCTCCGATCAGAATGGCAGGAACATCATTTATGGTGTGTGCGGTATGTGGTTTATTATTTTCGTCAATATTCATCTCCGCATTACCATGATCGGCAGTCACAAATATAACACCATCATTTTTAAGTGTCTCATCTACCACTGCTCCAAGATTTCTATCAACGACCTCGATTGCCTCAATTAATGCCGGTTTATTTCCAGTGTGGCCAACCATATCGGGGTTTGCGAAATTCAGAAAAATAAAAGGTGTTTTTGAATTTATAAATTTGACGGCTTCGGCAGTAATTTCATTTGCTTTCATTTCCGGCGCCAGGTCATGGGTTAAAACATCTTTCCTGCTTTCAATAAGAACTTGATCTTCCTTTTCATGAGGGATTTGTCTACCACCGTTTAAATAATATGTACCGTGAGCAAACTTTTCAGTTTCAGCAATATGAACTTGGGCCAGTCCAGCTTTTGATATTTCATTAGCCAGAGTTGTTTCAATGTTTGCCGGTGCGTATGCAACCCTACTGTCAATTTTCGGATCATATTGTGTCATGGTAACAAAAAACAGTCCTAATTCATTTTTTTTGTCAGTAATTTTTTTGCACATTTGACGTGAGCGATCTGCGCGGAAATTGAAAAATAGGATTCCATCATTTTTTTCAACCCCATAACACTTGCCTTTTTCATCCAAGAAAACAATTGGCTCCAAGTGCTCATCCAAAGTCCCGTGATCGTAAAGTTCTTTTAACACTTCTGACGGCTTCCTCTTTTCTCTTTTATTGCATTTCGCATCAAATATCGCCGTCTCCGCTTTTTTTATCCGGTCCCAGTTTTGATCTCGGTCCATAGCATAAAATCTTCCGCTCGCGGAAGCAATAAATCCAATACCAATGTCGTCTATGGCATCCTCAATCGTTTTTAGAAATTGAGCTGAACTTTGGGGCGGCGTGTCTCTGCCGTCGGTGAAAGCATGGATCGCAATATTTTTAATCCCATGTTGTTTTGCTGCTTTTATTACTCCAATCAGGTGACCCTCATGAGAGTGAACTCCACCAGGACCAATTAACCCCATTAGATGAAGTGTGGATTCATATTTTTTCACATGGTCGAACAATTCAACAAAAACAGGATTTTCTTTCATTTGATCATCGAGTGCCTCTTTGGATATGCGCACTAGGTCAGTATCTTGGGGTTTCCCTGCGCCAATAGTAATGTGTCCGACTTCTGAGTTCCCCATCTGACCCTCCGGGAGCCCGACCGCTTCGCCGCTCGCTTTTAGCAGCGAGTGTGGATAACTATTCCATAATTTATCAAAAACGGGAGTCTTAGCTTCGGAAATAGCGTTGTTCTCTTTTTCCTCTCGATATCCCCAGCCATCCAGAACTATTAATACTACCTGTTTTTTTGCTTTATTCATTATTATTTAAATGCTTTAATTCCGGGATATTGTGCTTTTTCCCCCAACTCTTCCTCAATTCTTAGGAGCTGATTGTACTTACAGACGCGCTCTGAACGGCACAGGGAACCGGTTTTAATCTGTCCGGTACCAAGTCCGACGACAAAATCTGCAATCGTACTGTCTTCCGTTTCGCCGGACCGGTGCGAGACCACAGAGGTAAAGCCGGCTTTTTCTGCCATTTTAATAGCATCAATAGTTTCAGAGACTGTGCCGATCTGGTTAAGTTTGATTAAAATTGAATTGGCCGCCTTCTCATCTATTCCTTTTTGCAGCCGCTTGATATTGGTCACAAACAAGTCATCTCCAACAATCTGGACTTTGTCTCCCAATTTTTCAGTCATTAATTTGTATCCATCCCAGTCGTCTTCTGCCAAGCCGTCCTCGATTGAAACGATTGGGTATTTCTCTAGCCAATCAGCGTAAAAATCAACCATTTCAGCGCTGGATAGAGATTTATTCTCAGTTTTGAGCTCATATTTACCTCCGTCAGCTGACGGATTGTATAGTTCAGAGGCGGCGCCGTCGATTGCGATGGAAATGTCCTTTCCGGGTACAAAGCCGGCCTTCTTGATTGCTTCTAAAATGACTTCTATCGCTGCGGCATTTGAGGGAAGTGAGGGTGCGTAGCCGCCTTCATCGCCTACTGAAGTATTCAAGTTTCTTTCGGCCAAAATCTTCTTTAAGGCGTGAAAAGTTTCCGCACCATATCTTAGAGCTTCTTTAAAATTGGGTGCGCCTACAGGCATGATCATGAATTCCTGAAGATCGGTGGAGTTTTCAGCATGTTTTCCGCCGTTTAAAATGTTCATCATGGGCACAGGTAGTTTTGCTGGAGCATTGTTTCCTGAGATCTCGGCGAAGTATTCATACAATTTCATACTCTTGCTTTTAGCGGCAGCGTGAGAAAAGGCGAGTGAAACACCTAAAATGGCATTGGCGCCCAATTTACCTTTATTCTCTGTCCCGTCGAGCTTGATCATCTCGTCATCTAGGGAGCGTTGATCGAATCCGCCAGCTGGCGGATTACCAATCAAGGCATCTTTAATGGCTGAATTTACATTCAAGACCGCATTTGCGACACCTTTGCCTAGGTACCGCTTATTATCACCATCACGAAGTTCGACAGCCTCGTGGGTTCCTGTCGAGGCGCCTGAAGGGACGGCAGCCCGGCCAAAGGAACCGTCGCTTAGTATTAAGTCTACTTCAATGGTTGGATTGCCTCGTGAGTCTAAAATTTCTCTAGCGGCAATGTTAGAAATTGCAGGCATATAATCTCCTTATTAATTAGAACAAATTGATAGATGCTTGAGTGATAAACTGAACCTATCCACCATTATAGCTCGATCTTCTTTTGTTTTCAAGCCACTTTTCTATGGTTTTTGTGTGAACATACAAAAAAACCGTTATATCTTAGTATTTATTGTTTTTAAATCTCAGGATAAGTACATTTAAATGAAGTAAATTTACAATTAGAAATGTCACTCAGGCATTTTATGAGTGGAGGCAAAATTGTCCGTCTCACTCTATCAATAGAGAGAGAAAAGCCAGTTGCAACAAAAAATAATAAAGAAGGCAAGCCAAAATACATTAAGTGCTTGTCTTCTTTATTATTTTTTTAGAGTAATTTTGACGGGCGCTCATTGAGCGCCCGTCATGATCAGGAGGGAGGCGTCGCCCATAGGGCTGGGCTTTGCCCGGCGGGTGCGGCATCCTTACCGGTTTCCGTAGTAGACGGCTACTCTTCGGGGCTGCTGCGGAGCTGGTCTGAAAGTTGCGGAGCTACTCTGAGAGTGGCTATAGCTTCCGCCTCGGTATGAGATACGCTGAGAGCTGCGATTATAGTAACTGGAAGGTAGCACTTGGACGGCATCCTCTCCGTACTTCACCGGCGCGGCTTGATAACGGGTCGGAGCGGGGCTGTATTGGTTCTTTGAACCCGAACTATAATCACAGCTTTTATAGGATTGTGGCGGGGCTTGTGGACAGGCCCCGCTATTGTTTCCGTTCGGGACGACGATTACTATGACTTGCGGAGATGTAGATTGGGATTGCCTGGGTGGGGAGCGGAAAGTGGCCGAGTTTGATTCAGAGCTCTGATAGGAAAATCCTTTATAACGGATACTCTGCGAGTAGCTCTTTCTGTAACTTGCAGGGACTACCTGAGGGCTGCTGACACTGTTGTAGGGCACATTTTGGTAGCAGTATTCGCTGGAGCCGTTATCGGGCACAGTATAGTTGCAATTGCTAGGGCAGTTCGCAGGTGTTGTAGCGGATCCGCTACCGGTGCAATACCCTTGGCGGTATCCAGCTAAATATGCTTCTTCGGCGCGGTTATTCCTAATGTCATCGTTCAATCGCTTCTGAGCATAAAGAGCGGCTATGCCCAGTCCGGCAGCGATATAGGGCTGCTTCTCGTACGCCGCAACGCCCGTTAATCCGGCGAGCAATATTGTTGTATTTCTCCTTCCCTGCTCATTTGACATCGCCGGCTCTGCCATCCACACCATGGTCAGTGCCAAGATACCAGAAAGAATCAGGTGCCTATTCATCCTTTGCCTCCTTCGTGGGTGCGTGCCTTCGCATGAATGCGAAAACATCTTCTAGATCATCTGATTATAGGAGGGACAATTCAATTGAAAAATTAATAAAAAGTGCTACAAAATTAATGAGATTTAATAAAATCTCATTAATTAATAATACAAATGAGGAAAATTGTTTATTCTTTAATTTTTCTCGCCCATTCAGCCAAAGATTTTATTAGGTCAGAAAGCTTTGCTTTGATGTCTTCGTCGATTAATTCGCCGTTCTCATCAAATTTATCAGTGGCGTGAGAAACAAACAACTCTTTATTTATTGGATGCATATTTGTAAAAATAAAAGTTTGCCGCAGTTGCATTTGAGCTCGGATCGTGCCAAAGCCACCAGGAGATGCTCCGGTAATTGCGACCGGCTTATTATTCCATGAGTCATCACCGTAAGGGCGGGAACCCCAATCAATCACATTCTTCAAAACTCCAGGTATCGAATAATTGTACTCAGGAGTTACAAATAAAATTGCGTCAGAAGATATGATTTGTCTTTTTAACTCTAAAACTTCTTTCGGCAGGGGCTTTTCAATATCTTCATTGTAGAGTGGAATATTTTTAATATCAAAAATGTTTATTTCGGCATCAAACGGGGCGAGTTTTGTCGCTGCGTTTAATAGTTTTTTATTATAAGAACCCTCCCGCAAACTGCCGGCAACACCTAAGATTTTAATTTTTTGATCCATACGGCCATTTTAAATAGAACAAAAAAATTATCAATTTCAAAAAATACAAAATGATTAGATTGGAGCAATTTAAAATTATTTACTATGTTGTACTTCTTGGCTTTCCAAGTAGGGCGAACATATTTTCTTTATATTCCTCGACCCCTGTTTGGTCGAATGGATTAACTCCGAGTGCATAGGCAGAGATGGCACAGGCGCGCTCAAATAAATAAGTTAGCTTCCCTAAATTATAGGGATTCATTTCTGCAATGTTAAAGCACATATTTGGTACACTGCCCTTCTCATGGGCGGTTCTGGCTGCTAAAAGTGCATTTTGGTTAACAAAACCAATGGTTTTTCCGGCTAAATAATTTAACTCATCAGAATTATCAACAAGCTCATCAATCGAAATATCGGCTAGCGGCTTTTCGAAAGAAAGCATTGTTTCAAATATGGTTCTTTCTCCTTCTTGTATGTATTGCCCCAAAGAATGAAGATCTGTCGTAAATAATGCTGACGCTGGAAAAATGCCCTTGCCGTTTTTGCCTTCACTTTCACCGAAAAGCTGTTTCCACCATTCGGCGAAGTAAACCATTGAAGGTTCGTTATTTATCAGAAGCTCAACTTTCTTACCTTTTTCATACAAAATATTACGAACTGAAGCATAAAGACAAGCGGGGTTATTTATATCACTCTCGGAATATTCTTCCATTCCAGATTTGGCGCCGTTTAATAATTCATCGATATTAATTCCAGACACGGCAATCGGCAAGAGACCGACCGCTGTCAATACGGAGTATCGTCCGCCGATATTGTCAGGAATTATGAAAGTTTCATATCCTTCTTTTTCTGCCATATTCTTTAACGCGCCCTTTTCTTTGTCGGTTGTGACAAAAATTCTTTCCTTAGAATTTTCTTTCCCATATTTTTCTTCCAGATATTTTTTAAATACCCGGAAAGCGATGGCCGGTTCGGTTGTAGTGCCGGACTTAGAAATAACATTAACCGAAACATCCTTATCTTTTAAAATGTTCAATAAATCGGATAAATATTGTCCCGAAACATTTTGTCCTGCAAAGTAGACTTTAATATCATTCTGGGATTCATTATAAAAATTCGGCTTGAGCGCTTCGATCACTGCACGAGCTCCCAAGTACGATCCGCCAATTCCAATCACTACGAGTGCATTCGAATTACTTCTTATTTTAAGAGCAGCTTTTTTAATCCTTTCAAATTCATCTTTGTCATAATTTTCCGGTAAATTGGCCCAGCCCAAGAAAGCACTTCCTTCTCCGGATTTATTAACAATCTTGTTATTGGCTTCAAAAATCTTATCTTTCATCTTTTCGATTTCTTCTCCTGAAACAAAACTTTCAGTTCTCGAGATGTCGAGAGTGATTTTATTCATAATTTCCTTTCCTGGTTATTCTTTTCTGACTTTATTACAATATATCAAAATTATCGTTAGTGTGAAATTGGATGAAATTTTAAAACCGTTGTATAATATTAATTAAACTAGTGTTTGAAAAATAAAATTATTCCCCCGTCGCATAAAGCATCTATATAAGCTATGGAGGAACAGGAAGGAGAAAATATGGAAGAAGTAATGATGCCGGAGGTGGACCCTGAGGAGACAAAGGAAACAGCAGATAATCCGGCTCTTAAGGTAGAAAAAGAAGCAACCGAAAAACCAGCAAGTGAAACCAGCCCGGCATTTGAAGAGAAAAAGAAACCGGCAATGTCCCCAGCGTTACTTATGATAATCATTATTATTATCTTGGCTGGCATCGGATATTTTATATTGAGATAGGATTTGAATTTGGGAAATAATGTGATATGCTCTGCTCATCAAAACAAAGTAAGAGTGGAGTATGAATTAGTATGACCAGGCAAACATTAAAAACATATGGCCCTGTATATATTATTTTGGCCGCGATTCTCTGGGGAGTAGATGCTGTTCTGCGCCGGAGTTTATTCACTCTAGCGCCGAGTGTCATTGTCTTTTTCGAACATTTAATTGGAGCGATTGTTATTGCGCCAGCCACAATCGTTGCCTTAAAAAAAGAGAAAGTGACAAAAAAAGAGTGGTTCATTCTTTTTATGATCGCATTGCTTAGTGGTGTTATTGGGACTCTTATGTTTACCGCCGCGTTGGTCAAAGTGAACTATATTTCCATTTCTGTTGTTTTTCTTCTGCAGAAGCTACAACCGGTTTTTGCTATCACAGCCGGTGTAATATTATTAAAAGAAAAAATTAATTGGCGTTATGGCGGCTGGGCTCTTCTGGCTCTTGTTTCTGCTTTTTTCGTTACTTTTAAAAATGGGCAGATCAATTTTGCCACCGGCAGCGGCGTAATCACTGCCGCTTTGCTGGCGGTTGGCGCTGCTATTGCTTGGGGCTCTTCGACCGCTCTGTCTCGGATGACAGTACTTAAGCTCTCAAATACTTTAGCAACAGGGCTGCGCTTTATGATTACAGTGCCGCTGGCGCTCTTAACAGTCTACCTTTTTAAAGACTCGGCTGGTCTTTTGCAAATTGATACTTCTCAAATGTTTCGCTTCATAATAATCGCTCTATCGACAGGCATGGTTGCGCTCTGGATTTATTACAAAGGCCTGCAACATACTGAAGTCAGAGTTGCTACTTTTCTCGAGCTCATTTTTGTTTTAGGCACGGACATTTTGCACTTTTGAGTAGAGGACTTGATTGGGCG
>CAYQPT010000016.1:0-22678 GCA_964419835.1 uncultured Candidatus Saccharibacteria bacterium | reverse complement strand
GCAAGCCAAGCTGGACATAACATTCCAATGGCAAGCAGGTATATCAGAAACTTTCTAAAAAATTTTCTCATAACCACTCCTCTTCTAGTTGTTAGTAAATAGATTTTAGTTTTTAGGGTTGTTTTTATTTTCGCATCAAGTATCAATGCTCCAGTTCTCAATGTTTAAAAATTAATTAATTAAAAATTGAATGAAAATTGATAATTGAAAATTGTAAATTCCCGCACCGTGCGGGCGATTCCCTTCCAAAGAGCAATAAGAGTTTTTACAAGAAATACAGCAAAAAATCTTGCAGCCCCTCTGGCAAGAAACTTTCCATTCTCTTTTCTAGAACCTTTTCAAACCCCTTGTGGCCCAAACCTTTGACGGCTTAGTAAGTGTTTAAGCATATTTACCTGCCCATGAATGCAAATCGTAATACTTTTTCATACTTTTTGCTCCCATAAGCGCTTGCTTTTACTTGATTAAGAGTAGCATCTAACAAAAAGCACTGTCAAATAATTAATTTGTCAGTTTCAGATTATATATATTTAGTTATCCACAGTTATTTAGAACAGATTCTTAAAAAGATCTTTAGTTATATAATCAAATGCTTTAACGATAGTTGGTTTTTCTCTACCGAACATATCAGTAACCATAGTAGTCGTATGAGATTTTCCATTTTCAGTGAACTCACCTTTTATAATTCCCAAACCGGTTTCTCTAAAATCAGGATTTAAAATATTGTCTCGGTGGGCAGGAGAATTCATCCAAGCTGAAACCATTCCTTCTGAAGTGTTAAAATCCATTGCAAGGTTTTCTCCAGCATAAAGATAGTTGTAGCCAGCATTGCGAATAAAATCCCAAGGCGAGAGTCCGAAGGCGAAATGCTCAAAATAATTTCTATTTAACATATCTTTGGATTTTAAGCTGGCGGCGCTGGTCAAGTCAGGGTCAATAGTAAGCTTAGGAAGACCTCGGCTGGTTCTCTCCTGATTTAACGATTGTAAGACATTTTCTGTGTTGATAGGAGAAGCAAGCGCATGAGAAGCGAAAAGAACAGAAGACAATACAGCAAAAGAAAGCGACATTGCTTTGTGCTTTAATACTGCGTTACTTTCATTTTTTTCATGTTTGTTTGGCATCTGTATGAAAAAGTATGATAACTTATTTAGTAAATTAAGTCATTATATCAATTACAACATATATTGTCAATAGTTTAATAGAAATAAATTATTATATAATATATAAACTGATCTCAGTTTTTATCTACCATTTTACTCAATATTGAAGTTTGGCTTCAGAATTGATACTATTAAGCAGTCCCGTGATCATTGTCGGGGCCCGTAGCTCAGTGGTTAGAGCAGCCGGCTCATAACCGGTAGGTCGCAGGTTCGATCCCTGCCGGGCCCACCAGAAAAGGATGGCTATTTATAGCCGGCCTTTTTTGTTTGGGACCAAAGCGATCGAACCATGGGAAGGGGCCGGGAAACGGGAGTTTCCCGCTGGAGGAAAATAACAAAAACCGTGGGTTTTGGTAAGCGATCCGCCAACTGGCGGAGTGCGCGTTCAGATTCCCTGCCGGGCCCACCAGAAAAGAAGCGGTAATTTATTACTGATCTTTTTTTTGTTGGATGATCGACCCATATTTAATAAATGAACTATTGTTTTCGTATGTATATAAATGATAAAATTATTCTATACATTAAATAGCAACGCATGCTCACAAAAACTAAAAAGATTTTAGAGTGGTCTATTTTCTCTTTCTTGGGGCTAATTTTCATTTTAGCCAGTTCTCTTTTTGGTTATCAACAGGCATATGCCGGGAAAATCTATAAAAATGTATATGTCGCCAATATTGACCTTTCCGGAAAAACAAAAGCTCAGGCGGCCGCATTGCTACAGAAAAAGTATGACGGCATTATCAATCAGGAAATATCTTTAAAAACTGACAATAAAGAAGTTAAGACCAAAGTTGCGGACACGGGACTCACGCTTGATATTAATAAAATTATTCAGGAGTCATATAAAGTTGGAAGAGACACTTCATTTACAGCACAGTTGGCTAGCTCTGTAAAAACTCTTTGGGAGCGCAGAACAGTTAAGGTTGAGCCAAAAATAGATCAGGAAAAGCTAAAAAAATTCATGGATATTGCCGTTGCCCAGTTGAACTTCCCTCCTTCCGACGCCACAATGGTGATTGAAAACGGAGAAATAAAACAAGCCGAAGCCAAAGACGGCCAGACAGTTGACACTGGTGATTTGACAGAAAAAATCTTGGCCATGACTAGTGAGAACTCTTCCCAAGTAATTGCACTTAAAACAGTAGTGGCTCCGGCATCGATTAAGCTGGCAAATTTTGACTCAGCCAGATCACAGGCGAATTCAATACTGAGCAAAAAAATCAATCTAACCTATGATGGAAAAACTTACTCCCCCACAAGATCGGAAATTGGGCTGTGGATTAAAATTCAAAACAACAACGGTCAAATTTCGGCCGTATTAAATGACGGCAACATTCAAGCATATCTTAATAAGATTGCAAAAAACTTTGAGATTATAAAAGCTGACAAGAAGATCAATGCAGCTAACAACAGTGTTATGGAAGAGGGCCGAGAGGGAAAATATCTAGATAAAAATGCTGCCCTTTCTCAAATAAAAAGCCAGATGAATGGGAACGCTGTAAATGTTGCTCTCGCGACTTATGCTGTCGCACCAGGAGAAGTGAAAGTTTTTCCTGCTGAAGGACTTGTCCCGGGAAGGTTTGAAGGCAGATACTTAGATATTGATTTAGCGGCTCAGAAGCTCTGCCGAGTAGAATCCACCAATATTATTGATTGTTTTGTAATATCTTCAGGCAAGCCGGGGATGGCGACGCCAACTGGAACCTTTACTATAAACGATAAAAACCCGCGGCACTGGTCAAACAAATATAGTATGTGGCTGCCATATTGGCAACAGTTTAAAACCGGTGGTTGGGGCATTCACGAACTCCCTGAAACAGACACATGGAAAGAAGTGGCCGATCACTTGGGAACACCAATTTCCCACGGCTGTGTCCGTTTAGGCGTTGGCCCTGCTCAAACAGTCTATGATTGGACCAGCATGGGCACACCGGTTTATATACATAAATAGGTTTGTTCAATACAGAAAAATTACACCAACTAAAAATAGTGATATTAATCACTATTTTTGTTTATTTCAACCTCACTTGCTTTGTGGCATCCTCCTTAATTTCAAGCCATAGTTAAAATCATATACGATTGCTAAGTTAATTCCCACGATGAACCACCAAACCAAATCTTCATATGGTATCCCCAAGAAATCAACTCCGGAGATATTCAATTTTTGCCAATATTGTAATTTCCAGTCAGGAAAAAATTTGAAAGTAATCCAGTAGATTGGCAAAGTAATAACTACTAGAGACGCCCCGCCAATCAACCCTTCTTGCAGTAAATCTTTTCTAAGTATAAATATTAAACAAAATATTAAGCTAAAACCAATTAGATTGGAGTAAAAAGAGAAAAGACCGAACTGTCTAAACATTAGATCGGCAATAAAAAAACCAAAAATAATCGGCAGGACAAAAAACCAGTGCCTTTTGTAGATCCTTGGTTTATACTCATCCCTTTTTAGAACCTCTTTGTATATAACTGCGCCAATACCCCCGACACCAAACCCCATCAAAAAGTCCTCTATGCCAACAGCTGCACCCGTGATTGTTGTTGGATTAACCCAGTCCACCGTATACCAATATTTTTCACAGAGAAGTCCACCGATTGCAGTAATAACACTTGCCCACAGCATTTCTCTCCGAATATCTTTTCTGAGAAGAAACAGAAATAACCATGGAATAATAAAAAGGGAAGTAAAAAATAGATAAGCAATTTGCATCGGAATGTTTATTTAATATCTTCAGCACCTACAGAAAAAATGTCGCCTTTTTTGAGTTCGCCGGAGAGGATTTTGGTTGCGAGCAAGTTCTCCACTTTTTCCTCAATCACACGCGCCATAGGCCGGGCACCCATTTCGGGGTCAAAACCAAGTTTGGACAGTTGCGCGATAGAATCTGGAGAAATATCTAGTTTTATACCTTTATTCTTGAGAACAGTTTTTTGCAGATTTTTAATCATAAGCGAAGCAATCTGCATAATTTCGTCCTGCGACAAAGGTGAGAAAGCAATAATTCCGGAGAAGCGGTTTAGGAACTCTGGTTTATAGATATTTTCTTTTTGCAAGTATTCAATTAATGACTCTTTTGTCTTTTCATAATCAGCGCTGGTCCTAACTGACTCACGGATCAAGTTTGCGCCAGCATTTGAGGTGGCAATAATAATAGTATTCTGGAACAAAACCTTGCGGCCAGAGCCGTCGGTTATAAATCCTTCGTCAAGCATTTGAAGGAACAGGTTTAAAACCTCCTTATCAGCTTTTTCCAGCTCGTCAAATAACAAAAGTGAGAATGGCTGCTCACGCACAGCTGTAGTTAATATACCGGGGTCTTCGCTGTCGCCTATCAGGCGGTAGACATCTTCTTTGTTTTGATATTCCGACATATCAAAACGAATCATGCGTCCCTCTCCACCAAAATATGCCTCAGCCAATGCCTTTGAGGTTTCAGTTTTTCCAACACCGGTCGGACCTAAGAATAAGAATGAGCCGATTGGTTTTTTAGAATCAGTCACACCGGCGCGGACACGGCGAAGCGCATTGGAAATTGCCGAAATTGCTTCACTCTGCCCCACTACCCTCTCATGCATAGTTTTTTCCAGTGACAATAGCTTTTGTTTCTCCGTGTCGTCGACTTCTCCTGACGGAATATCATATTTATCGGTTACATATTCTAAAATATCTTTTGGAAGAACAATCGTTTTACCTCTCTCGCCTACCGCATGTGCCGTGGCAGAATCGAGTAGAGATATTGATTTCTCGGGGTTAGGAATATCCATTATGTATTTATTGGAAGCGGACACCGCCTCTTTTATTGCCTCATAAGAGATTATGGAACCGCTTTTGTATTCAATAGTTGGAACGGTATCTTCCAGTATTCTAATCAAATCGCTGTCGCTCGGCTCATCGATTGTAATTCTGGTAACTCTTTCGTTCAAAGCAGTATTGGTAACAATGTAGCGGTTATAGCTGGCCGTATCACATGTTCCAATTAAATGCATGTCCGAGGACTGTAACAAGGGTAAAATAACATCGGCAGCGTTGACTTTACCGGCGTCGCCCGAAGAAAGAAGATTTTGCAGGTTCTCAACATATAAGATAATGTTGCCGGCAGAAGCCGCTTCATTGAAAATACCGGTGATTCTGTCAGTGATTTCTCCGGCGCTCTCTGCCCCTGAAAGCAGATAGTCGGTGTCTATTTTAACAATATGCTTGAAATCCAAGCCCGAGCCAATCTCCCCTTCTAAAACCTTTTTGGCGAAACCAAGAACGCAGGTTTCCTTACCGATTCCAGGCTCTCCTACAACAATTGCGTTGCCACCGTTTCCGCGGAGAAGCGCTTCTTTGATCTCTTCAATTTCCTTGTCATGACCAATGATTTCGAGACCCAGATTACCCCTCTCCAGTGACTCTGTAATATCGACTGAAAATTGTTTTAGGAACGGAGTATAACCATAAGCCCAGTCTTTTCCCACGCCTCCGCTTAACTTAAAGTGATCGGTCGAGAGAAAACGGTAGCTTTCTTTTTTGTCTTTAAATATTTTGGTCTGCCAGTAAACAACATTTGCGATATCCTTTGCCGTTAACTTCAAATCGTCAAGCATCACTTTAAAGAATTTGTCATTACGACAAAGAGAAACAAAAACATCTCCTACCCCGACAGAGTGGTGCTTCTCGGCTACAGCGACAGGGATTGAATCGGCAATAACTTGTGAGATATTTTTTTCTCCGGGATATTTATTTAAACTCTCCTCTAACATTTTTTTACCTATCCCGAGCCGGACTAAAATAAAGTCCATGTCATGCGACTGCAAAATCGCTAGAGCCAAGTCCTTAGTTGTGGCATTTGTCCAATCGCCTGAAAAAAGCGTTTTGGTTGCTCGCGCTAGCTCAAAGGAAAATAGGTTGAAAATGTTTAAAGAGATAATTTGCTCCGGCTTTGACTGTAGTTCTTCTAGAGATATTTGAAGTGGATCCTTTAATTTATCGAAATAATATGCTCTTTCGGCCCAATAGGCCATCGAAAGAGATAAAATTACGAGAAACAGGCCTGCAAGATTCGACGATAAAGAAATAAGATCTAAATAGTATAAAAGAATAACGGGAATAGAGATAATCCCCAAGATCCACACAAGGAAAAAGACAAATTTCACCAACAAATTGGAATAGGTTTTGTCCAGTCCAACTGTCTTGGCAATAAGTGTTCCGTTCGGACTGATATTTAGTTTTTGTGATTTGGTTTCCATTAGGTTCCGAGTATTAATTTAAACCCTACATATAGTAGGACCAACAAAACGGCCGGATAGCAGAGCCAAAAAACCAATAACAGCATCGAAAAGATCGAGAAAATTAGCTCCAGAATAAGGCAGGTCATAATGGTAAAAAATTTAACCCAAAAACCAACAAAACGGGAAGTCATATTGAGCGCCCAAACTGAAAACTGCTGCTGCAAACTCATGTTTTGATAACCGATTTCGTCTCGCTTCCAAGGCGCAAAAAGTGTCTGAAGGCAGATTTTGACTGAAAATAGATCAAAAAGATAAACATAAAAATGCCCAACAAAAGAGAGCAGATGGTCAAGTGCCTCACCATACCACCAGCCGAAAAATGATGTTTTAGAACTTACTTTTCCCTCCACAATGCCCCCAGAATATTATTCTCTGATCAACCTGTAAATCTGTACATTCGCGAAAAATCCGTAAATCTGTATTTTTTACTCTTCAACTAATTCGATCGCTCCTGCCGGACAACCGTCAATAGCTTCTTCAATAATATCTTTTCCCTCTTCGTCATATTGTTTTTTAACTTTTGCCTTGCCGTCATCGCCCAATTCGAAATAATCCGGTGCTGTTCCTTCGCAGGCGCCGCAACCCATACATAATTCTTCGTCAATCTTGATTTTCTTTACCATTTGTACCTTTTCTCCCCTAATACTAAAAATTAATTCGCATGCTAAATGCTATTTAATTATATATGATTCATTATAGAAAGTGAAGCAAATATACATTTTTAAGCACAACTTTATTATTAAATAACAAATATTATGCCAAAAGACTTGACAAAATATGCTGTAGTATGTTATACTGATATAATTTGAAAATGATTAATTAATTAATCCGCCAGCTGGCGGACAAAAAAGTTACCAAAATTAAAAAAAATCCTCTTCGGAGGGAAAGGAAACAAAATGAAAGAAAAATTAAACAAAGTTGTTATTAAAATCGGTAGTGAGCATGTTGATCACGGAAACCTTAAGGCCTATGAAGCCATCTCTATGAGCGTAGTAGCAATACTCGCCATAACAATCGGAACAATCTACGGCGATAAATTATTCTAAATTCAATTAAGAATTAATCCTAAAATAAAAACCCCTGTGAATGCGAGGGGTTTTTATTATGGAATCTAAGTTATTTGATTGACCGTAAAATCGCCCTCAAGCTTACCTCATCGAGTAAAATTTTGCCCTCGGCGTCTTTTTGCATCATCGACTCGATCAGAGAAGAAATAGTTGAAGCCAGTGAAGACTTTGCCGCATCCAGCTGGATAAGTATTTCCTGCTCCGGACGATCTTTTGCAACCATTTCCTCGATGCCGCGAATCTGGCCTTCGATCCTGCGAAGGCGACTATAGATTGACTGATATTTCATAAATAAAATCCTCCGGATTTTTAGTGGTTAGGAGATAGTAGTTAGTTGTTAGTAGTTAGTGATAGAAATTATTATAATTCGGCCACGAAGTGGTCTCTGTAATTTTAAATTTTGATTTTTAAATTTTTAATTTGTGGATAAATTTACTTGTCCACCATTATACCCCTGCCTTTCCACAATATACCCCCCATGGGTATATATCAACTGGGGATAACTGGCTTTTATGTGTATAACAAAAAATATCCCCTCTCACCTTACAGTGATTGGGGATATTTTCTAAGAATCTAGATAAAATTATCTGTCTTCTCTGTCGTTGTTTTCTCTTCGTGGTCGTGCAAAATCAATTTTGATTGTGCGGCCAGCGAGTTCCTTACCGTCCATTTCAGCTTTTGCTTTCTCAGCTTCTTCTGTTGAAGAATACTCTACGAAAGCAAATCCTTTTGAGCGGCCAGTGTCAGGAAATCTGACAACTGAACAGCTTACAAGTTCGCCGAAAGGGGTAAAGGCCTCTTTCAAGTCTTCATCGGTAGCAGCCCATGCTAGTCCGCCGATAAAAAGTCTTGGATTTGGCTCTGCAGGAGTGAAAACTCTGTCTCTGTTATCTCTTTGATCCATCTCTTACCTCTTAGATTTTATATTAGAGACATTTTTTTCGGAAAGCCGAACTCCAATGCTCTTTATCATCACACTTTACAGTATCGTCAACCATAACTCTCTAACAAAAATCGAATAATTTTTTTAAATAAGTCTCGACCTGACTTAGCTAAAATATAGCACATTCTTATAAAAAAGTCCATATAGAGAGTAGTTTTTCAGTTTGCACCGTTTCTTTCACTCAGTTTGAATAATATCCGCCAGATTTGACACGCCCCGGCTTAAAATATTACTATTATGAAAATGCCTTACGGGAGGACGAGGGAAGATGAGGACCCCAGACGGACCATTTCTTATGGTCTTTCAACCGATTGTTGATGTCCGGAATCATTTAGAAGCAGCTCTTGGTGAACTAGCACACCTAAAGTTTGCTTCGTCCGAGCGGGAGCTAAGGGATAATGCAAAGATCTTCTCAGACGCACAAGGGCTGGTGATCATCTGTTTGGAAGACGACGCCTGTCTCCGAACCGATCTTGATGCAGTGTTTTTGTCTCGAGAGATCTACGACGACACGAGATTACCGATCATCATCTCTAAGGACAGATTCGACCGTAGATACAGCACAAGCGACGCAAGTATGCACTGCGTCCCCACCGCCGAGTTGGCAATTGCTTGCCACGAACTGCTTGTTGCCTGACCGATTCGGTCAAGCAGCACTGTACCCAGCCTGCCGAGTCGGCAGGCTGGACCGCCCAAAATTTACTTAGTGCTATAATATTTATTCAATTTAGTAAGAAGCTCTTTCCAAGCTTTGTAAAGCGGAGTGAGCTCTTTTTTTATTTCAGGAAATGCAGAAAGGTCGCGATAATCCCGCTCGATTTTACCTTTTGCATATTCATATCTTCCATCACGCACAATGCCTATGTACATGGAGTCTGTCATATGACTGGCCGAGTCAATGCATGCGATTATTTTTGCTTCAAGCGTTTCCGGTTTTACATCACGATTGCGATGAGAGCGAATGCAGTGCAACACTTTTTCCATTTTCTCTTCCGGATAATTTTCTGCAATGAGAAAATTTTTAGCAATCTTTTCAGACTTAACCGCATGGTCAGTTTCGCATATTGGATAATGACCAATGTCGTGAAGCCAAACAGCAAGCAGGACAACTTCCCTATCCGCTTCCTTCTGCAGATCGCATAAGCGGTTTGCCCACTTTTCCGCTTCGGGGACATGTCTCAAAAGATCGTATTTATCAGACACGGCAGTTTTGACTGCTTTTATGAATAATTTTTTTGCTTTTTCGATAATCATCTCAGCCCCTTATATATGTATAGATTACAAAAATAATTGCTAGGTTTATAAGCGGGTAAACGATTAAGTTTTCAAACCACCTTCCGGTTTTGATGCGCATTTTACCAAGCGGATCAGGCGGAATGCCAAAGAGGTAACCAATCGGAAATAAAAAGGGTACGCCTCTTTCTGTAAACATATCGGCGATTAGATGTGACAAGTGGCCTATTGCATAGGCCAGAATTATGAATGATGAATAATGAATTATGGGATCAAAATGAATTAACTTTATTAATAGATAGAATAGCCCTGTGAATATGCCAAAGCCAATCATCGAGTGAGATAAATGGCGGTGTCCCCCGATGAAAATAGGGTTAACAACGTGGGAGATGATCCCTCCGGCCGGAATCTTGTCCCACAGCTCCCCTGTCGGTGTGTCCAGATCCGGAGCACTGGAACCAATAATTGTTGATGAAATTAATGCCAATATTAAAACCGGAGAGAGCTCTATTTTATAAATCAACAAAAAAACAATTGAAGAAAAAAGCAGTCCGGTTGAAAGGTGTGTTTTATATGTCATTAGATTCAAATATTACAGTGTGCTTATGCTGAATACGGAAAGCAATCGAACCGATAATAATTACGGCGCCAATCGCGACAAATCCTAAGCTCAAATTGATGTCGATCAAATAGCCAAAAATCGGCCGCATAATCATATAGAAAAACCCACCGATAAGAGAAATTGTTGAGAGCACAGTAGCGCGATTATAGCTTTCTATGTGTCGATTTTGGTAATCAGTAAAAATTGGATCTCTAAAGTTGGAAAAACCTTCATGAAGAATAAATAAAACCACTGCCCAAACCGGACTGAAAATGAGACCCATAATAATCCATAAAAATGCCGGCGCCAAGGTAACAATAAGCATACCTTTTTCAACCCCAAACCAATGTTCGATTTTTTGGGCAAAAATCGTTGACGCCAAAGATATTACTGATGCTACCGCAAGGGCAATACCAAACCAAGCCATTGGAACATTGGAGTGTTGAAAGTAGGGCTGAAAAGCATAGGTCATAACAACCATAAAAGGTGTACTAAAAATAGACAGGAGCGCGATCCGGCGCAGTTTTGGATTTTGCTTTAACAGTTTAAGACCATTTTTGAAAAGCATAAACGGCTGATCAGGACCATGCTCTTTTTTTTCTCCCTCCGGTGTTCTTTTGGGTTCCTTTATGAAAAAAGCGATAACAAGACTTACGAGTTCCGCCAAAACAGAAAGCTTAAACAAAAGAAGAAATGTTCCCATGTCTCCCCTAACGGCTAAAAATCCACCTACTAAGCTCGAAATAATAAAACCGATTTTTCGAGCTCCGATATAATAGCCATAGTATTTTTGCATTTTTGATTCTTCGCCATGTTGTTTTAATTCATCATATACAAAAGCTTCTTCGGACCCAGAGAAAAAAGCGATTCCTATACCAGTGATAAAGAACGCTAGAGCATAGAGAAAGAAGTCCTGATCGGCCATAAACCATGGAATCCAAGAGATGATCAGGAGTAATGTTCCAGAGATACGACTCCATTTGCGTCCTATTTTATCGCCGAAAATACCTGTTGGAATTTCAAACATCATGATGGCAATAAATAGAATCGACTCCAGCCACATAATCTCGGAAAAAGACAGCCCTTTGGCGGTATAAAAAAGCGCTTGAATCGGAATAGCAAAATAAAGACCCCAAAAAAATTCTGATAAATAAAGTTTATATAGGTTTTTGTGACGCAAAAAGTCCATAACAAGATTATTGCACAAAGAGGGAAAATATTGTAGTGTAGCCATAGCACAGCTTGAGCTTGGAGCTTGAGCGGATCTGGAGGAAGAATTGGGAAAGCTACTGAAGTTTTTTGAGCAGAACTGCTGCAGCAGCGCGACAGTGGTCAAAGAGCTGGGCGAGGAATTCAGAAAGAAGGATCCCGCTAGAGTCAAGCAGATAGTGGAAATACTTCTCTGCGAGCACTCACCGGCTCTCACTCTGCCAACATCATCTAGCGCCCTTGACGGCGAGGTAACGGCACCTGAGATAGAGGCGATCGCTACCTTCGGGACGCTGCTCTCTTCGAGTAGAACACTGGGCGAGGCGATGAGAGAGAGTCGGCATCAGGCCTATGAGTCCGCTGCAAGAGTAGTGGACGCTCTGATCATCTGTAAGTCGAAGTCATGCCAGGCGAGCAGAAAGACTGATGAGGAATCGAGCTATCGCGACATCGGCCAGCCGATCATAGCCGAAGTTGAGACGATGCTTCACGGTCCGGGCAAGGAGTAGCAAAGTGGCACAAAACGACGCAGACCAAGAAAGGGCAAGAACGAGGGCCAGACAACACCTTGAGGCCCTCGGCTACACACCGCCACCCGAAATTGGTGGCAAGTGCAATTTCCTGCTTCGCGACCCGAAGGGCAATCTCCATGAGTTCAGAAATGTGGAGATTAGGAATTGCACTTTCTCGTTTGAGGGAGATGGAACAATCTCCATTGAGCTGGCGCCTCAATCCGACAAAGATGCGAGCTTCAACAGCATCAGCCACCATGCGTCACCGGCCAAGGCCGCGAAGAACACTACCAAGTGGGTAACGAAAGTTACCTACAAGAACCCTCGGGCACACGAGGGCGAAAGCAATCTCTGGACCGCCGAAACGTTCACATACTAGACGGTCAGAGGAGACAAAATGAACGATTACAGAGTTCGTTGTAGAGCAGCGCCGTTCCCCGTGCGGGACGGCGAGCTTTTTTATATACCAATATGGATATCTCGTCTTGCGGAAAATCGTATAATGTTGTATGATTTTTCTTGGCGTTTTGCTTGCCTAGCAAGCGCTAATTTCTCAGGATGAGAAGGAGTCAGGAAATGACAGTAGCAGTAGTAACAGATGAGGCAGGAATGGAGCAGGCAGACAACCCCGCCAATAACAGGAGATGTGGCGATGTTCTCGTGGTAGGGTTCGCAGGTATGATCGGCCCTATGGGAATCGGCTACCTAAGGAAGCTGTCCGGCATGGAGAAGAGTGGCATTCTCTGCGCACAGACACTCGAAAGCGCGAGAAGCACTCTTGATAAGATCGACCTGAACATTGTTGCCGTAGTCGTAGACGGCAGAAGGGCCAGAAAAAAGGCTCGCAGAACTCAGGTCGAGTTCATCAAGTATGTCAGGCAGTCATTCCCCAAGATTTCACTCATTACGGTGAGCGAATCTAGCCGAAACGGCCAAGCGCCTCCCGGCTGTAACGACCACATCATCGCCGGATGCGGGATATCCACCACTTGGAGCAGTCTCCCCGTCCTCATCCAGTCCTTCGGCAGTAGGAAAACAGCGACGGCCTAGCCAAGGTCGCCTATCTACAATTTCGTGCAGCCGCCAGACGATCTGGCGGCTGCCTCCCCCCAAAATTTTAGTTCAATATATTACAATTTGCGCACTCAGGACGAAAGTGATATAACGTATCCATCCGCAAGCGGAAGGAGGACACGGCCTTGATAGCTAGCCGCAAGAGTTTTTTTGAACAACCGGAGTTGGCCAAGTTTGCATTGGTCGGCGCGTTCGTCAACCACCCCTGCCCCTATACGCTCTCCCAGTATCATGAAGTGCTGGATCTGATCGGATTGCCGACAGAAGCCGCCTGGCGGATTGCTCAGCTCTTGATCTTGAGTTACTATTCGCCAGCGCAGAAGTTGAAGCCCGACACCACAAACGCTGTTAAGCCAGACATTGAAACTGCTGCGCCCTCACCGAGCGGGCAGGAACCGAATATGTTGCTTCATGGCCGGGTTAGGTATCTGCGCACCATCACTGAGTCAGTTTCTGCCTCCATCTACAAAACTGAGGCCAGAAAAGCCCTTCTGGACATCGCAAACCTGCTGATAGTTCTCAATCAACAGGAACCGAGATGGGTATCCTTCCTCTCCCAAAAAGAGAAGGGCTCATTTAGGGAAGCAGGAACCGATCTCGTGATGTTCCTCGGAGTAATGATTGAGAGGTGGCTGACTGATCCGAAGGGGTTTATGACCATTGATTGGACTAACGAGTCCACCAGCTAACCGGCGGGATGCGCGACAGTCGCGAACCGCCCCACCCCTATATTAAAATCCATATATAAAATCTCGCTAAGAAATTATGCGAGATTTTTGTTGATTGAGAGATAAATTTTTGCTATATTACGCTTAGCCCAAAAGGGCACATTGAGGGAGGGCACCAAACTTGAACAAGCTTATCGTTCTCGTTACACGCAAAGGAAGGATCCGAATAGCTAAGTCTGTCGCCAAGTTGGTCGCGGCCAAGGGAATGTCCATTGTGACAGCGGAGAGCCTGAGCGACGCAATCATCCGCCATAAACAGGTTGGAGATAACATCGGCATCATCTTCGCTCCGGCAGAGCAGGTCACCGAACAGTCCCGCCGGATCGCAACCGGAAGAATGATCTTCCTCGTATCCATCCATGAGGGCGACACCGAAGTAAACGAGGGCATCTATGCCGCTACATGGGAGAGCCTTGACGGAGACATCATCGAATTCTGTCATCTCATCGAGGAAGCGGTCGAAGGGATGCGGAATGAGAGTTGGGAAGAGCTTTGGCGCCACATCGCCGTCACGCGCGCCTGCGTGAAGAAGATGGATGCCGATTCGACAGCGCTCCTCTTTACCGGAATGCTCGCAGCCATGGCCAACGAAGACGAGGATGAGCCGGAGGAGCTGCAGGAATAAGATTCGGACGTCTCTATAATCGGCGGGATGCGATGATATCTGTCGCAAACCGCCCACCCCAAATTTTAGTTCAAATATTGCAATAGCGTTGTAAATAAGCGCTATTTTTGCTATTGTGAACAGCGAGTTCACTACTGACGACTGGAGAACGAGAATGTTAAAACTCAGGGTTTTTATTGCAGATCTCTCGGGACAAACCGAGAAGATCAGGGCTATTATCGCCGGCATCTCATCCGATATTGAGATGACATCAACTGAAACTGCCGAGGATGCCCTTCAGCAGCTCAATGTGCAATGCTCCAACCTCGACCTCCTCCTGCTCGGCAACGGCAAGCCGAACGAAAACGACCTTCTGGGTGTGGCAAGACAAGCTTCAGAGCTTGAAGACTTCATGGGGCTGATCGTCGCTACTTCGCATGTCCATAGAGATGCGATGCTCAGATCCGGATGCGACATCGCCATCGACAAGCTCGGCTTCGAACCGCAAATCACCCTGCTGGTACAGGCCTATGCTCGGGCCTTGCTCCACTGTGGCACGGATCGCTGCTTGCTCCAAACCCGGGTCAGAGCCCGCAAGTTGCAGGAACGCATCCTGGGCCCAGAGCTTCTGGACCTGATCGCAATTGAGGCCTCGCAAGAGGCGACCTAACACATGGCAAGCGCACAGCTTTCCCCTTCGCTCGGGCGCAGACCTTGCGCCCTCCCTCCAAAATTTAGTTCAAATATATTCAAAGATCACCAAGTAGAAAATCTACATCGTGCAAGAGATCTAATTTTATCGCTTCCTCAACATTTGCCCAGACATATTTTTTGTGGGCGTGTTTTTCGATTGTTACTTTTGGTTTTTTATCGAGCTTAATGATATAGCTGTGATAAGTTAAGTCCCCGTAGGGACCTGTGAAATAATATGTTCCGCGAAACCTTAATTCCTCGATATTTTTCTTTATCCCTGTTTCCTCAAAAAGTTCCCGAATAATCGCGTCGTTTTTGTCCTCCCCTTTTTCCACTTTTCCGGCCGGCTCTCCCCACTTGTTGCCGCCCAATTTGTGATCCTGCCGAAAGAGTAACAAAAACTCTCCGTTGCAGTATACGCAACAGCCAACAACTTCCGTGGGATTAAAATTTTCAGGAATTTTTTCTAGAAGCATAACTTATAAAATATAAATTTATAGTCTAGTAGAGGAAATAATCAGCTGTTTATAACTTATTATATTTGCTTTTTATGAATAAATAGGATATATTTTATTCATAAAGAACGAGGAAGAGACCTTTATGGCTCGAGCTCGTTTTTTTAGTTTGGGAGGATACAAAACGATTTTGTCTTATATAGTCTAAGTTTTCTAGTTTTATTATTCTGGGGTTGAATAAAACTCATGAGTTTTTTATCGAGAAGGGCAACGATCTTATCCTCGTAGGAACCGATTTCAAACTTCTTTTTCAACTTTTCTTTTTCATACTTGCATTTTCCTCCATATGCGAATAAGTCGGCTATTTGCTCTTCTATGTCCAAATTTCGCTTAGTAACAAAGGACAATGAAGTGAGCGCCGTCCTTACCTCCTCATGATTGAAACCATTCTTTCGCGAACAATCAGGTGACAAATAATAATCAAAATCTTTTAGGTAATAAAAGTCTTTATAAGAACCGGCCGATTCAATAATTATACTGCCACGATAATTGGTATTGCTTAGTAGAAAAACTATAAAATTATGAACTAAGCAACTTGAGGTTTCTTGAATAACCTTAATATTATTCCAACCTCTTTTTCTTGCTTGCTCTTTATCGACGATTGCCATCATTACGTGAACTTGCGACTTCCTAAGAAAAACGAACATATCTTTTAAAAATTCTTCCTTAAGATCATCTTTCCCTTTAAAAATCTCAAAATCGCCTTCGTTTTTATAGATTTCCTGAGAATGGAACACAACGTCTGTACGCCCCCAATATTTGAATTTGATATGATCAGCCTCTATCCTTACCTCGTCTCTGTGATTCACATTTATAATACATCCACTAAGAACATAGTAGTTAGATGCTCTATGGGATGGACTCGGAGTACCAGACTCATCAATGAATATTTTGTAATGTTTCATCTCTTCAATTTTATCTTATTTTGATTTCTCTGACATAATTAGTTACTCTTTTTTTGGCTTCAGCAAGTTCCTCATCAGAAAACGCGGTGAATTTTTGGAGTTCGGAAATTTGTTTTGATTCTACGAAATTTTGGATGTAATAACGCTTGGCGCCAGCAATCAATTTGCCAATTTCCTCAAAATCATCAACTTCGTGAATTGGGTGGCAGACGGTTGTTCGGAATTCGTAATCAATACCGGAATCCATGATCAGTTTGATGCTTTTTTTGATATTGTCGATGTTGATGCTTGTGCCGGCGGCGAGGGAATATTTTTCTGGCGCTGCCTTTATATCCATGGCAATGTAATCGACTTCTCCGCTTTTGATCGCTTCCTCCAAAACTTCGGGATTCCATCCGTTTGAATCGAGTTTGACCAAGAAGCCCAGCTCTTTAATCTTGTGGATAAAGCTGTGGATATCGTTGTGGATTGTTGGCTCTCCGCCTGTAATACAAACAGCTTGGAGTTTGCCTTTGCGGGTGGCCAAAAACGAAAGAATTTCTTCCTCAGAAATAATCGGGTTAAATTTTTCCGGTATTACCAGCTCCGGATTGTGACAAAAGGGACATCGAAAAGAACAGCCACGAGTGAATATCGTGGCTGCCACTTTTCCGGGGTAATCTACTAGAGTCGTTTTTTGAATCCCTGCAATTTGCATATATTTGTTTTTCAAATGCGTTTGATTAGTTGGGAGTAGAGAGTTGGGAGTCTGGGGTTTTCGCCCCACGCCTTACGCCCTGCTCCTTACGATTATCAGACCAGCGCCGCTTGTTCAACTCCGACAAGTGGTTCCTGAACTGCCACCACCTCTTCTTCCGCTTCTACTTCAACTTTTTTGCCGTTTACCATTTTGTAGGTCTGCCTGTCTTCAAACTCGGCGCGCTTGCCTTTGTTCCACTGTTGAATCGGGCGGATATATCCGACAATTCGGGAGTAAACTTCTGTGTCAGCGCCGCACTTCTTGCATTTATCCACTCTGCCGGCAAAGTAACCGTGATTTGGACAAACCGAAAATGTTGGGGTAAGGGTGAAGTAAGGCATGTGATAGTTCTCGCAAATGTTTCGGACCAAGGCCTTAACTGAGTTTGTGTCGGAGATCTCTTCGCCAATGAAGAGGTGGACTACCGTGCCGCCGGTGTATTTGGTCTGAAGATTGTCCTGCAGATCCAAAACTTCAAACAGATCGTCGCTAAAGTCAACTGGAAGCTGTGAGGAATTTGTGTAGTAAGGGGCGGTTTTTTCTTCCTGATAATTGTCCTCGTTGGCAACCATAATGTCGGGGTAGAGCTCCTTGTCGATTTTGGCCAGACGGAAGGAGGTGCCTTCGGCCGGAGTCGCTTCCAAGTTGTAGTTATTGCCGGTGTCGGTTTGGTACTGCGCCATTCTCTCCCGCATAAAGTCGAGCACTTCTCTTGCAAACATTTGTCCTTCAGCGGTGGTAATGTCGCGCCCGAGGAGATTCAAGGAAGCTTCGTTCATTCCAACCAAACCAATGGTTGAGAAATGATTGGACCAGTATTGTTTGTCACGCTTTTTGATATTGCGAAGATAAAACTTGGTGTAAGGATAAAGTCCGGATTCGGTCATATTTTCAATCACTTTCCGCTTCATTTCCAAACTCTCTTTGGCCAAATCCATCAGGTATCCCAAGTTGTGCATAAATTCTCTCTTGTCGCGTGAACGGTAGCCAAGACGAGGTAAGTTCATGGTAACAACGCCAATGGAACCGGTTAATGGGTTGGCGCCAAAGAGTCCGCCGCCGCGTTTTCGAAGCTCGCGGTTGTCCAATCTAAGTCGGCAGCACATGGAACGGGCATCTTCAGGATTCATGTCTGAATTAACGAAGTTTGAGAAATATGGGATGCCGTATTTGGCGGTCATTCTCCAGATTGGATCAAGCTCTTTGTTATCCCAGTCAAAATCTTTGGTGATGTTGTAGGTTGGAATTGGGAAAGTGAAAACCCGTCCTTTGGCATCGCCTTCGGCGATAACTTCGGCAAAAACCTCGTTAAACATATTCATTTCTTTTTGAAAATCTTTGTAGGTTTCTTTTTGTGGTTTTCCGCCAATTATGACCGGCTTGTCGGCCAAGGTGCTTGGGCACAAAAGGTCGAGAGTTACATTGGTAAACGGCGTCTGAAAACCAACACGGGTTGGCACATTCATACCGAACATGAAGGTCTGAAGTTCCTGTTTAACATCTTCACGGGTTAACTTGTCGTAGCGGATAAAAGGAGCCATTAAGGTGTCAAAATTGGAAATGGCTTGGGCACCGGCTGATTCGCCCTGAAGGGTGTAAAAAAAGTTAACCAATTGTCCCAGCGCAACACCGAAATGCTTTGCCGGTTTGCATTCAATTTTGCCGGCAGCGCCCTTGAAACCCTCGGCTAAAAGATCTTCCAAATCCCAGCCGACACAGTAAGTTGAAAGGATGTTTAGGTCATGAATATGGATGTCGCCTTCTGAATTGGCACGGCTGATGTCTTCGCCGTAAATTTTGTGAAGCCAATAACTCTTTGATACTTCAGAGGCAATATAGTTGTTTAAACCCTGAAGAGAGTAGGCCATGTTGGAGTTTTCCTTAACCTGCCAGTCAATATTTTCCAAATACTGGTCCATCAAGCTGACTTTTTGCGCTTCAGCAAGATCACGAAGTTCGGAATGCTTTTGGCGATAGATAATGTATGCTTTAGCGGTGGTTCTGTATTTAGACCCAAGCAAAACCTCCTCCACAACATCCTGAATTTCTTCAACAGTTGGAATGCGGCGGCGGATTTTCTCCGGTGCTTTTTCCACAACTTTTTCAGCCAGCTTGTGAGCTACTTTTTCGTCAAACTCTCCCGTTGCTTTGCCGGCTTTGCTAATGGCAACCGCAAGCTTTTCGATGTCAAATTTGACGAGTTTGCCATCGCGCTTTCTGATTTTCGTGTACATATACCCTCCGAACTTAGTTTATCAAGCTAAAAGTTTTTCAAGTTTACAAAGTGCGCCCTAACTAATACTTTCTACTTTATATACTTTATGAACTGATGCGGTATTTCCTATTATAGTATTCGTCTTATGTTCGGTCAAATTTTTAAAATCTGAATAATACTATATGTAGTGCTTTATAGTTATGCTTAAATACTATATGTGGTATATAATACTAAAACATTTATCAACAAGTGTAATTTGTTAGTACCATATTAGATATATTGCTAATTTTTCATTTTATTAAAACCGAGGTTTAAAAAAAGAGCTTCAGCCCTCGAGGGATCAGCTAGTTATCCGTAAGATACTATTTGCTAATTGTCACCGTGGCTTCGCCGACATTACCTTCAGCGTCATAAGCTTTAACCTTGAAAATATAGTTCGTAAAATTCCCTTCAAACCAAGCGAAAGACACACCAATATATGCACCGTTTCTATTTGCGACTGACTGATCGTTAACAAAAAGCTCCATTCTAGCCACTCTTTTATTGTCCGTAGCCCTTGCTTCAATTATCAAGTCGCCGCTCACCCATGAATAAGGATTTGTGCTTGGGGTAGTGATTGTAACGACCGGTTTTTCTGCGTCAGGAGCATTCTCGAAGGTGACACTTACAGATGTTTCTGCGCTCTGCTTGCTGTCATAAGCCACCGCTTTGAGAGTATAAGATCCGTTGTCATAACTCCCTGTGTTTATGCTCGTTTCGTACGGAGCAGTACCATCCTCAGCAAGCAAAGTTCCATTTAGGTAAAAGCCCACCTTTGCCACACCAATGTTGTCTGATGCTGAGGCAGTAAATGTAAATGTGCCAGACAGAGTTGCGCCAGAAGAGGGCTGTGAGATAGAAACAGTTGGAGGAGTTTGGTCTGTTGCCGGTATCTGCGCCTCCGCCTCCCCACCCGAGTTTTGCGCAGAGCTTAAGTTCTGAATCCAATTTTTCGTCCCCGCCGATGGCAAGGCCAAACCGTAACTAATATTCATTTGCTGCATACCATAACCGGAGTAAAAGTAAGAATAATCTTCGGCCACAATTTCTGCATCACAATTTTGCCAGCCCTTTGAGTAGTCCGTGGCTGTTGTTGTTTTTGAAAGAGGCCTGACTGAATAGTAGCTGTCGGGGAACCTCGCGTTGGCAGCTAAATCCAAATCGATCCATTTATGGGAAAGCGTGTAATGATGACCATACTCATGAGAGAGAGTTAGTTTCATGTAATCAGTAAAGACGGAAGAGCTTTTATGATAATAGGTGTTTAATATTATATAGCCGTAAGATGCAACAATGTCGCCTTTGGAGGTCATGCTGTATGCACCGCAATATTGCCCTTCCCAGCCAGTGTTGCCTGCATCCTCAAGGACAATCTTATACATTGAGCCAATTTCATTACTCCAAAGTAAATTGGTAGAGAGGTAGCTCTTTAATGTACTGCCCAAGCTGGGGTAACTGCCTGTTTTGTCAGAATATTCGATATTATTTGGTGAAGTGCCAGTCGGATTCCTAGAAGCTAAACTTGGCAAGTCGGGGCAACTTCCTCCTGCATCAGAAACCACGGTGGTTTTGGATCCGTCTGAATTTTGGGTCGTCTTACCCGTAATACCGGTTGAGGTTGGATGCTTCGGCGGCTCCTTAGTAATGGCCTCTTTAGTCTCAGCTAAATTTTGGCTGACTTCTGGTTCTGGTGCTTCAGTTTTTTCTATTACCGCTACTACTTCCGGAGAAATGGGAATAGATTTATGGAAAACGCCATTAAAATAAGCGCCAATAGGACTTCTGAACAAAAAAATTACCGCTGCGACAGAGATTACCGGAACCGCAATAATTAAAGAGATGGCAATTTTTCTATCTAGCCGTTTTTTCACTCCCCTCCATACTAGTAGTTAGTAGTTAGAGATCAATTTTTAGTAATTAGAGTGTCAACGATTTTAATCAACTCATCTTGAGCTTGTTTTAAGTCATCATTTACAATTACATGGTCGTAATCTTTTTCGTGGCTCATTTCCTCCGCATAGCGTTTAATTCGGAGATCAATCTCAGATTTCGTCTCGGTTCCCCTGTTCTTCAATCGTTCCATAGCCACTTCTGCGCTGGGAACTGTTATAAATACCGTGATAACATTCGAAAATAATTTCTTTACATTGCCAACACCTTTGTACTCAATATCAAGAAGAGCAATCTTCCCTTCCGCTAAAATATTTTCTAAATCCTTCTTCTTTGTACCGTATTTATCATGATGAACTTCTTCCCATTCTAAAAATTCGCCATTTTTGACGGCATTGTCGAATTCGGAATTACTTATAAATTGATATTCCCGACCATTTTCTTCACCCGGTCTTTTACTGCGAGTAGTGTACGAGATTGAAAATTCGATTTTATCGTTTAGTTTTAGGCATGCGCAAACCGATCCTTTTCCAGCGCCAGAAACACCGGAAATTGCAATTATAGGCGTTTTATTATTTTCCATAACTCCAATATATCATAAAAACCGGCTCAATAAAGCCCGTTGATGATGCTAATTTTTTCGATGCCAAAAAGCGATTTTGCGAATCATATGCTTGAAGTTGACTGCTCTGTGGAATGGAAACCGGCCGGCAATTTTTCTTTGACGCTCAGCACGCTTCGGTTCTTTTTTTGCATCGCGGTTTTTCATAACTAAAAAATAGCACTAAAAAAACACTTTTCAATTAGAAAAATTCCAGCTAAATATTTGTGAGAACACTTTCGACTTTTTTAAGCAACGTTTTTGAATCATGAGTAATGGCGAGCGGTTTGCCTTTTTTGAGAGTCGCTTCATCATGAAAACCTCCAGTAACGGCAATGGTTGGAAGATTCACCTCATTTGCCTCTCGAATATCCCCCAGAGTATCGGTGATAAAAACACAATCTTCTGGATGAATATTATATTTATCAAATATTATTCTAAATTTATGGGCTTTACTGTAATCGACATCATTTCCCAAAACATCCAAGAAAGATTTTTCCATTCCATGGCAACTTAGATATTTTTTAATTATTTCTGTTGTGGTTGAAGAAACAATTATGAGCGAATATTTTTCCGCTAATGTAAAAATGACCTCTTTAATGCCTGGAATTAATTTCCGCGTGTTTAAGCAAGAACCATATTCTTTAAAATATTCTTTTTCCCTATTGGTAGA
>CAYQPT010000015.1:0-23982 GCA_964419835.1 uncultured Candidatus Saccharibacteria bacterium | reverse complement strand
ACCGGTATATGGTGTTAAAACCGTATCGAGGGTTCGAATCCCTCCCTCTCCGCCATCCCACGGTCGCCCCAAGGGGGCTATGCGGGATGCCCCGCGAAGCTTTCTTGACCCGCGTAGCTTTATGCAAAGTGGGTAGCGAAGTGGGGCATAACTTAGCAGCTGGGTGCTAGTGATTCGTAACTAGAAAATAGGGAGGGAACATGGCAAATAATCAAAAACAAAATTTGCAACAAAGGTTCAACCCGCAAGCGGGAAAGCCGGTGTTTGCATGGGAGGCGCCCGAATTTATCCGATACAAGAAAACAAAAACATGGTTTTTGATTATGTTTTTGATCGGGATTACTCTTGGAACAGTATTTGGACTGCAGCATCAGTGGAGCAGTGTAGCGGTGGTGGTAGTTGCTCTGATAGCTTTTACCACTCTTTCAAACGCAAAGCCACGCAAGTTAAAATGTGCTCTCTATCAGGAAGGAATTGTGATAGAGGATAAGGTTTATGGGTTTAATCAGTTTAAGTCTTTCTGGATGGAGCCCAGCGACATTCCCAAGGCAAAACTTCAGCTATTGGGCCGGTTTGCAGGACAAGTGTCATTGCCAATCGTAGGTATAGATCCCGAACAGGTAAGATTGTTCCTGGGAAAACATCTTCCGGAAGAAGGAAACAAGGGTCCTGATCTGGTTGATGAGATTAATAGGATAATGCGATTCTGAGACAGAAATGAATAGCTAATTTGCACCAATGGCTAATTTACTAATTCGTATATTGGATGTTGGTTAAAATTCGTTATCCATTCATATCTTTGCCCGCGTAGCTCAGTGGATAGAGCGCACGGTTGCGGTCCGTGAGGTCACAGGTCCGATTCCTGTCGCGGGTACCATCCCATGTTGCCAATCGAAGATTGACGACGAGGGATGGTATTTTTGTAAAGTAGGGAATCGGACCTGGGAAGGGGTCGGGAAACGGGAGTTTCCCGCTGGGGGAAAACAATAAAAACCGTGGGTTTTTATAAGTGAAACGTAGAAGTGAGCGCGTCCAGATTCCTGTCGATCAAAAAAAATCCATAATTCATCATTGATTAAATACGAGATTCACGCTACAATTTTAAACATGAATGAATACAAATTGATCAAATTGAAAAATGGACTCTCTGTTGTGCTTGTGCCGAAGAGATCAACTGAGGTTGTGACGGCAATGATTTTGTTTAAAGTTGGAAGCAGAAATGAATCGGACGAAATTGCCGGAATTTCTCATGTCCTTGAGCACATGCACTATAAAGGAACGGAGAAACTTCCAACCGGTTTAAAGATCGCCGAATTTATCGAATCATTGGGTGGAGAACACAACGCTTTTACAGGCAAGGAATACACCGGCTATTATACAAAACTTGTACCAAAACACCTTAAAAAAGCGTTTGAATTTTTATCTGACATTCTTCTTAACTCCAAATTTGATCCCAAGGAGTTGGAAAAAGAGAAAAATGTCATTTTACAAGAAATAAGCATGTATGAAGACCTGCCAATGGCAATGGTGGAGAATTATTTTGAGGAGGCGGTTTTCGGCCAGAATGCCTTAGGGAGAGATGTGATTGGCCGGCGTGAAAGCGTCCAAAATGTTGATCAGAAAAAAATGGTTAAATATCGAGATGAGCATTACTCAGGTGGAAATGGCGTGCTTGTTTTGGCGGGAAATTTTGGGCAATTAAGCGAGCAGGAAATTATTGAGCTTGCAGAAAAATATTTTAAATTTCCAGAAAATACGGCGCCAAAATTATCTCAAATTGAGATCAACAAAGAGAAAAAGCATAAGATCGTTATAAAAAAGACGGAGCAGTCGCATTTAGTGGTTGGTTTTCGAACGGTGCCGATCGATAACCCGGATTACTTTAAGCTCGATCTACTCGCAATGATTTTAGGTGGATCAATGAGCTCGCGGATGTTTGAAGAGATTCGGGAAAACAGGGGATTAGCATATGCGGTTCGAACCAATACCTCAAATTTCATCGAATCCGGTATGATTTTAACTCAAGCAGGCGTACCGCATGAGAAAGTTTATGAGGCGACAGAGGCAATTATTGGTGAGTACAGGAAAGTCAAAACCGAAAAAATTCCTGAAGAGGAACTGGCGAAAGCAAAAGAGATCATTAACGGCAAAATGCTCATAAAATTTGAAGATTCCGAAGAATTGGCTCACTATTTTGCCTCGGACAAGCTTCTTCTGGGTAAAATTATTGCACCGGAAGAGCTGGTAAAAATCTACCAAAACATCACAGCTGATGATATAATGGAAGTGGCAAACAAGTATTTAACGGATGAACGAATGGGACTTGCTTTCATAGGTCCGGAATTTACTGAAGAAAAAATAGAAGAAATATTGAAAATTTAATTTAGCTGGGGACGTCATTCGGTTAGGGTAACGATGCCCGTATCGAAGTTCGGTTGCGGTTACGTTACCGTCCAACATTGTGCCAATACTGGCTTCGTAACCGATTAACGTAACCGTAAAACACCGAAAGGATAAAAAATGGCAAAAAGCAAATTTGAGAGAACTCTGGTGATCCTAAAGCCCGACGCATTGCAGAGAGACATTGTCGGAGAAATAATCCACCGATTTGAACGAAAGGGACTCTATATTGTGGGTCTAAAAATGATGCAGTTAGATGAGGAGACTGTCACAAAGCATTATTTCAAATTCAAAGACGAGCATTTTTTTGGTGAAATTTCTGAGTATATGAGGAGTTTTCCGGTAGTGGCCATGGTTCTTGAGGGCCTAAACGCCATCTCAGCGGTAAGAATAATTGTCGGTCCTAGAATCGGCAACGAAGCCGATGCCGGCAGTATTAGAGGCGATTTCTCTATGAGTGGAAATAAAAATATTATTCACGCTTCAGATGAACCGGAGAACGCAAAAGCTGAGATCGAGAACTTTTTTAAACCGGAAGAACTATTTGATTACGCTAAATTGATGGAATCGCAAATATACGGTTCAGCAGAATTGGAATAAGGGACTATTTAAGAAGGGGTTGCAGAGGGAATGATATCAAATATGTAATGTATTTGTAATATTTGGTTATACATAAATGACATATCTATTACCATTTTTATCTGCACTCGTAATGTCGGCGGTTTTTACCGGTATTTTGCGTAAATTTGGGCTCAAATACGGGTTGGTTTCAAGACCGAGAAAAAGAGACATCCATAAGAAACCAATCCCTAGAATTGGCGGGGTTGCTATTTTTTTGGCTTTTATCTTAGTTGTACTCGGATATGTTATTATTTCCGGTAAAACGCTATATTTTGCGCCGGGGGAGTTTTTTGGAATTGACCGGCACTTTTTTGGAATCTTGGCAGGCGGAACTCTCATAGTTTGCACAATGTTTTTTGATGATATTTTTGGTCTAAAGGCATGGCAAAAACTGCTTCTTCAAGCAGTGGCGACGCTCATAGTAATATCATCCGGCATTGGTATAAACTCCCTTCCGAATCCTTTTGGCGGCACAATTGACTTAAATTCCGTTTATATTCCTATTATTACGCTGAATGGAGTTGTTTATCATTTTTCTCTTTGGTCAGATCTGCTCACTCTAGTGTGGCTGGTAGGGATGATGAATGTGATCAACTTTATAGACGGCGTGGACGGCTTGGCTGGTGGGGTGTCCTCGATTGCAGCTTTCACGATCTTTCTTCTCTCGATTAGCGTAGCCGTTAACCAACCTTCCGTGGCGACAATCTCCATTATCTTGGCAGGTTCATGTATGGGGTTTCTGGTCTGGAATTTTCCTCCGGCCAAGATTTTTATGGGGGACACCGGAAGCGTTTTTCTTGGCTTTATGCTCGGAGTATTGCCATTAATTTCCGGCGGAAAACTGGCAACTGCCTTTTTGGTGCTTGGTTTCCCGATTACAGACGGGCTCATGGTCGCAGGGGGGAGAATCCTTCGAAAAGAAAATCCCTTCACAACGCCGGACAAAACGCATCTGCATCATCGTTTTTTGCGGGCAGGATTCACTCCGAGGCAAGCCATAATTTCGATTTATTTTATTTCGGCGGCTTTTGGCTGGGTAGCACTCAGGTCGACAACGATGGATAAATTGATCACCGCAATTATCTTAATAACAATACTAGTTATTTTGACTATTTTACTGAGCCGGATTTCCAGCGTTAAAGAAAAAAATATTTGAAATTTGATATAATAAGCACATGAGCAAAGAATTTTCATTTCACGGTCAAAGAGCAGGAGAGGAAGTAACTTCAGTGGTTAAAAACCACCCCATCATTTTGTTTTTCCCGGGACTAAAAACGATTATAGTCTTACTGCTTGGCATTAGCGCAATGCTTTTTTGGTCCAGCAGTTACTCAGGACTTCTTCTGCTTATCTGCACTGTGATTTCTTTCGCAATATTTTTTCGTGCTTTTTACGATTACAACCAGAGTATGTTTGTGATAACAAATCAAAGAATAATAAATGTCGGACAGAAGGGCTTTTGGAAAAGAAAAATCACCGAAACCGATCTCGATAAAATTCAGGACGTCGCTTCTGAAACATCCGGTATTTGGAGAACGATGTTTAAGTACGGAAACTTAATTATCCGGACTGCAGGCGCAAGTTCTGGAACTGAGATTGTGGTCGAAAATATTGCAAATCCTTATGAAGTTCAACAAGAAATAGCTAAGATCAAATAAGCTCTACACTTTCTTTGCCGAGAAGTTTTTTTAACTTATTTAGGACCACAGGGGAGAGATCCACTGTGTTTTTTATTCTAATCTCCCTATGCTCTTTCTTATCCGGAATTTTCATTGTAACTTTAGACTCTCCCGGATGATCGTTTAGTATCTCCTTAACTTCCATGAGCGTGCTTCGGTCAGAGGATTTGGGAATGGTTATCATAATGTTCTTGAGAATGGTTGGGGCAACATAGTTACTGCTTCCAGAAGATGAAGATTGCTTGCCGTAACTTCCACTAGATGAAGAACTATTGTTGTCAAAGCCGCCTTGGCCAAAATTGCGTCTTTTTTGTTGTCTTCTCTCGAATTGCGGAAGAATGGTCTTTTCATGGATTTCAAAGATCTCTTCGGCCAAAATTTTGGGTGATCCATCCTTAAAACTGACAAATCCTTCTATTGCTACTATTTTATCCGGTACCCATGTCAGCTCATTTCCTTCTAGGAGCTTTGGGAAGACCAAGACCTCGACATTCGCAGCTAAATCTTCCACTTTGGCAAAGATCATTTTCTGATTTTTTCTCGTCAAAATTTTCTGAATACTGGTAATTATTCCGGACACTCGTACATATTCATTTTCAAGATTTTCTTTAATTTCCAGCATGGTATGGGTTCTGTGAGGGTCAATTAAATGCCCAATTCCGGAGAGCGGATGCTCGGAGATGTACATGCCAAGAAGCTCTCTTTCCCATGAGAGGCGCTGTTTTTTATCCGCCGGCTTGGTTTTTTCCATCTCAATGTTGGCTGTTTCTATCTCGTCCTCGCCTCCAAATAAGGAGCTTTGTCCTGCTGTTTTATTTTTTTGAAATGTTCCGGCGTAAGAAAGTATACGTTCCATATTGTAAATAAGCTCAGCTCTCTCGCCTAAATCATCCATGGCTCCAGCCATGGCAAGAGCTTCCAATGACTTTTTATTAACCACTTTTCCGTTCAAGCGTGTTACGAAGTCGCGTAGATCCTTAAATGTGCCCGTTTTTCTATCTTTAACTATTTCTTCCGCCACGGCCACACCGACATTTTTAATAGCGGAAAGACCAAAACGAATGTTTCCGGTTTCTTTTACGACGCCGAAGTCCTCAAACGACTCATTAATTGAAGGTGGCAAGACTTTTATACCCATTCTCTCGCACTCCGCGATATCTATTGCTAGTTTATCGAGATCGTCTTTGTTGGAGGTCATAAGCGCTGCCATAAATTCGGCTGGATAGTGTGATTTCAAGTACGCCGTTTGATACGCGATCATTGCATAGCAGGCAGCATGCGATTTATTGAAAGCATATTGAGCAAAGTCTTGCATTGCTTGAAACATATCTTCTGCAATTTTTTTATCAACGCCATTTTTGGCACAGCCATTGATGAATTCCGGACCCATTTTATCCATTAATTCCTTGATTTTCTTACCCATGGCTTTTCGAAGCGTATCGGCTTGTCCTCCGGTGAAGCCAGCCATGTCTTTGCTCATCTGCATAACCTGCTCCTGATACACGATGATTCCGTAAGTATTTTCCAGGGCAGATTTTGCTAGGGGATGAGCGTAAGTGACGGGTTTGCGTCCGTGCTTGCGGTCAATGAATTCGGAGATCCATTGCATCGGACCTGGACGGTATAGTGCGACCATGGCAATTATGTCTTCAAAAACGGTTGGTTTGAGCTCCTTTAAATACCGTTTCATGCCATCTGATTCCAACTGGAAAACGCCTGTTGTCTCAGCCTTTGATAAGAGCTGGTATGATTTTTTATCATCCAGCGGAATCTTGTCTATATCGAGATCAATATCATTTGTTTTCCGTATGATTCTGAGAGCGTTCTGGATGATCGTGAGGTTGGTTAAGCCCAAGAAGTCAAATTTGAGAAGCCCTAAGTGTTCGATCGGGCTCATGGAGTATTGAGTAACGGTTGAAATATCTCCTTTGGTTGCCTCTTGTAGAGGGCAATATTCGGTCAATGGGTCTTTCGAGATTACGACGCCGGCGGCGTGCATGGAAGCATGGCGCACAACCCCTTCAAGCTTGCAAGCGATGTCAATACATTGCTTCACTTGAGGGTTACCATTATAAAGTTCCTTGAGCTCGGAAATGCTCCCCAATGCCTCTTTTAGTTTCATTCCGCCCGGTCCCGAAGGAATGAGCTTGGCGATAATATCTACCTCTGAATAGCTCATGCCGAGCACACGTCCTACATCACGAACGGCCATGCGGGCGGCCATTGTCCCGAAGGTTATTATCTGAGCTACATGATCACGGCCGTATCGTTTGGCGACATATTCGATCGTTTCGTTTCGACGGGAGTCGGCAAAATCTGTATCAAAGTCCGGCATTGAGATACGATCGGGGTTTAAAAACCGTTCAAAAAGAAGTGAGTAGGATAGAGGGTTAAGCGTAGTAATATTGAGAGAATAGGCAATAATGGATCCTGCTCCAGAGCCACGACCAGGACCGACTGAGATCTTGTGGTCCTTGGACCAGTTAATGAAGTCTGCCACGATCAAAAAGTAACCTTGATAGCCCATCTTCTCAATAACGCTCATCTCATACAGCGCCCGCTCCATGATCTCCTTGTCAATTTTCAAATCCTCGTGCGATGGTTCTTTGTCCTTTGGTAGATCTTCTTTTTTGATTGGCTCTTTTCCGTAGCGCCAGTTTAAGCCAAAATAGGACTTTTCTTTAAAGTAAGAATCAAGCGTGTGTCCTTCGGGAACAGGAAAGTCAGGAATAATGATTCCGCCTAAGTTTAGCTTTAGGTTGCATTTTTCCATTACTTCAAGCGTATTCCCAATTACCTCGGGGTGATTATGGAAGTTCTTTTCCATTTCTTCAGTCGTTAGAAGCGAGTAGTCGTCTCCTATCATGGAAAGTCGGTTATCATCACTCATTACCCTTGAAGTTTGAAGGCAAATCAAAGCATCCTGAGCAATATCATCATCGGAATCAATGTAATGGATGTCGTTTGTGGCGACTACTTTGAGATCAAATTCCTTGGCGAGATCAAAAATCAATTTATTGGCATCCTCCTGTTGCTCGACCTTCTTATGCTTTTGAACCTCGAGGTATAAATTCTCTTTACCAAATATCTCAATATATTCTTTTACAGTATCACGTCCCTTCTTAATATCCTCCAAACCTTTCCTCGGAATTTCGCCTTGAACACAGGCAGAGCAGGCAATTAACCCTTCGGAGTGCTTTTTGAGCAGCTTCTTATCCACCCTTGGTTTGTAATAATATCCCTCAAGGTGAGCAACCGTAGTCAGCTTCATAAGGTTCTTATAGCCCTCTTCGTTTTTGGCAAGAAGAATTAAGTGATACGGGTGAGCGTCGGTTCTAGGTACTTTGTCTTTTAAGGTGCGGGGCGCAACATAGACTTCACAGCCAATAATCGGTTTTATGCCTTGCTTCTCACATTCCTCATAAAACTCAACCGCGCCATGCATTACACCGTGATCGGTTAGGGCCAGCGCCGGTTGGCCGTCGGCTTTTGCTTTGGCCACCAGCAGAGGAATTTTTCCCATGCCGTCGAGCATAGAATAATGACTGTGGGTGTGAAGATGGACAAACTTTGTTTTTTTATTTGTTTCACTCATAAAAAATATTTTTCATTTATCAATTTTACATTTTTCATTTATTGATTAATTTCTTAATTTATTTTTTTATTAAATTTATAAATGGTCAAATGATAATTAAATGTTCAATGAACAATGGTAAATGATAAATTATCTTTAGATAGTGACACAATTAAATTTTTCTGATATAATAATTTAACAAGATGGACGCTACAATAAAAAAATCATTTGCATTTATTCTTGGTCGAGAGCAAGAGATCGCTTTGGCCGAGCTCAAATCCGTTTTAAGCCGTTTTGGTTTTTATTTTGATATCTATAAGATAACGGGAAACCTAGCTTTTGCCAATATTGACAATTTTACCGAAGGTGATGCTAAGAAACTGATGAATAATCTTGCCGGGACTATGAAGATATTTGAGATTGTGGGTGCTACCGGTAAAGATATTGCTTCACAAATTTCGGATATGATCGAGAAGAAGAAACAGGATAGCACCGGTAAGATTAATTTTGGTCTATCATATTACGGCAAAGGATTTTCCCGTCAGAACATTAACTCTATTGCGCTAACAGCAAAGAAGAAACTAAAGGGCAAATTTAGTTTGCGTTATGTTGAATCAAGAGATTCTTTTGATTTGAGTACCATTTTAACATTGAAAAATAATCTCTCAACAAAAGGAATTGAATTCGGACTTTTTGATAATACTCTAGGCGTTTTAATCGCTTTCAATGATCCGGAGGAGTGGAATAAGCGTGATTATGGCAAACCGGCTTCCGACAAATATTCCGGCATGGTACCGCCAAAATTGGCAAGAATGATGATCAATATCGCTTTTGGTGAGAATGGTGGGGAGAAAGGAGTGAGGTGTGAGGAGTCCAAGGCGCCCTACGCTCTACGCCCTACGCCCAACTGCATTGTCGTTGATCCCTTTTGTGGTTCGGGAAACATTTTGATGGAAGCGATGATGCTGGGATATGATGTAATTGGAAGTGATATTAGTGAAAAAGCAGTGGAAGACACCAAGAAAAATTTGGAATGGCTGAAAGAAAATTATCAATTACCAAGTGTCAATTATCAAGTATTCAATGCAGATGCTACACAAAATTCCTCAATTGAAAATTGGAAATTGAAAATTGGAAATTGCAATGGCTTAGCCATTGTTTGTGAGCCTTTTTTGGGCGAGCCAAAGAAATACAAGCCGGCTCGAAATGCAGCTTATGGTGAGTATGAAAAGGTCAAGGAATTATACATAAAATTCTTGGGGAATATTAAGAGTATCACCCCAACTAATCTTTCTGTCATTCCGAGCGAAGTCGAGGAATCTTTTGATAAAAAGATCTCTCCATGCGCTTTGCATGACGATGGTTGTGTTGTCTTGTGCATAATATTTCCCTTGGTGGAAACTTCTGACGGAAGAAGATTTTCTCTTTACAATGAAAGTGTTGACGAAATTAAGAAATTGGGCTATACTCAAGCTTGTAATTCCTTTGTCTACGGACGGGATTATCAGGTGGTAAAAAGAGAGATAGTACTGCTAAAGCTCGAACAGAATTCTTAATTTTAAATTTTTATTCAATTTTTAATTCTTTAATTTTTAAACTTTATTAGAAATTAATAATTAGAAATTAGAAATTTACTCCGTAGGAGTTGAAATGGCACATAAAAAAGCGGCCGGTAGTACAAGATTGGGTCGAGATTCAAGAGCGCAGCGCTTAGGCGTTAAGGTTTTTGGCGACCAGTTGATTACAGCTGGTGGAATTATCATTCGACAACGCGGAACCAAATATCATCCAGGTAAGAATGTTGGAGTTGGAAAAGACGACACTCTGCATGCTTTGATCACCGGAATGGTTAAATTCCAGGAAAAGAAAGTCGTTGCTTTCACCGGAAACAAAGACAAACGGATGTTCGTTCATGTGACACCGATTCAAAAATCTGATAAATAAAGAGGTGTCATCCTGGGATTCTGCCAGAGGCAGCAATCGCAGGATTTCAAACCAGATAATTAATAAGACAGCTTGTATATAATATTTGAGATATCAACCATGGAAAAAATTCTAGAACAATATACCAAGAAAAACACACCGGATGTTAGAACCGGCGACACGATCAAGGTCCACTTGAAAGTCAAAGAAGGCGGCAAGGAGCGAGTTCAGATTTTTGAAGGTCTTGTTATTGCTGTTAAGCATGGCAAGGGCTTGGACGGCACTTTTATCGTTCGAAAAGAATCATTCGGAATTGGCGTTGAGAGAATCTTCCCGCTTCACAGCCCGAGAGTTGTTAAGATTGAGAGAGTAAAGCAGTCCAGAATCAGAAGAAGCAAGCTTTACTACATGAGAGAGCTTTCAGGCAAAAATGCTCGGCTCAAGGATCTGAACCGCGACTCAAAGATCTGGGAAGAGGGCGCTGCAGAAGCTGAACTAAAGAGAATTGCTGAAGAGAAAGCAAAAGAAGCAGCTGCTATTGAAGCGAAGAGAAAAGCTGAAGAGGAAGAACTGGAACGAAAAGCCAAAGCTTTGGCAGGCGACCGAATTAAAGAGTAAGAATAAAATATCTCATATTCAAAAAAGAACCCTTCGGGGTCTTTTTTTGTTAAATTCTTTCCGCTCCTGCCCAAATGATCTCAAACAGTGCTTTTTGAGTGTCGACGATGCTGGAACTTTCGATCACGACCGCATGAATGTCGCCTCCATAGGAGATCATAGCGAGCTTGTTATTAAATATCATCATATCAGTCGAAATATTTACTTCTTCTGGCAAATACCTCGCCTCTTGAAGCGGTTTTTGGTAAGCGCAGATGTATTTGGGCGCTTCTCCTTCATTAACGATCAGTTCTCGTATACTCACCTTTTTATGCAGTAATTTTCTAATGTGTTCGTCAAAAAGTTCACCCAAATTTCCATAAATTGACGAGATTGAACCGATTGCAAGTAATTCCTTAGTATTTTGTGCTTCTTGATAGATTTCCATTATGCCGTCCTTGCCCTCAAAATACCTTACTTTTGGCTTTTCTGGCGCTTGATTGTAGATTGAGCGCAACTCCGGCAAAAGTGCCTGAAAACCGATCAGATTGCTTTTAAGCACTTCCTCAATTTGCTTCGGATCCTGCGCAAAATACCGTCGTCGCCCATTCTTCTCAAAGTAATCGACTAGTTTTCTCTTCTTGAGTTCCTCCAAGATGTCATAGCAATAAGTCCGCTTAAAACCGGACTTTTTTGAGATAGGAGAGACTGTAGACTGTCCCAATTCAAGCGTGGCGAGATAAACCTGAATCTCGCGGTAGTGTAAACCGATGGATTTTAATGAGTCTTCGATGTTCATCTGGCGTCATCCTGAACTTGATTCAGGATCCAGTTATTGTTCGAGCTTGTCGAGAACTAATCTTAATTAATCATTTTTTCTTCAAGGGCCAGGGACTCGGAGTTTCGAAGCCCGTCCCTAGGCCCTTAAGATCCCGTACTCTGGCACGACTTTTTCATGAAAGCGAAATCCATATTCTTTCTTTTCCGGTCTGAACTCATTTCACTCAAACAGCAGTCCTCAAAGAATCGAACATGTATTTCGCTGATCTGAAAAGAAATAAATAATTAATGCAATTGTCGTAACAAATTTACGACGCTATTTACAGTATACGCTTAATTTACGTTTGTGTCAAGTAGATAAAGTTAACTAATATTGTCATTAATCATTGACATTTACGATAAACAATGTTATAATTCCTCCCGACACGATGAGAAAGGCCTTAAAACCCAACTCACCGCGTAGCAGATAACAATCAAAGTGTGGCACCGACCATAACGCGGTGTGTGGAGAGCGAAATGGCTAAGTTTCTACGGGTATTTCAGGTTAATGAGATCACGATCAGGGGCATTGATGAAATGACGATGCCAGAATACTGCAAGAAACACCACTTCATGAGAATGTTATTTAACCCCTCTAGCGTTACGGTCGACCCAAACAACCCGGATGACATTGCTCTTGTCCGATGGTCGGTCGTGACAGGAAATCTTGAGGCGACCCTTGAGATCACCGGAAAGAAGATCCAACTCAACGTCTCTGAGGTCGAAGTGGCTGGTGGCGATACGGAACGGTTCAAGAATATTATGGCTTTTCTGAACGAGACTCAATGGAACCTTGAAGAAAAGCATCATGATTACTACCGCCACAAGATCACGCTTCGCTTGAGCGACAGTAAGGACGAGTACGAGCTATGGGTTGAGGCCACGGTAACGCTGCTTGTGGAAGATCAGGATGAGGTTGTTATTAGAAGCAAGGAAGAACTGGCTGCTAAGCTTCCGAGCATCGTGGCGAAATACACTGAAGGGGATTTGCATACGACACAGGAGGAAATCGACGAGGCAATCCTGGCTATGTGGGCTAGCGGAAGTCCGGTTGTAGTGCGAGGCGGAAGTCTTACGTGTAATCGTGCTCGCTCGGTATGGACGCTGGAGCCTGTGCCTGTTTGTCTGTATGCGGAGGAGAATGGAGCACTGACAGTTCTTCGTTCACACGAGATGTATGTCCCAGGCTATCTCGTTGACGTGATGGAAAGGGCGGAGGCGCTGGGAATCAGGGATTGCCAGATTATCGATAACACTGGCTATTACTTGGATAAAGCAATACAGGACAGAATACAAGAGAGAAAGAAGTTTCGGGAACGAAAGGAGAAGAGCATGCCCAAGGACGAGTAGTCCTTGGGTTCAACCTCGGATCATTCTGGATCCCAGATCAAGTCTGGGATGACGATAGAGGAGGGAATTACAGAGTGGGCGTTCGAAATGAGCGCCCACTTTTGCTATCCTAACAGATATTCGAGTCCCTTTTGTACCCCATTTGCCACCCTTTTTGCTACAATGGAACTATGCTATCGCATCAAAATCCTCTCGGATATCGCTATCTTCGCACTTGGCAACAGGCCAATGAACTTTTTGAACTGACAGAAAAATTTACTGCCAGTTTGCCAACCAGACACCCCGTAACCGGCCAATATTTAACCGATCTAAAAGATCAAATGATCCGCTCGGCACGAAGCGTAGTGCGGAATATTGAAGAGGGCTACACTCGAACATCAACCAAGGAATACATTTCGTTCCTCGGTTTTTCGGCTGGTTCCCTTGAGGAACTAATTGGTGATTTCAAGTACTGTCAAAAGGGAAACATAGGGGAACCAAACGGGTGCGCAAAAGGGATTCAAATGGGAGTCGGTGAAGCGAAGATGCTTGATAGGCAAATTAAGCAATTGGAGGAGAAAACATTTCGAGAGAAAACCGCTTCCCAAGGAGATATCATAAGAAGGTCGTGGAGCGAGCAGAGAAAAAGGGAAGAGGAATTTGACCAAAAGCTCAAAGACATTCTCTCCGGCAAAAGGAAGAGCTTATAAGCATCGTTAGTTGAAAAAGGAATGGATCCTGAATCAAGATCAGAATGACTTTAAATCGTCAGTTTTTAAAGATCAATGGAATACAATAAAAAAGAAAACAAATCTACAGGGAACAAAGGAGAGGATTTGGCGGCGGAGTATTTGCTCAAAAACAAGTTCAAAATTATTGAGCGGAATTTGAACTTAAAAGTGGGCGAGATTGATATTTTGGCCGAAGATCGAGGTGCTATTGTGATTGTGGAAGTAAAAACTGTGCGGGGAAGCGGTTTTGGCTTGGCGCAAGATTTGGTCCGTTTCAAGAAGCAAAACAAGCTGAAGTTACTGGCAAAAGCAGTCGAGCAGAAGTATCCAAATAAGACTCTGCGCATCGACGTCATTGGTATTGATTATTCAACTTTTCCCCCGATTATAGAACATATTAAAAACGCGGTTTATTGATTGGTGCTCTATTACTTTATTTTTCACCGCTTTTGCGTTAGAGTGAAAGTATGATTAGAACAAGATTTGCACCGAGCCCAACAGGAGAACTTCATATCGGCGGAGCCAGAACCGCCCTTTTTGCATATTTATTTGCAAAATCGAAGGGCGGAGAATTTTTACTTCGGATAGAAGATACGGACAGAGCGCGCTATGTTGAAGGGTCAGTTAAACGGATTATCGAATCGCTTGATTGGCTTGGAATTAGCCCTGACAACCGCAAGAATATTGTGGTCCAGTCAGAACGCCTGACGGGGTATAAAAATGCCGTGTTAGAGCTTCTAAAGGAAAATAAGGCCTATCTTTGCGACTGCTCTAAGGAAAGATTGGAAGAGCTGCGAAAAGAGCAGGAAGCAAATAAAATACCAACCGGATATGATGGACATTGTAGAAGTAGAAAGTTGAAAGTAGAAAGTGAAAAGGATCTAGAAGAATATCTATCAAAAGGTGCAGTGGTTCGCATGAAGATGCCTGAAAAAGGCAAAATTGTCGTCAATGATTTAATCCGAGGTAAGGTGGAATTTGATGCATCGCTTTTGGACGATCAGGTGATTTTGAAATCTGACGGATACCCAACCTATCATTTGGCATCAGTTGTCGACGATCATGAAATGAAAATTACTCATGTAATCCGGGCGGAAGAGTGGCTTTCTTCGACACCAAAACATGTATTTTTGTACGAGATGTTTGGCTGGAAAGCACCCGAATTTGCCCATTTATCCATGATATTGGGGCCGGACAAGAAAAAACTATCTAAGCGTCACGGCGCAACCAGTGTGATGCAATACAAAGAGGATGGATATTTGCCCGAAGCCCTTGTTAATTTTATTGCGTTCCTTGGCTGGAATCCTAAAGATGAGCGGGAAGAGTTTACTCTAGAAGGTTTAATTAAGGAATTTAAGATCGAAAATATCAATAGAGCACCGGCTGTGTTTGATGTGGCGAAGCTAAATTCAATAAATTCGGCATACATTAAATCTCAAATGTCAGATACTAAGGATGCTCTCCAGATATCAAAGCTTCTGAAGGGTTTCGGAGCAGATGATATCAGTAAGGGGGAACTTGAATTACTTAGCCGTGGTGGATATTTAACATTGAAGGAAATGGTAGAAGCCATATTGAAGCTAAGAAAGATAGCTGATTATGATGGTAAAATGCTGGTATTCAAGAAATCGACTAAGGCAAATACACTGAAAGGATTGGAGCTTGCTGTTTCAGAACTGGAAGTCATTGAAGAGAATCCGCCAGCTGGCGGATGGAATGCTCAAGAATTACAAATGAAACTAGGACTTGTTGTCGAAAGAAACAGTTTGACAAATGGTGATGTTTTTTGGCCGGTCCGTGTTGCGCTGTCAGGCGAAGAAAGATCACCAAGTCCTGTTGAGCTCTTGGTTGCATTCGGGAAAGGAGAAAGTTTAAAGCGTTTACGAAAGGCAATTCGTAAACTCTAATATTTTTCATTTTCCATTGATCATTTCTCATTAATTTACCATTTGAAAATTGATCATTGATAATTGAATGAAAATTGAGAACTGATAAATGATAAATTGCCACGAAGTGGCTCGGGAGGGGTTGTGGGGCAAGTGGAAAATAAAATTAAATTGGTAGAAATAATAGCTGACTCCAAAATCGGTGGAGGACCGGCACATGTCCTTGGCATTCTTCGTAATATCAATAAAGATCAATTTGATTGCCATTTGATTTGTCCTTCGGGGTATTTATCAGATGAAGCAAAGGGCATAAATAGTGTGACGGTTATAAATGTTAAGATGGATTCAAAGTTTGATCTTGCTTCAATACTTAGATTAAAAAATGAACTAAGAAAAATTCAGGCATCAGGAGATCCTTTTGGTCCAATGTTGGTGCATTCGCATGGACCCAGAGGTAGTTTGATGGCGCATTTGGCATCACCTTCAGGTATAAAACAGGTTTATACTGAGCATATTTACGATGAAGATTATAAGATTAGCAATCCTGTTAATGCATGGTTACAAAAAACCATGCTCAAAAGACAGAACTCAAAAAGAGACCTCATAATTGCCGTTTCGTCCTCGGTTAAAAATTTTCTATTAAAATCCGGCATATCAACAAAAGAGAAAACGAAAATTATTCCGAACGGTGTTGATTTTAATGTGCTGGGTCAAACATTGAAAGCGGGGAATAATTCAGCCCCGATCATTGGGGCAATAGGCAATTTAAACCGTAATAAAGGGCATATTTATCTGATCGAGGCGGTGGGAATTTTAAAGAGAAAATACCCCTTAATTTCATTGGAAATAATTGGAGAGGGAACGGAAAGAGAAAATTTGGAAATTAAAATCAAGGAACTTAAACTCGAGCATAATGTTACACTGCTTGGCTCCAAGAAGAGCGCCTATAAATACCTTAAACACTGGAAGGCATGTGTTCTGCCTTCCGTATCCGAGCCCTTTGGAATAGTAATTTTGGAGTCAATGGCTTTTGGCATACCGGTAGTTGCTTCTCGTGTGGGCGGGATAGTCGACATAATTACGGATAAGAAAAACGGCCTCTTGGTCCCGCCGAGGAATCCGGACAAACTTGCCAGAGCAATTTTAGAAATACTACAGCATCCGGTTTTAGCCGCAAAACTTAAGAGAGAGGGGAAAGCGAGAGTGAAGGATTTTAGCTGGCAAGATATTGTAAAACGGCTTGAAGAAGCGTATATTTCTTTACTTGACGGAGGTAAAGATGAAAAAAGATAGTGGTCCTCCCAAGAAAGCTACGGAGGATTGGATAAATCCAAAAGGAGAAAAATTGAAAAAAGTACAAGGTTTTATTGAGTTTATACGGGAACAAGGTGTGGTGGGATTGGCCATCGGTTTTATTTTGGGCGGTTCTGTTACCGTGCTTGTATCATCATTGGTCAACGATATTATCAATCCGCTAGTCGGACTTCTCTTGGGAAAGGCAAAAGATTTTAATGACTACGCTTTCCATATTGGAAGTGCGACTATAAAGTGGGGAAGTTTTACAAATAATCTGATCAATTTTCTTATTATCGCTCTAGTGGTTTATGCCGGATTCAAGATACTGCGTCTCGATAAGCTACAAAAGAAGAAGGACTAATATCCTCCTCTGGAGATCTGAATTATTCTCAAAGTAATAAGTAGGGACAAAATAATTAGTCCGATGTACTGTGCTGAGAAAATGAAGACAATGACGAGAAGCGGGACATCTAAGATGATCCAGAATATTAAGGCGGTTTTTGGGTAAGCAGAGAACAACGAAAGTATAAGAGAAATCGTAGCGATTGCAACAATGATGAATAGGATTGTTAAGGCGATGTTTCCGTTTGAAGCATTGCATTTTTGTGTAAAATGGCAGAAAAGCAGGGCAATTGCAATTAGTAAGTAGAGTGGAATTGTCAGGAGAGAAACAATACGGCATGAACCGCGCCAGCAAAGATGAAAGTTTGTTTTAAATTCTGTTAATTCTTTGACGAAGGGATTTGCTTTTTTTGGTTCATCCTGCACGTCGGTTTCCATGGTTGGCTCAACCGTGGGCTCAACTGTCATTTGTTCTGTCAAATGCTCCTCAACTTCATTCCCAATTTTTTCTTCCAGCTTTTGATCGACAATTTCTTTAATTTTTTCATCCAAATCAGAATTCAGTTCTTGATTTAAAACTTTTTCAATCTTCTGATCAAGTTTTTTCTCCGCCTTCTCGGGTGTAATTTTGTGCTTTATTTCTTTCGTCATTTATTAAACCTATCATCAAATTACTTTGTCTTCATCGTGTATATGAATAATGTCCATCTTGATAAAATGGCTCAAAAATGTTAGAGTTTGAGAGAAATTCGGAGATCGTCTAGTGGTAGGACTGCAGAATCTGGATCTGCCTATCTAGGCGCGCCCCTTCACCCTTGTTCCGAGATCGTCTAATGGTAGGACTGCAGAATCTGGATCTGCCTATCTAGGTTCGAATCCTAGTCTCGGAACCAAGGGTGAGTGGGTGAAAATCCTAGTCTCGGAACCAAGGAAAAAAGATCATCATAAGATGGTCTTTTTTCTTCGGGGAAAGAGTGGTTTGGTTTGACAGTATTATGATTTTGTGGTAATAAAAAGGCATGCTTCAGTATTGAAGCGATTCCGACGATGGGGGTGAAGAAGTGAAACGGTACAGTTGCTGGACTCTGTTATTAGGAGCATTTGTTGGTCTGTATGCCTCGCTCACAATACATCTTGTGATCTTCCCTCTCTTCTCTGATCCATTTCGTGAAATCAGAGCATACTCGGCCTTCATGGCGGCGTTCATCGTCGAATGCCTTACATGGATACCGATTGAGGGTTCAACGGATCACCAGAGGAGAGGAAGGGCGGGATTTGCCCTAGCTGCCTCACTGACAGCTCTTACGGGAATGCTTCTTTTGGGCCGGTACGGATCATGCGTACCTGGCTGGCTCGGTTGGAGCGGAATCTTTGTTTGGATCGGGCTACTCAGGCCCCTCACCACCCTAGGTGCAGACATCGAGCACCATAAGCTTCGTAGAGTCCGGAAGTTTCTTCTGAAGCTCGGGTGGGGCTTCGTATCTGTAGCGGTTTTTGTTCTGTGCATCATCCAGCTTGGAAGACTCGGGGACTTCCGGTGATTGCCTACCCAGTGGAACCGGTTGGGGCGAACTCTGTTCCAACGGTCTCCCTAGATCTTTTAGTAAAGAGTTCTGAGGAGCAAAAATAAACCTTCACGGGTTTATTTTTTTGTGTTAGGTAATTTTCCTCAGTTTTTTCTCAGCTTTGTGCTATAATCTCAAATCATAAGGATATTAAGGATTAACCTATGAGAGTATTAGTTATCGAGGATGACCACCCCACTTCGCTTCTCCATTCTCGTGGTCTTCGGCCACGCATCATGGGGTCGCTTCGTTAGGGGCGAGACGAGGCAGGAAATATTTAGTCTAATTTATGAGACAAATCTTATGAGAGTATTAGTTATCGAGGATGATCACAAAATTGCCAACGCAATCAAGAAGGGCTTGGAGCAGGAGTCTTTTGCCGTTGATCTCTCTTTTGATGGAAAAGACGGACTCGGCTCGGCTCTCACAACGGAATACGATCTCATTATCATTGACCGGATGTTGCCGGAAGTTGATGGGATCAAAATCTGCAGGGCTCTTCGGGACAAGAAAATAAATACGCCTATTTTATTTTTAACTGCTAAGGATAAAATAAAAGATAGGGTAGAGGGACTCAATGCTGGAGCGGATGATTACCTAGTAAAACCGTTTGCTTTTGCAGAGTTGCTTGCCAGAGTAAGAGCACTATTGCGCCGTCCATCGAAAACTGTTGATAACACTTTAAGCGTATCTGATTTGACTTTAAATACTTTGACATTCGAAGTAACGAGAAGAACAAAGGAGATAAATTTGTCGAGTAAGGAATTTGCCCTTTTGGAATACATGATGAGAAACCCTAAAAGAATTTTAACCAAAGATAACATTATCTCCCATGTGTGGGATTATGATGCAGACATCCTTCCAAACACAGTCGAGGTATACATTGGATACCTGCGGAATAAAATCGACAAGCCATTCAAGGGGGCGGCTAAATTAATCAAAACAATCAGAGGATTTGGATATAAATTAGAGAACTAGGAGGACAGCATGCAATTTTTCAATCTTAATATCAAAAATCTTTTTCACTCGGCAATATTAAAATTGACGCTTTTTTATGTATTGATCGCAATGACTATTAGTGTGTCTTTTTCGATCGGACTTTACAACATTTCTTCTCGCGAACTTGATCGCGGTCTTGGCCGTCAAGCGCGGGTTCTGCGCGATATTCCGGTTTCCGGTTTTCAGAATGGGGTAATATTGCCAAATTTCGATGATGTCAGATCTCAGCAGATGCAGGAAAGCAGCGATCGCTTACGCAATAATTTAATTTACTTCAATCTTCTTGTTTTGCTCTTATCTTCGGTTTTGTCCTACCTGTTTGCTAGAAGGATGCTTCACCCGATTGAAGAAGCAATGGAATCACAGCGCCGTTTCACAGCGGACGCCTCACATGAACTCAGAACGCCGCTTACGGCAATGAAAGCAGAAATAGAGGTGAATTTGCGTGATAAAAAGCTGGGATTGCCTGATTCAAAGAAATTACTCCAAAGCAATCTTGAGGAGATAGAAAAGCTTGAGTCGCTTTCAAACTCACTCTTAAAGCTGGCAAGGTATGAAGACGAAGCAACCCCAGAATTTTCCGAAATATCGCTGGAAGATGTAATTGTGGAGGCGTATGAAAAGGTTGAAAGTCTAGCCACTAAGAAATCGATTGAATTTAAGAATAAGCTAGAAGATATATCTATATTGGGCGATAAGCAAAGTTTGATTGAGCTCTTTGTGATTCTCTTGGATAACGCAGTTAAATACAGTCCGGAAAAGTCCAAAATTTTCATTACCATGAAGGAAGATAAAAAGTCAGTTATCGTTTCGATAAAAGATTTGGGGGTGGGAATTAGGGCAACTGAACTTCCGCACATATTTGATAGATTTTACCGTTGTGACAGCTCAAGATGCAAAGAAAAGGCCGATGGTTATGGGCTTGGTCTCTCGATTGCAAAAAGAATAGTCGATATTCATGATGGAACTATCGTGGTTGCTTCAAAACCAGGCAAAGGAAGCGAATTTACGGTTAAACTGGTAAACATTTAGTCTTAATAAATGACGCAGGGTCCGGAACATCTTGTTCCGGACCCGTGCTCTGACTACTTGCTCTCCACGTAGTCTACCCCTGTCAGTTCTTTGTAGCGAGCATTGTTTGCTTCCGCTTGTTTGTCTATCCCCTCGATGATGCTATCGATCGCGTTGACCTTGGCTTGCGCATCTTCGCGTAACCGCACTTGCTGGCGCCGATCCTTCGTATGCCGCACCAGTTCTCCACGAAGCCGAGCTATCTCGGCGGTCTTGAGCGCTTCCTGATGGATTGCCAGGAGGTCATCCAAGTAGATTCCTCTGAGCAGAAAGACCTCTTTCGGAGGAATGATCTCTGGCTCGAGTGCGCCTTCGTCAACTAGGAGATGTACAATGTCAGGAATCACGTCCTGCCGTACCTTCCCGTTGATGGTAGCGCGTACCGCTTCTAGGATATCCTCCATTGCGAGCTTGGACTTTCTACTGATCAGGCCGTTCAGATGGAATGCAAGCTCGGCGAGCTTGCTGACGCTCTGAAATTTGTCCACCATTCTGTCTTGTCGGCGGAATATGCTCACAACCCTCCGTTGCTTTGACTTGTCCGCATCATATGGACTGCACATCACAGATGCCATTCTATCGTCATGCATTAGTTTGCCTTCGATGAACAGCATTGCGTTTGGTCGGCCCCTGCGAAACAATTCCACAGCGATGTCTTCATCGGAGTAGAGCGAACAAACCCATTGTCGAGAATCTCCTGGTTGTCTGATCCTGATCTCAACACCTGTTCTTTTACCGACAACGATAGTACGGAGTTTCACTCCGTCGAACTTGCTTGCCGGTCTGCTGTGGTTGATATCAAGCGTGTGAGTCAAGTTCAGATCCTTGCCGAGAGGACATATCAGTTCCAGCCAATATGCCACATCTTGACGGATAGATTCCGAGACTGAATCTGCCGCACTGTCATGGACCACTCCCATGTGAACGGTATGTCTCCCGTTTCTTCCCAGTAGGTTACTGAGTCTGCTACTGATCACCATTTCCTTAGCCCACCTCATCCTTGGATTATTGCTCCTCAGTTACTGCGCAAGCAATCGCTTGTGCAGTAAAAGATAGGAACATTTTGCCATAAATAGGTTTAAATGTCAATCTCACTTGCATAATTTTTGAGTAAATCATTGTTAGGGATAGTAAACGGGAGCAAGGTAGTATGCCTCAGCTTGACTCTGCAGGGCGGAGCGCTTAAGATCATTCCTTATCCCCCTTCGTCCAACTTCGCTCCTTGAGCTTCGCTGGACTACGGAGGGATTTCGCTTTTATAATATTTTTCGAGGCAGAATGATACAAAAGAACATTTTTCATATCTTCGCTATTATCCTTGGCATTTTTGTTATTAGCGGGAGTGTTTTTGCATTTCAATTGATTAAGGATAAGAAGGAAAAGCCGGTTGAGACGACCGAAGTAGTTGTAAAAAACGATCCGGCTCCAGCACAAATTGCTCCAAGAGCGGCAGAGGCGCCTGCGTCAAACACAAACCAGAGCGCATCAACAGCAGAAAAGCCGAAAGCCACACTAGTTCCGCCCATGGATAATTTTAATGGCAGAATTAAGCTCAACGCTTTTGGCAATCAGCCGTCGCGTATGCACTTAGATGAAGTGCAATATACAGACTTGGTTTGTGCGGGTGGCAAATATTACCCCGGCTACCACACAGCAGTTGACTTGGAGGTAACACTCGAAGAGAGAAACAAGCCGGTTTCTGTTTATTCCATTGCTGACGGCATGGTCCGCCAAGCATGGTTTGTGAATGGTTACGGCGGGCTAATGGTCATCGAGTATAATATCAACGGTCAAACTTACACAGCGTATTATGGACACATGGATGTGAGCACTTTCACGGTAAAGTCCGGCGATAAGGTCAAAGCAGGGCAAAAACTGGCTCTTCTTGCGCCTGCCTGCACAGACGGGAATGGGCACACAAGAAAACATCTTCATTTCGGTATGCGCAAGGGCAAAGATGTGGTCGTATCTGGCTATGTAGACACAAAAAAAGAACTCGATAATTGGATCGATCCAAGAGAGATTATTAAATAGCATAGAGCATCTAGTATTCAGTATTTAGCAGTCGGATTGTAAAATCCGACTACTTTGGGTATAAAAGTACTAAGGAAGTGAGGTGATATCATGCACATGCCTTTTGCAGGAGCGAAGGGTGGCAGGGGAAAGAAAGCGACTACACGTTCTTCCGGTTATTCCGACTTCTCTGCCCAATCTCCGATAGAACAGCGTACAACCGCCATCGAAGATGCGGAAAGAAACCGCAGACCCGGACAGAGGCTTCCGTCAGACCCAAGACCAAGCATTCTCAGCTCATTTTTCAAGTGGTAGTTTCCACACGTTCCGCTCCATACCTCGAGGAGGTGATACCGTTAGGGTATGGAGTTTGACCAGAGCAATTAAAGAAATTTGATTATTCTGGTCTTTTTTAATTTCCTTTAAGCTTTTTCTCAGATGGGGGAGATAAGATGAGTTTAGGTCGATAAAGTGCGTGAAATTAATTAATAATGAATGCCCCACTTCGCAGGTCAGCTGGAAGCTGCCTCATTCTGCTGAATGAACTTCGCGGGGCTTAAGCAAGCTTAAGGAGGTGATAGAAGATTAAAGTTAACAGCAAAAAAATCGTTATCCCCATTATTGCCCTAGGGCTTATGGCAGCGGGTGGACTGATGTGGCGGCAAGTATCTGCAGCTGACACATCTGCCACGAATCAATCAACTCTCGCTGATAATCTTTCCCAGAAGCTGGGAGTAGATAAAGACAAGGTTCAAGCAGCGCTTGATGACACAAGAAAAGAGCATCAAGAAGCTCGCAAGGCAGAAGTGAGCGCGAATTTGGACCAAGCAGTGAAAGACGGTGTTATCACGGCTGACCAAAAACAAAAGTTTTTGGATCGCCAAGCACAGATGCAAGGGCAAAGACAGAAAAACCGAGGCGAAAACCAGCAGTGGGCACAGGACAATGGAATAGATATGTCAAAACTGCGTAGCTACCTAGGGAATGACGGAGGCCGCCACAAAGGTGGTTGCAAGGACTAACAATTAAATAAACCATTCTAATATTAAATATAAAACAGCTCTTCCTCCGGAGCTGTTTTATTATTTAAAGCAAAAACCACCCGCGTTAGCGGGTGTGTGCGTTTGAAGCGTTAGC
>CAYQPT010000014.1:0-25995 GCA_964419835.1 uncultured Candidatus Saccharibacteria bacterium | reverse complement strand
AAATTTTATTATTGTGCCTTTAAATATAGCAGGCGAGATGAATAAGTCAAACATGATTGCTCTGACATTTAGTCGTTCTGATATAAATTAAATAGACTTCATCAGCGGAGGTGCGTGATGTGTATCCTCTTTTTGGTTGTTCCGTCAGAATCCGGTGGCAAAGATTGTCCGGAAAAAGAGGAGGTTTTGCCTCCCGCTCCCAGGATCGATCCTTGGGTCCTGGACTATCCGAATCCTTCAGCAGATGATGAGGAGGATTTCTAGATGTTCCTGCTCTGACGGGCACGCGATGCAATGACGCGTGTCCGGTCTTTTTTATTGTGGATTAAATTGTTTGTTGACATTGAATTATTTTGTTATAAATAAATTGGAATGATTCGATTGTATTCCGTACTAGGTGGGGTGAACTGAAATGACTCAGGAAGAAGAAGTGAGAAGGGCAGCACTGCAGCGTGATGGAACATTCGATCCCTGTTTTGATCTTCCCAGTGTGGCGAAAGCGGTCAAACTGATCTCGCCGGGAACAAGTGACGCAACCTTGATATTCAAAGCGTCATGTATTCATGTGTGCTTGGTGGGACCGGATGTACCGGCCAATCCTGCTCCTGCGGTTGCGGAGGAGCTGATTAGAGCGCATATACTGACCTGCCCTCAAGGGGATTGCCGAAGCCCAAATGTCTCTTTGGCTCCGGAATGAATGCTCGGGCGCACGACAGAGTCGTGCGCCCACCATCTTTAGAATTGGTTGAAATGAACAGTTCTGGTAAAATTATTTAGACATCACAATAATATTTCTGGACTCTATGAAATTAGACAAAAAAACCCGCCAAAAGCTCGCATTTCCTCTAATGATGCTTATTATGCTCTGCACTCTAATTGCTGTTTTTAAAATTTTTTAATATTCCCTCAAATGAAGAGCTAATAAAAATTATCAGAGTGTATTTTGAGCGGTATGGTTATCCGGTTCTTTTTATGTCGGCCTATATTGAAACCATCCCTGTGGTTTATCTTTATTACCCCGGCTCATCTATCATTCTTCTAGCCGCCGCTTTCAGCAGACAAGGGACATTAAACATCGCCGGTGTAATCCTTATGACGGCTTCGGCTCTTCTGATCGGGTACATTGCCAATTATTTCATTGGCAAGCACGGTTGGTTCAAAATTTTTGAAAGATTTGGTTTCGGGGAAATGCTGGATAATAGTAAGAAGAAAATCGAAAAGCACGGGAACAAATGGATTTGGCTCACATATTTTCATCCAAATCTCGGGGCGCTGACCTCAACTGCTTATGGCATATTGAAAATGCCTTTTCATAAATTTTTATTTAATTCAGTATTTGCTCTCCTTTTCTGGTGCACCTTCTGGGGGCTTATTTGTTATTCGAGTTCCGGAGTTGTTGAGGGAATAATCAACGCAAGATGGTTCTTGGTCGGCTGCGGTTTTATTTATGTTATATTTCTTGTAACGAAAATACTAATAAAAAGCCCCAAGGGGGACCCTTCGGGTCGCTAAAGCCCAAAGCAAGTAAAGTACGATCGTTTCTATATTAAAAGTAAGTCCTTCTAGGGTTTACTTTTTTGGCGTTGTCTGGTAAAATTCTTGCCAGTTCGAACTACATTTATACGCTGGAGGTTGCGAAGTTCTAGATGACAGACGTTAACAATGGGAATGGAATCGACATTGGTAAGATCAGGCAGATCAAGTTGACCAGTCTTCCGCCTGGGTTGACCCAGATTCTGGGAGATCCCCAGAAGAGGGCATCCGGAGGGTACAAGGTGGCCGACCTGAGCGAAAGACTGGAAAGACCCTTTGGCAAGATCCAGAAGCAACCGTTGGCCAACTACATCGATAGTGATGACGGGGATGGGGTGTTCGTGCTCTTCGCCGAGAAGGACGGAAAGAAATCTGTCGAAATCTGGCTCTGCGACGAGTTCAACCCCGGCATGAGCCCGGATGGGGTCGTGACAACGAAGCTCGCCGAAGTGTTCTCCTTCCTGCCCGATGAAATGCAGGTTACCGGCGCTTTCAAGAACCTCAACCAGGGCAAGGAAAGCTACAACTTGATCGTTAGCTGCAGACGGAAGGCCAAAGACGATCACTCCGCCATTCGGTTCGACGGCGCGGCCGCGGGCTAGCGACGCTCAGCGGTCATTACCAACACTTAGCTATGTAGGCAAGTAAGATCCTGCCGCATTGGCCAAGGCGAAAGCCGGCCTGTGCGGCTTTTCGTTTTTATGACTTTAAATTACTCTTAGTTGAGAGTAGAATAAACTTATGAAAAAGCTTGTTTTAATTGATTCGAATGCGATTATACATCGCGCTTATCACGCTCTGCCCAAGGCAATGTCGACGCGGAAAGGCGAGCAGACAAACGCCGTGTATGGTTTTGCCACTACATTGATAAAGGTTTTGGAGGATTTACATCCCGAATATGTGGCCGCCTCTTTTGATGTCTCAAAAGCAACTTTTCGAACGGAAAAATATGCCGCTTACAAAGCAACAAGAGTAAAAGCCGATCAAGAGCTGTATGATCAAATTCCGCGAGTTCACGAGTTGTTATCAGCTTTCAATATCCCGATCTATGAGAAGGAAGGGTACGAGGCGGATGACTGCATCGGCACCATCGTGAAGAATTGCCATGAACACAATAACAAATGTTTAAATATCCCCGCTGACGGCTTAGAAGTTTATGTCGTTTCCGGTGACAAAGACATTTATCAGTTGATTGATGGGAACATTTTCGTTTATAGTTTACGAAAAGGGCTTTCTCAAATGGCGGTGGTTGATCGAAAAGTTATCAAGGAAGAGTATGGCCTTGATCCTGAAGACTTCATCGACCTAAAGGCATTGGCTGGAGATGCATCTGACAACATTCCCGGAGTGCCCGGTATTGGTCCAAAAACAGCTACAACACTTATTCAATCATTCGATACTCTGCAGAATCTTTATGATAGATTAGGACAATCTCTTGAAGATCTTGGGCTAATTTCTAAATCCAAATTTCTAATTTCTAATCAAATCCCAAATCTCAATGACCAAATTCTCAAACAATTAAGTAAGGAATTGAATATTAAAGAGCGTATAGTTAAACTATTGTTGGAGAACAAAGAGCAGGCCTTTTTATCTCAGGATTTGGCTACAATTCATAAAGATGTTCCGATTGAGTTTGATCTTAAGGAAGCGGAGTGGGGAGAATACAATAAGGAAAATGTGAGAGAATTATTCCAAGAACTTGGCTTCCACTCGCTGCTTCGAAGATTTGGTGTAGAAAAAGCGGAGGAGCCAAAAACAAAACAGGCAAAAGAGCAGGCAAAAAAAGACGAACAACTTAAATTGCTTTAGCAATTTATTTATCATTTATCAATTGCCATTTTTCATTTATTTATCATTTGAAAATTTAATGAATGAAAATTGAAAATTGTGAATTGAAAATTAACAAAACGGAGTTTTGTTGTGTGGTCACATTTAAAGGACAACGGCATAAAATTGCCCAAAATAGATTCAAAAGAGATCAACAAACAAATTGTTCCTGTTTTGCGTGAAATGGAAAAAACCGGCGTTCTTCTGGACACAAAATTGCTGAACGATATGGCAAAAGATGTTAAAGCAAAACTTAATAAAATTGAGAAAGAAATCTATAAGCTTGCTGGAGAGGAGTTTAACATCAATTCTCCAATCCAAATGGCAGGAATTCTCTATCAAAAGTTAAATCTTCCGACAGAAGAGCTAAAAAAGACCAAAAACGGTTTTTCCACTGCTGCAAATGAGCTCAGAAAACTTGAGGGAAAGCACAAAGTTATCAAGCCGATCCTTGAATATCGCGAATTATCGAAATTACTTTCAACCTATTTAAAACCGCTGCCTCTTTTGGTTGATGAAAATTCGAGGTTGCACACGAATTATGGTCTAGAAACAACGACCGGACGCCTGAATTCAAACGAACCAAACCTTCAAAATATTCCGATTAAGGGAGAAATGGGGCAGGAGATAAGAAAGGCCTTTATTGCAGGAAAAGGGATGAAGCTAATTTCGGCTGATTACTCCCAAATTGAGCTTCGGGTTGTTGCCTGTCTGGCAGGAGATACATCGATGATCGATGCATTTAAGTCGGGGGTTGACATTCACACCAGAACAGCATCAGAAATATTCAATGTAGCATTAGATAAAGTTACTAAGGAACAACGGAACCACGCCAAGACGGTTAACTTTGGAGTGCTTTACGGCATGAGTCCTTACGGTTTATCTCAGGCATTAAATATCGGTCAAGGTGAAGCAGCCGAATATATTAAAAAATATTTCACGGTTCACTCTGGTATTAATGATTACTGCAATCGGATGATAAAAGTTGCTCGCGAAGAAGGTTATGTTGAAACGCTATTTGGATTTCGTCGGACACTCCCAAACATTGATTCGCATTATAGAAACATCGCCGAAGCCGAGGAGCGGATAGCGATAAATACGCCGGTTCAAGGCACAGCGGCTGAAATATTAAAACTTTCTATGATCGAACTTATGAAACAACTATCTTCTCTGAATAAAAAAGGCATAAAGGCAGATATGCTTCTCACAATTCATGATGAGCTAATTATTGAAGTTGAGGATAAGTCGGTTTCCAGGATCGCAAAAGTTGTTAGGGACGCAATGGAGAATGCGATTAGTATATGCGTACCAATAGTGGCAGAGGTAAAAGTCGGGAAAAACTGGGGTGAAATGGATGAGGTAAAATTCTAATATTTATAAGATGGGAGGAGTCATGTTTTTTGGAGTGGTAGTGTTGTTGGTAGGAATAGTTTTTTTGCTCCAGAACTTAGGATTAATTGAAGGAAGCGCGTGGAATGTTGTTTGGCCGATCATAATCATTCTTTTTGGAATTACGATTTTGATCAAACCTTTTCGTGATCATGGAGATGGTCCGAAGGTCAAAAAGACTAAAAAGGACTAGTTAGAGGTAATTAATTTGCAACAAATCAAGCGGAGATAAGCGTGCATTATCTTTTTTATGGTGAAGATACTTTTTCAATCAATGAGAAAGTAAAAAATTTAGTAAATAAATTCAAAGGTGTTCATTCTGATTTGAATGTTTTTAATTTGGACGGCGACACAATGACGCTGGAAAATTACACCGGCACAGTGAATACGCCGTCATTTTTTGGAAATAAAAAATTAGTTGTTATTAGAAATTTTCTCATCGAGAATAAAAATAATGATCTGAAAAAGGATATTGCCAAGGCATTAGACAAGATCCCTGAAACATCCACAGTGTTATTTGTCGAGCAGGGTCTCCCTGACATGAGATCTGTTTTATTCAAGAAGTTAAATAAGCCGAAACTGGCTCAGAAATTTGATTTTTTGTCTCCTTTTAAGATTAATGCTTGGATTGAGGAGAGGGTAAAAGAAGAGGGCGGAATCATCTCTTCGGACGCTAAAGAAAAACTTTTAATTTTTGTGGGCCAAAATTTGTGGCGGTTAGATAATGAGATTAAAAAACTTGTTTTATATAAAAACGGTACAATGATCGGTCCGGACGATGTGGAAAAAATGGTTTTTGCGGAGAGTAATTCGAGCATTTTTAATTATATCGACGCTTTGGCAGAGAGAAATGCTGCCAAGGCATTATCTATCTTGGGCGCATTGATTGCTTCCGGAGAAGAAGAATTTTACATATTTACGATGATTATCTACCAGTTTAGAAACCTCCTTTTTGTTTCAGAGCTAATGGAAGAAAATCTGCCCCCCGCAAAAATTGCCTCTGAAGCTAAAATCCATCCCTTTGTAATTAGGAAAAGCCAAGGATTCATCCGCCACTATACTAGAGAAAAATTGCAAAAAACTTATGGAGAGCTACAGAAGGTTGATTACAAAATTAAATCAGGAACATTGGATTTAAGTTTGGCTCTGGATTATCTCACAACCCGTCTGTGCAGGGCGCATTAGTAGTGTTTTGAGAATTGTGGAAAAAAGGATATAATTGAATTGATTTGGAAGTCCTTTTTGCCGTTTTGGAGGGAAATTGCGCAACCAAAAAAAACCAAAAAAACACATGCTCGGTTTTTACAAGCGGAAACTAGTTTTTTTCTTGGTGTTTTTTCTATTGGTTGGAGTAGGTATTAAAATAGTAGGATCAGGATCTCTTTCTGCTGATACAGATGGGTTTGATAACTATACTCCTTCAGGAAGCCAAGACATTGCCGTTGTCGTTTTGAAAAACGGAGATATCACAATAGACGGAAAAAAAATCAGGCATAAGGTTGATCTGTTAGGTGATTTTGATGAAGTTCGCCTTCCTATAATGGACAACTCGGGTCAATATTATAGCAATGTTAGAATAACGCTTGAATTACCGGAAACAATTAATTCTGCTGTAAAATATGAATTCCTGGCAATTCACGGTGTAGGAAGCTCTACAGTAATGAAGATCTCTGATCGCCAGTTACTGTATAATGCGAGCAATGTTTCTTCTCAGGCAACACTCACAATTGTTGCTAAAATGCCCAAAGGGATTATAAGCCCGCCCATAGCTCGCGTGATAATGAAAGATCTTAGTCAAATAAAAGGCAGCATCTGGCTAATCGTAGCAGCCGTATTGCCGTTTTTAACTTTTCTTCTGATGTTGGCATTTATCTCTAATCAAATAAGGCAGCAAAAAATTGATAAGCCAGATAAGGAGACATCTTCTCCCCCAATGGCGATTCCACCCTCCATTGTCGGGGCGCTTTATAAACAAAAAGTCGGACCGAGAGAAATTGCAGCCACATTGATCGATCTAGCACTCCGGGGCGACATTCTGATTGTTGATCGGGAAAGAGGTTTCGAATTTGGAAAAAACAAATTTGATCAGCGCCTGCTTCCATTCGAAAAAATTCTCCTGTCGAAAATTTTTAAGAAAAATATCTACTCCGACCAATCCGATATTGAAGAGCGGGTAAATAATCATTTTTACAGTAAAAAAATCTCTCTTGTTTCATCCGGTGTTTATACTTTAGCAACTCGTCTTGGATACTTTAAGATTAACCCGCAATCACTCCATGCAAAGTACCGGCTCGTTGGGATCTTTTCTTTTTTGCTTGCAGTCGGAGGATTCGTGGCAAGTTTAGTTTGGTTTACTGATCCACCATATGCCATCTTCTTTTGGGTCGGAATGATGATTTCTGCTCTCATTATTTCTATCTTGGCCGGCCGGATGCCCGTTAGAACCGTGATCGGAAGAGAGGTGCTGTCAAACTGGTTCGCTTTTAAGAAATTTCTATCTAACCACGAACAATTTCCATATGCTGAAAACAATCAGGATATTTTTCAGAAATTTCTTCCTTATGCCATTGTCCTGGAGTGTGAGGCGGCTTGGGCGAAGCGTTTCTCAAAGCATAATTTTATTACACCGGAATGGTTTTTAACGGAAAAAACAGGATTGGGTCTGGAAGATTTTTGTTTATCGCTATTCCCAATCGTTTCATATGTCGGTAGAAGCTTGGCAGCATTAAAAGAACCAGGATTCGAATAGCCCCTCTCCTTTTCAAGGAGAGCCTGCCTGCCGGCAGGCAGGGTCGGGTGAGGTTAATTTTAAGATTAATTAGGAAATTAAATGGAATTGAGAAAAATATCTTACAAGATTTTATATGGCGGTGGAATTCTGTTTGATTTATGTAAATGGGTGATCTTGGCAACGGTGATGATCATACTTGTTCATAAATTCCTTGCTACAGTTTTTATTGTTGACGGATTGTCCATGGAACCAACAATTCACGATAAAGAATTGGTTATCCTACAAAGGTATATCGGAGCAAAGGACCTTCCCAAGCGTCAGGACGTAGTGGCGGTAAAATATCCCGGAGACCCAAATCGTAAAAAATACATCAAAAGAGTGATTGGTTTACCTGGTGACAAGGTTGAGGTCAAAGGAGGATTTGTATACGTTAATGGAGCTCGTTTGGAGGAAAGTTATATTGGCTATGGTGTTCAGACTGATCAGGGAGGCAAATGGGTTCTTTCAGATAATCAATACTTTTTAATGGGTGACAATCGTCCGGGTTCCAACGATTCACGATACTTTGGTCCAGTTGAAAAGCGTTTCTTTATGGGTCAGGCAAAGACAATTATTTATCCACGGTTTAGGCAGGTAGAGGACCTATGATATAAAAAAATACCTCTCAACTGAGAGGTATTTTTTTAATATAGTGCAATATTATTTTTTCTTAGTTTTGGCCGGTTTTGCTTTTTTTGCTGTCTTCTGTGGCTTTACGACATCAACTTTACTAACAGCTTTAGTAATCCGAGACTTTAACCGGGCAGCTTTATTTTTGTGAATGACATTTTTTTTCGAAGCTAAGTCAAGTTCGCGGTAAAGCGATTGAATTTTCTCCGAAACGTCATTTTCTTTTTTTGCAATTGAAATTTTAGCTCCCTTAAGAGCGTTTTTGATCTTAGCGCGGACCAAATCATTTTCTAATTTTCTTCTTTGATCGGTTTTTAGCGCTTTCTTAGCTGATTTTGTTAACGGCATAGTTTCTTTCCTAGAATTTAGTTTTGTTATTAACAGAAAAATACTACCATATTTTTTCCTGCCTGTAAAGCGAACAGAGAGTAACTAATAAGTATTGAGGGAGAGCTTGGAAACGCCGGAGGAGAGATTGATTGTTATCTTCTTTTTGGACTCGTTAAATCCCTTCGTTTCATAGTTATTCTTCTCGCTTTTTTCGAGCTCAATTCCTCCGAAGTTTTTTCCAAGAAGCACAGAATTAGATTCAATCTTTAGTCCATAGTCTTTTGGAATGGTTAGAGTTAGGTCGGAAGCACCGGCGTTAACCTCTGATTCCATCTCGTCAATTTTGTTCCCCAGTTTTACATTTACTTTACTGGCACCGGCGTTTAATGTCAGTTTTTTTACGCTTACATCAGAAAAGTCTAAATCAACCTTGCTGGCACCTGAATTGACCCTAAATTCAAATGGCAGACGGTTGGAAAGGGAGAGGTTCATGGACCTTCTTTTTTCGAGATTGTTGAGAACAAATTTTTCAGTTGATTTTTCTTTGATTGATATTGTCGATGTACCGCCTGTATCGTTCCTTATGACTTCAAAATCTTTCATACCTTCATAATTTCCTCGGAGGAGGGAATTAGAATCGGGATCATCTATGCTTTCTACATTTAACACCGCTGCGCCAAGGTCGAGCGAAAGAACGCAGTTATTAATAGAAGAATCATAATTTTGGACGAAGTTCTGAGCCAAAATTTGTGCTTTATTTTCTTCTTCTTTCTGCCAGTTGTAAGGGTCAGAAAGAGCAAAGTAAAAAGTTGCCGCAATCATAATAACTGCAACTAAAAAATAGATAAAACTGTTTCTAAGGATTAGTCCAAGTCCAAAAAGAACGATCAGTATCGGCCAAAAAAGAATAAAGTTCGTCCAGACATCAGTTGCAATCAAGCCAGTGTTTACTGCTAGAAAAATAATACCGATAAATAAAATTAGAAGACCCCAAAAAATTCTCAGAGGTTTCATTTGTCTCCTTTTCTAAAAATTATATAAAGTCCTAGAATAATAAAAATTATAGGCCAAAGATTACTCCAAATCTCAAGGCCCGTAATATTCCGTATCAAAATTAGTATCCCTAGTACTAAAACCGCAATTCCGACTATGGCGCGGCTATCGTTTTTCTTCGTTTGGACCTCGTTTTTAACTGTATCAGCAACATTATGTGCAACTTCCTTAACCTCCTCATTAAAGTTTTCCGTTTCGCATTTTGGGTCATTTGGAATTACCAGCCACGAAATTATATAAACTATAACCCCAAGACCACCGGCTATAATCGAAATTACAAACAAAAGGCGGATCAATACCGGATCAACATCAAAATATTCTCCTAGACCTCCACATATGCCAGCAACGACACGATTCTCACATGAACGGTAAAGTTTTTTATTTGCCATAAATCTCCTTCTCCCCTGTGAAATGTGATAAAGCCATCCATTTCTCTGGGGCTCTTTTAATACTTAACTATTTAATATCACAGAATAGTTCTAAATAAAATGTAAAAATCGCTTGATTGATAGCAGGGCCGGAAAGCGCTCCGGCCCCGATTCGTTCCCTGATACGACTATAGGATCCAACCTCGGTCGCATCGGGTGCAGTGATAATGGTCGCCCGGTTCATCGGCCACTTCCTGCTTTTCGCCAGTCAAGTCGTGGCATTCACGGCAAGCGAGAGGATTCCATGACTTCGTACAAGCTGTGATATCCTCAATGGCGATTACCAACTTGCCGTCTTCAAACATTCCTGGTGACCAATCGGCACCTTCGCCGATTTCGAATGAGACGCAGCGGTCTTTCAGGAACTGAGCATTTCCGTTGAACTCCAAGACAGGAAATATTCCCGAAGAACGGGCAGAGGTAATCGGTGCCTTCATCGCCGAGAGCTGAATCTGGTGTGACCCTGCCCCGGCATTTACTAGCACCGACATGGGAATTCCATTTGCAAGCCAAATCCGTAATCTCTTAGGATCCATTGTCATCACCTCAAAGAAATACGCGGTATGCGCTTGATTAAGTAATACCATATAACATATAAAAAACAAATCAAAACATTGACTTTTTAGGGCTTGTTAGCTATATTCTATCGTTACCGTTGATGATTAAAAGAGCATTAATTGCTATTGCCATGGAATCTGGATCCCAGATCTGGTCTGGGATGACACCGGAAATACCCTAACTGCTAAATACTAACCCCTAACTACTAAATTATGGTTGAGCTTTCGCCAAAACAACAAGTTGTCGATATTCTAAAGAATGGTAAAAAATTCCTGATTTTGACGCACAAAGATGCCGATGGTGATGCTTTGGGAAGCATGCTTGCCTTAAGTCTTTCCTTGCAGCGGCTCGGCAAAGAAGTTTTCGCTTTCTCTGGCGATGCAATTCCGGCAGTTTATAATTACTTGCCTAAACGGGATGTGATCTCAAATGATTTTTCGGGTAGTCGTGCCTTTGTCATCTCTCTCGATATTTCGAATATCAAAGCCGACAAAGTTATGTATAAGGTTCAGGAAAATAGGCTCGAATTCATCGTAACCCCAAAAGAGGGCCAGTTTGAAAGGGAAATGGTCTCTTTCCCTAAAGGCGGTTTTAACTTTGACGCAATTATCGTCTTGGATTCAACCGATTTAGAGAGATTGGGCTCGGTTTACGAGGAACACTCGGAGATATTTTACGAAGTGCCAGTTGTGAATATTGACCACCATGCTGGAAATGACCATTTTGGTAAGATTAATTTGGTTGATTTAACTGCAACCTCAACCTCAGAAGTTTTGGTTTCTGTTATTGAATCTTTGACCGGTGATCCCAAATTTTTCGACGAACAAATTGCAACTGCGCTTCTGACCGGTATCATTACTGACACAAACTCGTTTCAAAATACCAACACAACGCCAAAATCTCTTACTGTTGCTGCCCAATTAGTTGCTGCTGGTGCGGATCAGCAGGCGATTATCAAAAACATTTACAAAACAAAGCCATTATCAACACTCCGGCTATGGGGACGGGCGCTTGCCAATCTTCATGATGAAACCGATTATAAATTTGTCTGGTCTCAAATATACAAAAAAGATTATCTCGAAGTCGGTGCTTCTGAGACTGAGTCAACCGGTCTTATCGACGAGCTTCTGAAAACTGCCGCCGGCATGGATTTTGCCCTGCTTTTATCTGAAAAAAATGGCGATGTACACGGATCTCTCCGCTCAACCAATAAATCAAAAGATGTATCGGAAATTGCCAAGTTGTTTAATGGCGGCGGGCATCCAATGGCAGCAGCATTTCAGTTAAACGGCAGCAGTTTACTCGACAGCTCGAACATGATTATTGAGAAAATTAAAGAATTTCAGAGGAATCAAGGAAATCTTAACGCCGTCTCATAACCATTGTTATTTTATTAAAAATATTGTATAAATAGTTAGTAGTAATTAATTAAGGAGACCGGCGTAGGGTTAGAATCATGTATTTGGAATCATGAATTAAGGATATTTGAAATTTATTAAATTATTTCATTATTACCATAATTCGTAATTCATTATTCATAATTCAGACTTTGCATGCCGGCCGATGCAAAATGCGTAATGAAATGAAGTCCGCCTCTGGCGGAGAAAAAAAAGAAGAAGTAAAAGCGGAAAAAGCGCCCATTAAGGCAGAGAAAAAACCTGCTGGTGGAAAAGTAGACCTGATCAAAAAGTATCAGTCTCACAAGGACGATACGGGTTCAACCGAAGTTCAGATCGCAATTTTGACCAAAAAGGTTTCTGATTTAACAAAGCACTTAAAAGAGCACAAAAAGGACTTTGACTCACGACGTGGCCTCTTGATGATGGTTGGTAAGAGAAGACGGCTTTTAAATTATCTTAAGAAAATTGACGAAGAGAAGTATACCAAATTGATCTCAGATTTAGGACTTCGAAAATAGGTTTCAGTTTTACAGGCCTTCTTGGCTTGTAACTTGGAACTTATAACAATTAAAGAAGCGGTGGAGACAGATTTTGCAAGAGGTGAGAAAAGTAGTTAGAAAGTAGAAAGTTCATAAAGTATATAAAGTGATCGAAAATTAAACTTTATAAACTTGTAACTTTGCAAACTTTTAACTAATTTTCCCGCTTCTTACGCTCATCTCTCATCCGCCAGCTGGCGGATTTCTCCAGAAAGGTGATTTTATGATTAAGAAACTGGACTTTGTGACGCACTCGTACGAAGTAGACTTTGCCGGCAAGAAAATGACAATGGAGACAGGAAAATTAGCCGGTTTTGCTGATGGATCTATCACGGCAACCTGCAACGAGACCGTAATTTTAGCAACAGCCGTTGTCGGAAGAGAGCCAAGAGAAGGCGTAGATTTTTTTCCGCTCTTAGTGGATTTTGAAGAAAGATTTTATGCTGCAGGGAAAATTTCAGGCAGCCGGTTTATTAAAAGAGAAGGTAGACCTTCCGACTCAGCCGTCCTAGCTGCTAGAAAAATTGACCGGCCGCTTAGACCGCTTTTCCCAAAAACTTACAGAAATGATGTTCAGGTTGTAATCACTGTGTTATCTTACGATGGCTCAGTTGACCCTGATGCAATGGCAACGATTGCCGCTTCCGCTGCCTTAATGCAGACTTCGGCTCCGTTCAAAGAGCCAATTGCAGCAATGAGAGTTGGCATGATTGAAGGTAATTTTGTCTTAAATCCAACCGAAGAAGAGATTGAAAAGTCGGATTTGAACCTGACAATCTCTGCCACCAAAGATAAAGTAATGATGCTTGAGACTGAAGCAAACGAAGTCTCTGAAGATGTTGCCTATGAAGCGATCGAACTTGCCATGAAAGCAATGCAGCCATTGATTGAGATCCAACACAAAATTGCAGAAGACCATCAACGTGAAGTTATTGAGTTGGGCGAAGAGGCAGGTGTTGGTGTTCATGCAGAAGTGCACAATATTATTGCTCATAAATTAAAAGACGCTATTCTAGAAATGGACAAAGAGGCAAGAGAAGCCAAACTTAAAATTTATGAGACTGAAGTACTACAAACTCTTGAAGGAAACTACAAGCAAATCGAGATCAAAAGCGCTTTTGCCAAACTGGTTGAAAAAGAGATCAGAAAAGCAATCTTGGAAGATGGTGTTAGACCTGACGGAAGAGCAATGGAAGAAGTCCGTCCATTAAACATTGCAGTTGGAATCCTGCCAAGACCTCACGGTTCAGCTTTATTCACCAGAGGTCAGACACAGGCGCTAACTGTTGCCACACTTGCATCTCCTGGAATGGAACAGCTTATCGACACAATGGAAGGCGAGTCGACTAAAAGATTCATGCACCACTATAATTTCCCGCCTTATTCAACCGGTGAAGTAAGGCCAATGCGTGGGGCTGGACGAAGAGAAGTTGGACATGGTTATTTGGCAGAAAAAGCATTAAAACCGATGATCCCTGATTCCGATACTTTTCCATATACTATTAGATTAGTTTCAGAAATTCTTTCATCCAACGGTTCATCCTCCATGGCGGCAACCTGCGGTTCAACTTTAGCGTTGATGGATGCCGGTGTTCCGATCAAAAAACCGGTTTCCGGTATCGCTATGGGATTAGTAACCAACGATGATTCTTCCGTTTATAAAATCTTAACCGATCTTCAAGGGTTGGAAGATTTTGCCGGCGACATGGACTTTAAAGTTGCTGGAACGGCGGACGGCATCACTGCAATTCAAATGGACACCAAGATTGCCGGTCTGACAATGGAAATCGTCAAAGATACATTGGCAAGAGCAAAAACAGGACGGCTGGAGATTTTGGAAGCGATGCTATCAGTAATTCCTGAGTCCAAAAAAGAGCTTTCTAAATACGCGCCAAAGATTGAAGCGATTAAGATTAATCCTGACAAAATCGGCGACATCATCGGACCAGGCGGAAAAAATATCAAGAAAATGATAGAGGATTGTGGCGGCAAGGAAATCACATCGATTGATATTGAAGATGATGGTACAGTAATGATCGCCTCAATTGATCCGGCTATGGGCGAAAAAGCCATTTCAATGGTAAGAGCTATGACCAGAGAAATTGTTCCCGGTGAAATTTTAACCGGCGCAATTATTGATATCAAAAAAGACAGAATGACCGGAAAAGAGATTGGCGCTATTATGGCTATTACTCCGAAACAAGACGGTATGATTCATATCTCCCAAATCTCCGACAAGAGAATTGAAAGAGTTTCAGATGTCTTGAAAGTCGGCGATATTGTAACTGTTAAGGTAGTCGAAGTCGACGCGATGAAGGGAAGAATCTCGCTTTCAATGAAGGAAGTTGCTCAAAAAAGCGAGTAATTACTAAGTTATTTAGGTTATCGCAAGGGAAATAAAATTGTCGTTGTAGCTTTTGCCACTTGACATTTTATTTCTCTGTGATAATATATAGCCGTACAGCAGAGATAAAAGTACTCGATCTAATCATTTCATTGTTCTAAGGTTTTTTCTTATGGTTTTGGAAGAAAAGGGAGCTTCTACCAAAGTTATTGATGAGAGGATAAATGAGCTCAAACAAGTCAGGGAAGAAGTTTTAGTATGCACAAAATGCCCTCTTGGCAAAAGCAGAACAACCGCTGTACCGGGTGAGGGCGATATTAACTCTGAAATTATGTTTATAGGTGAAGCACCAGGGGCGAATGAAGACGCAAAAGGAATTCCTTTCTGCGGGAATGCTGGCAAATTTTTAGACGATATGCTGGCGGCGATAGGTCTACAGCGAAGCGATACTTTTATTACAAATACAGTTAAATGCCGTCCGCTCGAGAACAGAGATCCGGAAGATTCTGAAAAACAAGCGTGCAGACCATATTTAGACAGACAATTTAACATTATAAACCCAAAACTAATAGTATGTTTGGGTCGGCATTCGACCGCAACATATTTGCCCGGTGCCGGCGGGATAAGCAAGCTTCACGGCAAAGCATTAAAGAGACCGGACGGCAGAGTATACCTCTCACTTTATCATCCGGCTGCTGCCTTGCATAACGGTTCATTGCGAGAAACATTAATGAATGACTTTAAAAAGATTCCTCTGATTATAAAAAAGATCAAGGAGCAAGAAATAAATAAAACCAAAAGTGATAACGAAAATAAAAATGAAACAGTTCAACAAAAACTAATTTAAGAAAAGGATCCCAAACGGGATAAAAAAATGGAAGAAAAAATTATAGTAAAAATTAATAACAACAAAGATTCGGGCAATGCTGCGAACCAGAAGCCAAAAACTGCTACAAAGAGTGCTCTTGTGAGCGATAAGTTTTTGGATTCGAGAAAAAGTGAAGAAAAATCAAGGAAAGATTTTAGATACCAAAATAGAATGCAGGATCGTAAAAAAGAGCCACCAAGAACAACTGAGCCGAGATACACGGCTCAAAAAGTGGATCAAAATAATCAGTCTAAGTTTTTTATCGAGCCAAAACTAAGAGTAATTCCTCTTGGCGGCGTTGAAGAGACTGGTGGCAAAAACTGTACCGTCATTGAGTATAAAGACGATATCGTAGTCATCGACATGGGATTTATGTTTCCAGATGAGAGTATGCCGGGGGTTGATTATGTTATCCCCGATGTTAGCTATTTGGAGCAAAATAAAAGAAAAATTAAGGGTTTAATCGTAACTCATGGTCACTTGGACCATATTGGTGCGATTCCTTATGTTTATGAAAAAATCGGTTCCCCGACAATCTATTCAGCCCCGCTTACTTTGGGTTTAATCAAGGGCAAGTTAGAGGAATTTGGTTTGGACAAAGGAGCGCGACTGGAGACGCTAAAACCAGGAGATCCGGCATTACAGCTTGGGTGTTTTAAGATATCTGCCTTCAGATTAACTCACAGCATTCCTCAAACAATGGGTTTCTCAATTGAAACTCCGGAAGGACTACTTGTTGCTACCGGCGACTGGAAATTTGACCACACTCCGGCGGATGGCCGGCCGGCTGACTTCTCGGAATTGGCAATGCTTGGGTCAAGAAAACCGCTTGTTCTATTGTCTGATTCTACCAACATCGAACGACCGGGAAATTCTATTTCAGAAAAAGAGATCGAAGATTCCTTATTTAAAATTATGGAGCGCTCAAGAAGCCGATTGATCATTTCAACCTTCTCGACATTAATTTCAAGAATTCAACAGATTTTAAACACGGCAGAAAAACTTCATCGAAAAGTTGCCTTTGTGGGCAGGAGTATGCTTTCAACTGTTGATATTTCTATTTCCCTGGAGGCCTTGATAGTTCCGAAAGATACTATTATAGACGCAAAAGACATCGGCAAATATCCTGACGAAAAAATTGTCATTGTTTGTACCGGATCTCAGGGCGAAGATAACGCCGCATTAACAAGAATTGCCACTGGTGAACACAGGCAGATTAGAATTAAAAAGGGTGATCTTGTTATTCTGTCATCTTCACCAATTCCCGGAAATGAAAGAAGTGTCTCAGGGCTTATGGATAATTTGTTCAGAGCTGGAGCAAAAGTTGTGTATCAGAAGCTAATGGATGTCCACACCTCTGGGCACGCTTTTCAGGAAGATTTAAAATTAATGCTTGCTTTAATCAAACCGCAGTATTTAATGCCTATTCATGGCGAGCGACACCGGCTCATGCTTCATTGCCAGATTGCTCAGGAAATGGGAATCGTGGACGAAGACCATTGCTTGGTTGCAGATGACGGTCAAGTCATAGAATTTGCAAAAGGAAAAGGTGAGGTTACCAATAAAAGAGTCCCGGCTTCATATGTTATGGTTGATGGACTTGGTGTTGGTGATGTCGGCAACATTGTCCTTCGCGACCGAAAGGCAATGGCGCAGGACGGTATATTTGTTATAATCGTGACAGTCGATCATGAGACGGGTGAAGTCGCGACATCACCGGATATTATTTCCCGTGGTTTCATATATATGCGTGAGAATGAACAGCTGGTCCATAAGGCCAGAGCTGAAATAAAGAAGATTTTCTCTCGCCATAGCGCCGACCGTCGCGGATCAAAACTGGATTGGAGCGTCGCAAAGCAAAAACTGCGTGACGACATTGGAGAGTTTCTTTTTAGGGAAACTGAACGCAGACCAATGGTTATACCGGTAATTATAGAAGTATAAGATTAATATTACACAAGTGCTATTCTAATCCTAGCTCTTCTCGCCCTTCCGTAGCTCCGAAGGAGCGGAGGAGGGTGGTCATTCCTGTCATTATCGAAGTTTAATTATCTAAAGTTATACAAAAACCGCTTTCATTAGAGAGTGGTTTTTGGTTTGCAAAAGAAAACGATGTGAGAGTATAATAGTATGGAGACCTTCACAGGGTATTTTTATGGGATTGCTAAATATTTATAAAATTATGTGAAAGATAAACGCCTTCGGATCATGGAGGGCACGGGAGGGAAGGTGGGACGAAAAAGAAAATTTCCAAAACATAGACAAAAGGATCCTAAGTGGTTTCAGCGGGAAAACCAATGGGGTGACTTTGTTTTTGACTGGACTTTTGGGCTCTCGGGCGAAACTCGCAGGGTAATTTTTGGAATTTTATCCATTATTCTTGCAATTATTATTTTGCTTGGGTTCTTTGGTTCTGCCGGTGTTCTGGGCGAATCATTTTCCAGCGCAGCCAGAAGCTTATTTGGAAGTTTTGGCGGGTTCATTTTTACAATATCATTTTTCTACTTTGGCCTGATTTTAATTATTCCCTCAAAAGATGGTAAGGGTTTCCGATTATCCAGATTTTTAGGATTATTTTTATTCGTAATTTCCATTCCTGCTTTAATGCATCTTTTTATTGCTCCGGAAAACGCGGAAGAGTACGCAAGTTTCGGAAAAGGCGGCGGCTCTATCGGGCTCTTCATCTCAAACTTGCTTAGAAATGGTGTTGGACTATTTCCCGCTTTTCTAATTTCCGTTGTGTTCATTGTTATTTCTCTTCTCCTAATATTTGACTTTTCTCTCCTTAAGTATCTTGGTTTTGGTTCATCCGAAGAGGATGAAGAGGATGATGACAAGGTAAAAGTCAAAGGCAACAGAGTCTCTGTTTTTGAAGCAATTAAGAGAAGAATGGGTGGACTCAAAAATAGAAATGAACAGCCAAAAGCAGAAGTAATCGAGGTCGACGAGAGCCGTTTAAATACTTTGAAGCAAGATGCGACTTGGGAATATCCATCAATTGATATGTTAAAGGATTCAGATGAAGCTCCAAATCCGGGTAATATTAATAAAAATGTCGATACTATCCAGAAATGCTTAGATACATTTGGCATAAAGATTGCTATGAGTGATGTGAATGTCGGTCCGACTGTGAGCCAGTACACATTCAAGCCAAATGAAGGTGTCAAACTTAACCAAATAGTGGCCAGGCAAACAGATTTAGCGCTTGCTCTTTCCGCTAAAAGCTTGCGCATGGAAGCGCCAATACCAGGTAAAAGCTCTGTCGGTTTAGAGATTCCGAACAAGATTCCTGCCAAAGTCACCTTAAAAGAAATTTTAAAGGAAAAAGCATTCCGGGAACAGAAGAGCAAATTGGCAATCGCACTTGGACGTGATGTTTCAGGAGACGCGGTGGCAATTGACCTTGAAAGGATGCCTCACCTCCTAATTGCAGGATCAACCGGTTCGGGAAAATCAGTTTGTATTAATTCAACCATATGCGCCTTTTTGTTCAATAATTCTCCTAAGGATTTACGGCTTCTTTTAGTTGATCCAAAAAGGGTCGAACTTACCAATTACAACGGAATTCCACATTTATTAACTCCGGTTATAACTGAAGTTAATAAAACCGTCTCTGCCTTAAAGTGGGCTGTCTGGGAGATGGAACGCCGTTACAAAATGTTCTCCGAGCAGGGAAAAAGAAATATTATTGCATACAACCAAGCACCCGGTTCAGAGGGTAAGTTGCCCTACATTGTCATTGTCATTGATGAATTGGCCGATCTTATGGCCACTTCAGCCAAAGAGGTCGAAGGATCCATAGTCCGATTAGCACAAATGGCTCGGGCAACCGGTATGCATTTAGTTATTGCGACTCAGCGTCCTTCCGTCGATGTATTAACCGGTTTAATCAAAGCCAACATAACCTCCAGAATTGCTTTTGCGACTGCCTCTCAAGTCGATTCTCGCACTATTTTGGACTTATCGGGAGCGGAAAAACTGCTTGGAAACGGTGATATGCTCTTTATCGGTAATGGTGTTACTAAACCTCGGCGTATCCAGGGATGCTTCATTTCAGACTCTGAAATTGAATCTCTAAACAAGTATTTGTGTGATAAAGGTGAAGCTGAATACGATGATGCAATTATGTCATTTCGCTCGGCTCAATCCGGCGGAACAATGAGCGGAGACGGCTCGGGTGAAGATGATCTTTATAACAATGCAATGGAAACCGTTATGCATGCCGGCAAAGCATCTGCTTCACTCTTGCAAAGGCGGCTCCGAGTCGGCTATGCTAGAGCTGCTCGCTTACTTGATATCTTGGAACAACAAGGTGTAATTGGCCCCGCAGACGGAGCAAAACCAAGGGATGTCTTAATCAGCGATACCGGCTCTGAAGCTTTTCAGAACCGGGGCGGAGATTTTAACGATTTAGATAATAGCGAATCAAAGGATAATAAATACGATAGGTATTAGGAATAATAATGATTTCCGGTTTTTCGACAAAAAAAATTAAATCCGGCCAGACCTTAAGCGAACGATTGAAGAAAGCCAGGCAAAGAAAAAAGATTTCTTTATCTGAAGCAGAAATCGGCTCAAAAGTCAGGCAAAAATATCTTTTCGCGATAGAAGAAGGTAGGTGGTCAGAGCTGCCACAAAGCGTGTACACAAGAAGTTTTGTGCTTGCGTACGCCAAATTCCTCAAGCTCGAACTCAAATCAATCAAAGAAACATTTGATGCTGAAATGGCGTTTAGAAAAAGCAAAGAAGTTCATAAAATTTCCTACAATCAAACTTTCAAAGAAACGAAAGTTTTAATCACACCAAAACTGCTCGGCTATGCCGCCATGACCGTTTCAATAGTTTCAGTTATCGGCTATATAATTTTTCAATTAGTTGGATTCGCAGGCAATCCTGATTTAAAAATTACTTCGCCGGATAACAACATTACGACTGATAGCGATGCAATCGAGCTAGCCGGAGTAACTGATGTCGATACAGCCGTTTCTATTAACGAAGAAAATATTCCAGTAAGTGGAGATGGCCGGTTCTCGACCCGATTAAAGCTTCATCAGGGTGTTAATATGGTAAAAATAGAAGCAGTCAATAAAGCCAAGAAGGAAAGTTCACAAATTTACACTGTCGAATATAAGCCAAAGACGGCAATAATTGAAAACAACTTGAATCAATAAGTTTGGAGTAATATGTCTAAAAAAGATGAAAATAAGGTAATAATAGAAAAAGAAAAAAGCGGCAAAAGCCAAGCGCTTGAAGCTGCTCTCTCGTCAATAGAAAAACAATTTGGCAAAGGTGCGATAATGAATTTGGGAGACGGCGCTAAGCTGAAAGTTGAGACGATTTCAACCGGATCTCTCTCTCTTGATTTGGCTCTCGGAGTGAGTGGCCTTCCCCGTGGACGAGTCGTTGAGATATATGGCCCTGAATCATCCGGAAAGACAACTTTGGCATTAACTACAATCGCTGAAGCACAAAAACATGGTGGATCCGCTGCCTTTATCGACGCGGAACATGCCCTTGATCCCGAATATGCTCAAAAGCTTGGTGTAAAACTGGACGAGCTGCTTATTTCGCAGCCGGATAACGGTGAGCAGGCGCTGGAGATTACAGAGACGCTAATCCGATCAAATGCGCTAGATGTCATTGTGGTGGACTCTGTTGCCGCACTGGTTCCGCGTGCCGAAATTGAGGGCGAAATGGGAGACTCAATGATGGGCGTTCATGCGAGATTAATGAGTCAAGCTCTCCGGAAATTAACTGGCGTCGTTTCCAAGTCAAAAACAATTTTAATTTTTATTAATCAGATTAGAATGAAAATTGGTGTAATGTTTGGTAATCCCGAGACCACAACTGGTGGAAATGCTTTGAAATTTTATTCATCCGTCCGGCTCGACATCAGAAGAAAAGCGGCATTAAAACAAGGTGAAGATAATGTCGGAAACCATGTAATGGTTAAGGTTGTTAAGAATAAGGTGGCCGCGCCGTTTAAAACAGCTGAATTCGATATTATGTTCGGCAGTGGTATTGATTATGAAGGAGAAATCATCGATCTTGGTGTGAAATACGGAGTAGTCGAAAAAGCGGGATCATGGCTTTCTTATGGTGAAGACAAGCTAGGCCAGGGCAAGGAGGGCGCTAGAGCAGTTTTGAAAAATGATCCAAAACTTTGTGCAAAGATTAAAGACGAAATTTATAAAAAAGTAGAAGAGGAAAACTCGAAATAATTAATGAAAAATTCTGCTTTAAATTATGCACTTTGGCTCCTTGGTAGGCGCGACAGAAGCATAGGCGAGATCAGGGAGAAATTATTAAACAAGGAACATGACCCAAATGAAATTGAAACCACAATAAAGTTTCTGATAGATAAAAATTTCCTTTCAGACGAGCGGTTCGCCAAGAATTATATTCAAAACCAGTTAAGCATAAAACCGCTCGGTAAATATCAGTTAAGGGCAAAACTGCAAAAAAAACTCGTACCGGCAAAGATTATAGAGCAAGCTTTGGCTGAGGATGACTCAGACGAAAGCGAATTGGCAGAAATAGCTTTTGGGCAATGGATTAAGAAAAATTTAAACAAAGATAAAAAGTATGAAAAGGTATGCAGACATCTTTTAAGCCGAGGATTTAATTGGGAAACCGTCAAGGAAATATTGGAAAATAATAAAAAATCATTGGGATCCACCATCAACTAAAAACTATCTGCTAATTACTATTAAGGAGGGGTATGGCTAAGAAAAAAGAACCGTATATTTTGTGGTTTTCCGACATTGGTAAGAGTGATATTGCACAGGTCGGAGGAAAAGGCGCAAATTTAGGTGAACTTGTAAAAGCAGGCATTCCGGTGCCAAATGGTTTTTGCGTCACTGCCCAAGCTTACTATTACTTTTTCGAAAAATCTGGACTAAAATCAAAACTACAAAAGCTCTTATCCGGTTTGAATCCTGAAGATAACAAGAAGCTAAATAGCGTTTCAAGAGAAATAAAGAAATCAATTCTGGCAGCTAAGATGCCGGCAGATTTAGTGACCCAAATTAAAGAAGCGTATGTGAAACTGGGCGGACTTTCTGTTGCTGTGAGATCTTCTGCCACAGCCGAAGACCTTCCAGAGGCGTCATTTGCAGGACAGCAGGCAACATTTTTAAATATGCACGGACCAGAAAAAGTTGTTGAGGCAGTTCAAAAATGTTATGCCTCACTTTTTGAAGCAAGGGCAATCTATTATCGTATCGTCCAAAAATATGATCACTTAAAAGTTGGACTCTCGGTTCCGGTCCAGAATATGGTTGCCTCCGAGCAATCCGGTATCATGTTTACAGTTGATCCTGTTTCTCAAAATGCCGATCAATTGGTGATCGAAGCTGGATATGGACTAGGTGAAGCAGTTGTTTCGGGTTCGATAACTCCCGACCGGTATGCCGTTGATAAGAAAACCAAACAGATCGCAAATAAAGAGGTCAATGAGCAGACTTGGCAGATTGTAAAGTCCTATCCGCAGGGCGACAAACACGTCAACATTCCAAAAGAAAAGCAAAAAGAGCAGAAAATTACAGATGATGAAATACTGAAATTAGCAGAAATTGGTATCAAGATAGAGGAACATTATGGCAAGCCGCAGGATACGGAGTGGGCAATTCAAGCCGGTAAAGTATTTTTTGTTCAATCGAGACCGATTACAACACTGGGCAAGCAGTCCGCAGATGACGGTCAGCAATCAGAAGCGTCAACCGCTAGCAGCCAACCTCAGACTGGAGATATTGACGAATCTAAAGCGGAAGTTATTTTGAAGGGTGCGACCGCTTCACTTGGGTCAGCTTTTGGGACTGTGAAAATAATTCACAAACCAACCGAGATTGACAAGGTATTAGAAGGCGACATTCTAGTCACGGAAATGACCACTCCAGATTATGTTCCGGCAATGAGAAAAGCAAAGGCAATCATTACCGATGTTGGCGGACGAACCTGTCATGCGGCAATAGTTTCAAGAGAACTCGGAATTCCTTGTGTCGTTGGCACTGGTACGGCTACTTCAACCTTAAAGACGGGACAAGTCGTCACGGTGGATGGCGCAAAAGGATTAGTATATAAAGGAAAAGTCGAGTCCAAAGCAACACCAGAGGAGATTAATCCTGCATCAAGAACGGCTTCGGGATCGCAAATTGCCGAGGAAGTTCCAATCACCGGCACAAAAGTTTATGTCAATTTGGGCGAGCCCTCAATGGCCGAAGAGATCGCGAAATTACCGGTTGATGGCGTTGGTTTGCTCCGTGCTGAATTTATGATCGCAGAGTTGGGGGAACACCCAAAAGCCATGGTCGAAGATGGTAGGGGAGAAGAATATGTCAAAAAAATAACCGAAGGCATGCGCACCATTGCTGCAGCTTTTGCGCCTCGTCCGGTTGTTTATCGTGCCACTGATTTTAAAACCAACGAATATAGAGGGCTAAAAGGCGGGGAAAAGTTTGAACCGGTTGAGGATAATCCCATGATTGGCTATCGCGGTGCCTCCCGCTACATTGCCGAGCCGGATATGTTTGCCCTTGAATTAAAGGCAATGAAAAATGTCCGTGAAACTTATGATCTAAAAAATCTTTGGATCATGATTCCTTTTGTTCGGACAGTCAACGAAATGGAAACTGTAATGAAAATGGTTGCGGATAGCGGATTAAAGCAAGGTTCTGACTTTAAAATATGGATGATGTGTGAGGTGCCTTCAAATGTAATTTTGCTGGAAAAATTCTTGGCGCTTGGCATCGATGGCATTTCAATCGGATCGAACGATTTGACTCAATTAACATTAGGAGTTGATCGCGATAACCAGACTCTGGCAAAAACTTTTGACGAAAGAGATGAAGCAGTTTCTCTTTGCATCCAATATGTAATTAAAACCTGCCGTAAGCATAATGTTACGGTTTCAATCTGCGGACAAGCTCCAAGTGTTTACCCTGAAGTAACTGAAATGATGGTCAAGACCGGTACGACTAGCGTTTCGGTAACGCCGGATATGATTCTACAGACTAGAAAAGTAATTGCTTCGGTTGAGAAAAGATTAATGCTTTCGAATATTGTAGACCGATAAGATCCCCTTTTTAGAAAGCGGTCAGGTGAGGTCGTTAAATATATAAAAAATAGTCCCAACTGATCAGGACTATTTTTTAATATGAGATAGTAATATTTTTTATGCAGCCACGGCTTCCTCTGTGATTTCTTTGGATTTTACGGTTGCTTTAGAAAGTTTTCTGTAAACATAAGCTGTTGCCAACCAAACAGTTGGAATGGCAGCTAGAAGACCAACACCCAAGACAAGCGCCCCCAAAATAATTACGCCAAGAAGAACTAGCCCCAGTCCGAATAAATCGAGCCGAACGCCCTTAGTCATTTCCCCGCTCTTCTTGAGTGACTCCATGATGCCCATTTTTTTGTCAATGATTAAATATCCGTAGAATTGATATTTAATTGCCCAAATTACGCCAGGAACAATCAAGAGTATAAACCCGATAAGAACAATAAATCCATATAGAATTGTTGCACCTAAGTATCGCCAGTAGCAACTGATGTTTTGGAATAAGTCCGACATCCCTGTTTTTTTTGAATCTAAAACTTTTAATGTGATAGTAACAATTCCAATTTGAATTGCTGTAGACGCCAACCAAACAAGAAGTCCAATCAAATTCTTCTCAGGACTTGTTTCACGGCTTACTATATTTGGAATTGAATTTAACACCAGATCAATTGCCGCCAATGTTATAAAAAGCCAAGCATTCTTTTTAAACGTATCCCAGCCATAGCTGACTGCTTCACCAATTGAAAAACTTTTCTCCATAAAACTCCTTTGCTTTGCAAAGCCCAGCGTAGCTTCAGCGAAGTTGGGCACAGCATAATTAAAATTTCCTACATTTACATTATAGAATAATTGTTATAAAAGGGAAACGCCCGGATCGGATGTGTCCCGGGCGTTGAAAACGTGTGCGACGAGCTGTCGCAACTACGGAGAGTGAACTCGCCTTGGTCTGCGTGCAGGCAACCCGATATGATGATCGCCTTGCGATCTCAGACCTCTGCGCTTGGCTTGGCGTTCTGCACGGCTACCACGGACTTGTGGGTACAGGACCTTGGCTTTCGCCGCCTTCCTTGTTCGCCGCAGTCGCCTTTCTTCTTTTTGTTCTCTTTGACTTTGGGCATTTCCTTAGCCTCTCCCTGCTCTCCACGAGCAAAATCGGTATGAATAATAAATACCAAAAAAATAGCTCCAGTGCAAATTAATGGAGCTATTTTATTTATTTAAAGCAAAAACCACCCGCGTTAGCGGGTGTGTGCGTTTGAAGCGTTAGC
>CAYQPT010000013.1:0-26632 GCA_964419835.1 uncultured Candidatus Saccharibacteria bacterium | reverse complement strand
AGAAACTTGACAATATTTTCTTTACCCGTATAATGCTCAAGTAGCCGAGCGCAAGGAAAAACAAGCCCTTTGCTCTTGATACCCCTTCGCCCTTACGGGCTACGGAAGCATCAACCCCTCCAGGGCTAAAATGAAGCTAGATTGAGCGACAGGGGGTTGACAAATGATAAGAATTGTGCTATATTGGGAGGGTTCTTGAGAGCGATCTTAAGAACTTTTTAATTAATATGAGTATCTGGTACAAGACTTCGTACGATTGAATTTTCACCAGTCGAATATCCAGATGAATCAATGACTCTCAATCCTGAGAGATTTAGTGTGATTAAGGCCAAAATTTGGTCTTACCTCAAAATTGCAGCTTCCAAGTCGAAGCTGCACAGAATGTCTTCCTTTATCATCCTCTCCATGATTTTGCCGGTGATTATCTCACCAAATCTTTCACAGGTTGGAATTGATAAAGCGCAGGCGCAAAAAAACGAAATTAAGTTATCGATTGATTCGCCGACCGTCTTAACAAGAGGAAGCAAGGTTTCCGAAATTAAGCCTGGTGAATCTGCCGTCAATAAGGAAGCCAGAGAAAAAGCTGAAGCTGATGCTAAAGCTGCCGCCGATGCAAAGGCCGCTGCTGATGCAGCTAAAGCTAAAATCACCGCTTCTAGAAGTGTGGCTGCCCGTGAAAACCGGGTTTACTCTGATCCTTCTGACTTTGGTCCGATTTATAGCCGAGCGCAGGCTGCCTATGGGGTAGATGCCAGAATATTGAGAGCCGTCCACTTAGTTGAAACTGGTGGTTCGGGTTCATCCGGCATCACTAACCATACTGGTTCCGGTGCTACCGGTCCGATGCAGTTTATGCCTTCTACATGGCGTAGACACGGTGTAGACGGTAACGGCGATGGTATTGCTGATATCAACAATGTTGAGGATGCAATATTTTCAGCCGCCGCCTATCTTAAGGCATGTGGCTACCCAAATGTACAGAAAGCTCTTTGGGGATACAATCCTTCAACAGCTTACTACAATAAGGTTATGAGGATTGCTAACTCCCTCTAAGTTATTAAGTAAAAAATGCCCCGCGATTATATCAAAGGGCATTTTTTTATGCTTTTACTGATTTACTTATCCCGCTTTCTGCGGGACCCCGCCAAAGGCGGTGGCAACTTAGAGCTGCCCTAGTCCCTCGTTGCCGGAAGTGTCCCATGTGGCGAATTTGGCTTTAGCGCCCAACTTTTCCTCAATTTTGATAAGCCGGTTATATTTTGCTGTCCGCTCTGAGCGGCACGGAGCGCCTGACTTTATCACGCCGCAGCAGGTTGCAACTGAAAGATCGGCGATAAAGTCATCTTCTGTTTCACCTGAGCGATGAGAGATTATTACTTTAAAGCCGGCCTTTTCTGCATTTTTAATTGTTTCAAGCGTTTCCGAGAGAGTCCCGATCTGATTTGGTTTAATTAGGATGCCGGTGGAAGATTTATACTGTATTCCCTTATTTAGCAGTTCTTTATTGGTGGCGTAGAGATCGTCGCCGATTAACTCGACCTTATCCCCTATTCTCTGGGTTAAATCACGCCATCCATTCCAGTCGCTTTCAGCTAGTCCGTCTTCAATGGAGACAATCGGGTATTTTTCGGTCCATTCCGTGTAAAAATCAATCATTTGCCCTGTTGTTAGGGATTGATTCTCACGGTGAAGCTCGTAGATGTCTTCGGTATAGAACCGGCTGGCTGCAGGATCGAGAGCAATAAAAACATTTTCACCTGCGCTGTAGTTGGCTTCTTTTATCGCCATCATCAAAAGCTCCATCGCTTGTTCGTTTGAAAAGAGCGAAGGAGCGTAGCCACCCTCATCACCTACGAGTGGCTGATAATTTCTTTCTTCTAAAATTTTTGCCAAAGAATGAAAAATTTCAGATCCAACCCTAAGTGCTTCTTTAAAGGATGGAAACTTTACCGGGACAACCATAAATTCCTGAAAATCAGTTGAGCCGATGGCATGCTTGCCTCCGTTTAAAATATTCATAAATGGAATTGGCATAATATAATTGTCGTTTTTTTTGCCGAGAAGCTGCCCCAGATACTGATATAGGGGCATTTTCGATTGCTTTGAAGCGGCTTTAGCTACAGCAAGAGACACGGAAAGTATGGCATTGGCGCCTAAATTGGATTTATTTGGAGTATTATCAATCTCAATCATTCTTCTATCGACGCTATAAAGATCAAGCGGGTCCATGCCAGCGATAGCTTCCCTAATGGTTGTATTAACGTTTTTTACTGCTTTTAATACGCCCTTGCCGTCAAACCTGTTTAGGTCACCATCCCTGAGCTCCAATGCCTCATTAATGCCGGTATATGCGCCGGATGGTACGAAACCAAGCGAATGAACGCCCGTGTCTAAGACGACCTCACAGGCAACTGTAGGGTTGCCTCTTGAGTCCAAAATTTCTCTAGCAAAAATATCTTTAATTACCGCCATAACCCTCCTCTTATTAGCTAGTCAGCTGATAAGCTGCTAAGCAAGTAACAATTATCCATATTTTAAATCATTATTTATTGAGTAACGACAACAGTACTTTCTGGTGGAATTACACAAATCCAGAGTTGCCCTCGGTTGAAGGTGACTTCGTTTCCGCTTGCATCATAAAACATTTCCCTATCAGATGAAGATTGTTTTTTCCATGTTCCGTCAGTTTCTTTGCCGTCAAGAAAAAACTTGGCTTTGCCGGAACCGACAGTGTCCATTATGTAACCGGTTTCATTAATTTTTGTAACTGTTGCTTTTCGAGTCATTGTCATCACCACAATGTTTTTAGCGGTTAACTGATCCTTTGTAATTCTGTCGGTATGAGATTTACCAGCCAACAATCTTTTATATGAATTAGCTATTTTGTCATAAATAAAATCTACTTTGTAATCTGCCGAAGAGAAATTAACTGTCACTTTTTGCGACTCCGGTAGCGCGTCACGCTCAGCGTCTTTGGGGTCTTCTTTATATTTATAGACATTAAAATTATTTGAAGTCGAGTAATTATTTTTTGTCGCTTGATCACGGAGCTTCAAGGTTGAAGTAAACATTGTGTGTTCGCTTGAGACGCCGGCTGATTTCTCTCTCCAATAAGGGGCAGAATATCTAAACTGGTCTAAGTCCATTATTTTGTCCTTTGGAATTTTCTCTAAAGCGTCCATATTCCCGCCGACATGGGCATAGTAGGCATCAAAACCATGTGCCCAATCAACATAATAGGTTCGAGCAGACCGCACCGGACCAACCTTTTCTGCTTCATTTGTTCCATAAACCGCTAGAAATCTAGTGATGCCGCCTTCTGCGATTGCTTCATAAACTACACTTGCTTTATCTAAACCCGCCTGAGGCCTTGCGTCAGGATGATTCTCGACCATTATAGCTAGAGGATGGCGGTTAGCTGATGTTTGATCTGTCATCACTCCATCCAGAATTGCTTGATATTTTGGTTCCTCTGCAACTTCATTTTTTTTCTCCTCCAATTTTTCTGTCCCCGTTTTCTCATGAGTCAGAAAATACATTCCGGTGCTTACAGCAGCAATTAAAATAATGCCAAGAGAAATAATAAAAATTAATCTTTTTTTAGGATTTGCAAAAAAATCCTTTATCCTCTCTTTCAATTTTTTCTTTTCACCATTTTTCTTTTTCTTTCGATCATTTTCACCATTTTTCTTGGAGTCTTCTCCGACATCTTCTTTTGATTCTTCGTCTTCCTCTGCTAAGTCTTTTTCCTTTAGTTCCAAATCAGACATTTCCCCTCCCGTGAATAGTTTATTATTGTTTGTTTATAGTTAATAGAAATTTAAATGTTAAATTTGTTCGATTATTTAAAACTTTTGACATTTAACTTAATCAATGCCAATCGGCCAAAATACCGCGCTTTCCTTGTAATCTCTGTAAATAATCATAACACGAAAGAGCCGCTTTTACACCTTCTCCGGTAGAAATCGCAATTTGTTTGTAAGGGGTTTCGGTTAAGTCTCCGGCGGCAAAAATCCCCGGTTCTGAAGTTTCCTGCACATTATTGACCACAACCTGTTTCTTCCCATCAATCTTTACCAATCCTTCAACTAAAGAGTGGTCGACTATGAATCCTACTTCAATAATGATGCCGTCCGTTGCAATTTCTTTCCCACTTTTTAATTTAAGTGATTTTACGACATTCTCTCCAATAATTTCTACAACTTCATCTGAATAAATAATTTCAATGATCTTTGTCTTTTTTACATTTTCAACTAAAATTTGTTCACCAACAAAACTGTCTCGTCGATGTATGAGATAGACTTTTTTAGCATATTTGGATGCAAGCAGCGCAGCGTCTAATGCAGAATTTCCCCCGCCGACAATTGTCAAGGTTTTATCTCTAAAGAAAGGAACATCACAGGTGGCACAGTAAGATACTCCCCTGCCCTTAAATTCGTTTTCCCCAGGAACTCCTAATTCTCGAGGTTTTTTGCCCGAGGCCAAGATAACACTCTTCGCCTCGTATTTATTGCGTAGTGTCTCAACTACAAACTTGTCTTTTAATTTTATAATTTTAGCAGTTTCTTCAAAAATTATTTTAGCGCCAAATTTTTCTGCCTGCGCTTTAAGTTTCATTGCCAGATCAATGCCTGAAATCTTATCGATTCCAGGGTAATTTTCTATCTCCGGTGTTTTAGAAATTTGTCCGCCAATGTCTCTGCTTATGATCAGAGTATTTAAAGCGCGTCTTGAGGTGTATAAGCCGGCCGAGAGTCCAGCCGGACCTCCACCAATAATGATAACATCAAACATGTGTCGCTTTGCTCCAATTTATAATTTAAAATTTAGAATTTAAATCTCAAGTAGTATTGTTCGGGAGGATCAAAACCTGTCGATTTACCTATTTACTTTACTACTTACTACTGATTAATATTTTAGCTCAAAATTCCGCGATTGTGAATGGCTTTGCTTACGCGCTTAATAGCTAGAGCAAAAGCAGATTTACGAAGTGTGCAGTTATTTTTTATTGTAAAGTCGTATACATCCGCAAATGATCTCTTCATTTTTGCCTTAAGCTTGGCCGTTATTTCCTCTTCGCAGAAATAGCTTCTTGACAGATTTTGCGCCCATTCAAAATAACTGACTGTTACCCCGCCGGAGTTTGCTAATATGTCGGGGATAATCTCAACCCCCTTCTTCTCTAAAATTTTATCGGCTTCCGGAGTAATAGGGCCGTTGGCCAGTTCTAAAATCACTTTGCTTTTGATGCTGTTAGCATTTTTTTCTGTGATGGCATCTTCTAACGTTGCCGGAATGAAAATATCATTCTCCACTGAAAATATTTTTTCTCCGCTTAAATTTTTTGCTCCTTCGAAGTTTGCTACCGAACCGGTTTTTATTTTAAATCTTTCTACTGCATAGGGATTAAGACCGTTCTCAGAATAAATTGCGCCTTTCGAATCGGAAATAGCAACTACTTTTGCTCCCAATTCATGAAGCATTTTTGCTGCGTTTGCGCCTGCATTTCCAAAACCCTGAACGGCTATAGCTTGTTTTTTTATGTCTTTATTTTTTTTAGCTAGATATTCCAGCAAAACAAATATTCCGCCTTGAGCCGTTGCAATGTCGCGGCCTTTTGAGCCCTCATTTTCTAGCGGTTTTCCCGTTACTACAGCGGGCGTATGTTCTTGTGCAATATGACTGTACTCGTCCATTATCCAAGCCATTACCTGTGCGTTGGTGTAAACATCCGGTGCCGGCACATCTTTGTAGGGGCCAATCTCCGCAAAAATTTTATCTATGTATCCACGGGTCAAATGTTCCAGTTCGTGCTTGGACAGTTTGTGTGGATCGACGACAATACCGCCTTTTGCACCACCAAATGGGATGTCGGCAACGGCGCACTTAAAAGTCATCCAAGTCGCTAAAGCTTTTACCTCGTCCAAATTTACCTTTGGGTGATAGCGGATACCCCCTTTATATGGACCGCGATAGTTATTGTGCTGGACTCTATATCCGTGGAATATTTTTATTTCCCCATTATCCATGTGCATTGGAATCGAAACCTCAACCACTTTTTGAGGGTACTTTAATATTTCAATAACTTCGGGATCAAAATCAACCAATTTTTTGGCCTCATCAATCTGTTTCTTCACATCTTCATATGGGTTGTTTGGCATATTAGCTCCTTATCAAATTTAATCCAATGTTTGGGTCGAATTCTCTTTCAATTCTATAATCTGTTTTAGATATCAGTATTTCACATGTCACAGAAACCGTTGCCTTCTCTAGATGCCCTCCAAATATGGCCATATTTTCATCGGATAAAACAGTATGTAGATGCAAAACCGGCTTTCCTTCGAGTGTTCCAATATTGCCCGATAATCCGACTATCTCAAACTTACCAGAGAAACGCTTCTTCTTATACTCTTTTTTCTCTAAATCGTAAAGAGCAAGCGTTGCTGATTTTACTGCACCTATTCCACTGATCCAAGCACTCTGAATATTATTTTTTTGGCAATAGTTAAAAATTGAGGAAGTGATTTCCTCATCTTTTTTTATTGAAAAGACAATTTTATTCATATTGCTAACGTTATTAATGGAAAAATAACAGCTGGGCTCGTAAGAAGAGGAATTTGAGAAGCGTTAAAATAAGTCCACCGATGACTTTTGTTGCCGGCCAAGTGCCAGGCAAGAATAAAATTAAGGCAGCGATAAAAATCCAATGTCCGCTCTTAAATATCATGTAAATCTGCCATATTAAAAAAACCATCAATGCAATCGAAATAAAAGCTTGCGTTGCCGGTGAAAGTCCGGAAATCAATTTATCATATTGGGCAAATAACTTATCCAAACTTTGATCCATTTTACTTAGCTCCTAAAACTATTACGACATCATATACTCCTGCCAATGTGTCATTGTTTTCGATTGTAACTTCCTTGCCGGTTAATGCATTTCTAACCGAGTTAGCGGCGGCATCTTGACCGGTTTTATAATAAATCAAAGTGGTAGCATAATTAAAATTTTTAGCGTTGGCCGTTTTGCTAACTGTAAAACCCGCGTTTTCCAGAGTTGCTTTCGTGGTGGCACCGGAATTTTTTATCCCATTACCATTTAGTATTTCAATTTTAATTGCGGAATTATTAGTATTGGGTGCGGGAGTTGTAGAGGCGACAGGTGAATTTGTATTAAGGTTGGCATTGGTATTCACGTTAGAATTGTCTACCGTTTCTCCCGTATAGTAATCGTCTGTTTTCTTGCTCTCAATCGGACTGGTTGTTTCTGCTTGATGAAAAATTTTTTCTTTTATCAGATTGATAATCTCGGTTTTGTTCTGCCATAGCAGCAAAGTAATAATCGCTAAAGTCATTATCCAGATTAATGTTCTGGCGAGATTGCTTCCGCTTCGTTTTTTTTCTCTGGGCTTTTCTTCTCGCACCTCATCGTATTCTTCATCTTTTTTGTGGTAGCTCTCATAGTAATCATTGTAGTCGTCTTTTTTATGTGAGTGTTTTTTACTAAAAAAGTCGTCTTCTAAGTTTTCTTTTCGTTCAATGTCTTCCCTGTCTTTCAACGGAATTGGTTCTCCAACCGCGCCCTCATAGTCAAAGTCGTCCAAAAAATTATCGGCGTGATGGTGAGAAGCGGTGTGATGGCCGCGCTTTGGTTTTATGTCGTCAGAAATACCCATTGCCCCTCGCAAGGTTATCTTTGTCATTCCCGCCCCGCATCAAGTGCGGGATAAAATCGATCAGTAGTCTTAACTACCTATTAATTATATGCCAAATAGAAAATTAGTGCAAAAAGAGAACGATTTAAACCGTTCTCTTTTATATGGGAAAGGGAAAAATTATATTTTGATCTTGTCTGCAAGTTGTCCAATTACCGGAAGTGAATTCTGTTTGCCGGTGGCGGCATTTATCACGCCCATTATAAATAGAACGAATAGGAAGATGCCCAAGAGCCAGCCAATAACCGGAATCCAGAGAACAAAGGCGCAGATTACATAGACTATTAAGAGGGCTAATCCCTGCTTAATATGGAACTTAACGAATGGATCATTTTTAGAATCCGTTACAAGTGGAATAAGAACCAGGATCCCAAAGTAACATAAGACTGCCATCAAAGTACTTGAACCCTGATCTTTTTTTCGGGCATTAGAACTCCTTTTTAATTATTAATATTAATACTACTCTATTTTACCAGAGCTGACGTGATTAAAGCAAAGATTGTAAATATTCCAATCCAGCCCATGGTTAGAACCAAAAGAGTTACGGCATCTTTTTTCTTACCGTCCAAGTAAAGTGAAACTGGTCTTCCTAGTCCCAAAAGGCCAACTACTGATGCCGACAGAGTAAAGAGCAGTAAAAAAGCTATAGGTGTTATAAAATTATCTTCTTTCCCGAACAGTTTTTCACCATTTTGCATAATAGTTGCCACAATGGTGATGTAAACTACGATCCCAACGGCATGAACAAAACTCCATTTGTATAAATTTTTCATTTTTTTTCTTTCCTAGTTTATTTTCTAGTTTACCAACCTCCTCCGCCTCCACCGCCTCCCCCACCTCCAGCACCTCCTCCGCCACTGGCGCCCGACGCAGTGCCGACGGCAGAAGAGACTGCAGAAATTGTTGAAGCAAAACTATTCAAATCAAAGTTATTCATGTCACCGCCAATGTACCAGAACGGATGATAGGCAATCAATTGATCATTATACAGCATCTTCATTTTCTTGGTCCACTCTTTAGCGATGCCAAATAAAATCGCATAAGGCAAGAATTTCTCAAAAATATTTTCTTTTTCATTCCATGGTTGCCGGTATTTTTCGGCTGTGTCCATGTAAAGTTTAAAACCAAGAATTTTGTAATACAGGTCCATCCCTTTAACTGTGCGTTTTGGCATAATAATTGCAAAAATGGCAAGAATTATGGCAGAAATTATTACTCCAATTGACCCGACTGAAAATACGATTGCCACGAAAAATGAGCTGACCAGCATGAATAGTCCCGCAATAATAAACCCAATTTTGTATTTTGTGCCGGTTAGATCTAATAGATCTTGACCTTTAAGATCGTTTTTCACCATTTTAGTAATTGATTGAAGTGATAAGTAAAAAGTCGAATCTTTCTGGAGCGAAGAAATTAAAAGACTGTCATCTAGTGTAAATAATTTATCAACAATTAATTTTTCTGAAATGCTCAATGCAATTTTTTTATCTACAAAAATTAATTTATAATCCTTTTTGCCTAAAGCCCATTTCTTATTAACCTCTTCAATTTTTATTACTCTTTTAACCGCTAGGTTAATAAGAGTGGCGGCAAAATATGTAGGTCTGAGCGATCCATTAGAGTAAATGAGCCCCAGCTCCATGGGGGTTAATTTATCCGGTATTTCAAACTCAGGTGCAATTGACCGTCCGCCTCCCTTGTCATCCCCATATTTTTTCCATGCAGAAAAGCAGAGTATAAAAATTATTATCGGTAAAACCAGAGCTAGGAACCATGTGCAAATCGTGTACAAAAATGGATAATATTTCTGTAGATAGGCGGAGTAGTCCATATACTGCTTCTCATCTGTCTTAGTTAAAACATAAGCTTCAAAAATATTTTTTGGCATGGCTGCTGAGAGCGTAATTCCCTCTCCTTTTTTGAGCGTTTGCGTGCTCTCGATTTTCAAAGTATTTCCGCTGGTCCATTGTGACATGGCTAAGTATTTATCCTTAGATCCAAAAGCGCCTGCATAAAGTTCCAGCTTAGTATTTTGCTCATTTACCCCTTCTGGAAAATTAATCTCGGCCTTAAAATAGTCTGTTTCTATTTCCCAGAAATTGCCATTTAAATTCCAGTAAAGTTCATCAAACTCTGGACTATAAAATCTTATCGTGTTTTTAATTTTATATTTTATTTCATAATTATTTACACCGCTGACTGTTTTGTCGGCGTCACCTATTTTATAAGTAATTGTATGGGCGCTCAGATTGTGATCGGTTGAATAAGGGATTTTTTTGCCGTCAAAATCCGTAATGCTGATTAGCTCAACCGGCGTTTTAATCTCTTCTGTTCCGGTGTTCGCAACTGTTGGTAGAACTCGGAAAATGCCGTGTTTATCGGGCAGTGTTCCACAGTCTGCAGTAATTCTCTCCGTAATATCTAAAGTCGAGTCTTTGTTAACAATAATAGTTGACTGAAAATCTTTAATATACCAATCTGAAACATAATCACGGGCTTGTGCTTTTTCAGTAAAAAATAAACCGCCAAGAATGGTTGTGAGAACGGCGGTAATAATTATAATTTTTTTCATCTATCTCCTTGGTAATATTTTTTGTCATGCACGCAAAGAGTGCCTTTGCTAGATTGGTATTTTTTGCGCTGTTCTTCAACAAATTTATCTATCCCGTTGTCGCGGATAAATTCCAAATTTTCGATTGGACTGAATTCGTAGCGATTTTGATATCTCTCATCCAATTTTTTGATACTGTCACATGGAAATTTGCCGCATTCAAAACAAAAATCTCCTTTTCTGTTCTTGCAAAGTTTACGGCCACATTTAATCGGTTTGTCATTAACTTTTCTACCCGTAAAACAACCGGGGCATTTGTTTTCAGCCCTAAGATAGGCACTGCACAACCCGCAGTTCATCCCGCATGGCGCGATCAGTTTTGCTTCAATATTATCCATTAATTTTATTTTACCATTGTCAACAAAAAAGCGGTATTGCTACCGCTTTTTAACTAGTGAATATATGATTCATTTTTAGTAAAGTCCTTCTGTTTGTGTTGTGCCTGTACTATTATCGTCTGTTCCGTTGTCTTTCGCTTCCCTATAGATTAGGAATGCGGCTCCGTAAATTATAGCGGCTGCCACTATGTACACCCCGATCCATGACCAGATCGACATCTTTCTTCCATAGTGCCTCGTTTCATTTGAGTATTCCATTTTATCTCCTTTGTATAAATATTAATTATTCCTATCTTTTATGCTTGCCATGCACTTATCCTCCTATATTATGCCGCAGTATGAGAGTTGTTGATTCTGTATTTTGCTCCACTCCCCCACGCTGCCCTTATACCGCTCCAAGCTCTCTCTCCCTGTATTAGACGGAGTGCCGCCGGATAAAGCACATAATTTTCTTTAAATATCAGCTTACGCAATTTGTCTGAGAGTGTGATTACGATCGCGTTGATGGCAGAAACAGTTTCTTCAAAATTGTCTTCCAGCCCGCCGTCAAATGCTTCTATCAACCGTCCGATCAACTCATGCACCTCTTTATGCTCGGCCATAATCATTTTTACATTGGTGTAAAAACCTCTTTCTGCCAGTTCTGGGAATAAAGCATTTTCTTCTTTGTTAAAGTGCAGGTCGGCCATTTTCAAATTTTGTATCGCTTGGCCCAAAAGTTCCCATAGTTCAATCGTTACATTTTCAAATTTTCCGCTTTTTTCCAGTCCTTCGTTCGCTTTGTTTAAGATATAAAGTGAACGAATAGCTTGTTCATGTTCAGACAGTAGAACTTTGATCGGGTGATCCTTACCTAAAGATTTTACGACTTTCGATAAGTTCTCCTGATAAATTCTCTCGTGAAAGGTTGCGGCAAAATCGACTAAAATCGGTCTTCTCAGCATCCCTCTCCGCACCTTTCTGCTTTCCCTTCTTGCTTTTTTTTCCTTCATTTGCCTCCTTTTGCCCTAAGGGCAATTATTAATTATTAACTAACACTTTCTAATTTTTTACTTTGTAGATATTGGTTGACCGTGTCTTGTAGTCCTTGGACGACATGTTTCATGGTGCATCCTCTTTCTCGTTTGCAGTGCGGGGCGTTTCCTTGAAAGCATTCAATTACCCGCATATCCTGAATTGATTCTGCAATTTCATACAAGTTCATATCTTTTGCCTTCTTCATTATTCGGAACCCCCCGCTTGGTCCCATTTTTGACTCTACCAGTCCGGCCTTAACTAACTTTTGAAATGTTTTTGCCAAGAGGACATATGAGATGTGGTTTTCGTTTGAGACGGTAGAAATGTCTATGAAATCGTCTGGATGTTCCGACAATGTTTTAAGACCCAAGATTGCGTATTCAGTTTCTCTTTTTAAGTACATTTTTCTTCTTTCTTTATTTAGGACTAATTTGGTCTTACTCTCTATCTAAGACTAGCTTAGTCCTACATAGATGAGTTGTCAACAATCAATCCATCGCCTATTTAATAATCAAGTATGATCTTAATTAATATTAAAAAATCACCACTCGGTTGGGGTTGAAAATTGTCGATAATATCTATGGCCCAGTAATCGTATAGACCATAAAAAACTTTACGCAAGGTTCACAAATCTCACTTTTGATGCTAAAGTGGTTGCAGGGTTTTACTCAACCCATGTCAGAGGAGGTCCGGATATGTGGTTTCAGAAAGGAAGGGGACGGTTGCTGGTTCTTGGTAGGGATATGGAATGCGGGGGCTTATCCGACTGTCTATGGGAATGTTTCGAGAATCATGGTGCCAGCCTGTTCGGGGAGACAATATACTCCGTAGAGGGAGCTGTCGCAAGAAACATCATGGCGGTCTTGGGGAGCCGAAAGTGCATAACACCTGAGCAGGTTGTTCTTGCGTGGTCGATACTCACAGAGAGGGATTACCTTCTGGAAGGGCACCAGGCTGGTGATTTCCTCAAAATGATATATGTCGCCCATACGGATGTCAGACTAACCGTGGGTCTACACGAAGCAGATGAGGAGGTTGCCTTTGTGAAGACCGTGGGCCGAGATACTCAGGCGTATTACCCTAGGTTCTCCGGACGATTCATTGGCGAGCAAGGACGCAACCGCTATAAGGTGCAGAGAATTCTGTCTGAGTTCATAGGCCATCCGCATCAGTTCAGCATCAGAACGGCCTGAAGCGCTGACCGCGCGATCAGTTCGTAATTTATCCCGCCCACGAGAACCCGCCTCTCGTGGGGTTTTCGTTTTTATAGAGCAAAAATATTAGGGCTTCGTTTATATTCTTAAGGTTGGTTGGTCTATACTGATTGCGAAAGTATTTCTTCTATTTGTTCTTTTATTAGTGGTGTCTCCCCTATTCTTCTTTCGACCAATCTCTCAACCATTATCGGGAAATGTTCATTCGTAATCTCCCAATCCTTCAGGTGCATTTTTATGCCCAAAGAGGCAAAGAATTCGAATGTTTTTTTAATTGATTCCTCGGCTATTTCTTCGTCACTGCCGTTTATATTCCAAACTCTTCTGCCGTATTGTGCAAATTTATTTTGTTTCTGAGATTTAACCACTTCCATCCAACGAGGAGTAATAATCGCCAATCCTGCGGCATGTGGAATGTCATAAAATGCACTTAGTTGGTGCTCAATAGCATGTGTTGCCCAATCATCATCCACTCCTGATCGGAGTAAATCATTAAGCGCCATGGTGGCGCAAAGTGCAATGTTTGCCCTTGCAACATAATTCTGTGGATCTTCCAAAACAATATCCGCATTTTCAATTAGTGTCAGTAAAATTCCTTCACCAATACGGTCTTGCAAAGGAGTGTCTTTTGTTGTGTGCAGGTACTGTTCCAAGACATGAGAAAAGGCATCAACGATTCCATAAGCAGTTTGTACTTTGGTTAATGAGAACATATTTTGAGGATCGATAGCTGAAAATACCGGATAATTTTGCACTCGCCCAAAACCGGCTTTTTCATGGGTTTGCCAGTTGGTAATCACAGCGCCTTTGTTCATCTCACTGCCCGTTGCTGACAAAGTCAACACAACTCCAAACGGAATATATTTTTTCGGTTCAGCACTTACATTTGTCACTATATCCCATGGGTCGCCGTCATAGTGCATCGAAGCGGCAATTAGTTTTGTGCCGTCGATAACGCTTCCTCCGCCAATGGCTAAAAGAAAGTCCGGATCAAAATCTTTATATTTTTTAATAACCTCTCGAATAGTTTCGACTCTTGGGTTTGGCTCAATTCCACCAAATTCCTGAATATCAAAACCTTTCAACTCTTTGACCACCTTGTCATAAATTCCGTTCTTCTTAATGCTCCCGCCGCCATAAGTAACCAAGACTTTTTTACCGATAATGTTTTGGCTAATTTTCCCCATGCTATCTGTACCAAAAATAATTTTAGTTGGATTTTTCAGTTCAAAATTTTTCATAATATTTCTCTATTATTTCCTTCATTATATTACGATACCCTAATTTAGGTATATTACTTTAATAGTTTCTCGCATAAATCCAAAGCATCTTTTTTAGGGTCTATTCCTCGATCGTTTAATATGGCATCTTTATTAAAAGTCGGATCGCTAAATGCTGCTTGGCAAAATGGCTTATATTCTTCTGGGGTTTTGCCGTCGATATAATCATTATGGGCTCGATTAAGATTACCAAATGTATTAAAGTAATTCATTGCTTTAATTGATTGCTTACTGCTTACCCCTCTTTGATAGCTTTGTTTAAAAAAGTCGCTATTATAATTGCTGGGCTGAATAATTAATAAGATTATTCCAAAGAGTATCAGCCAAATTGAAATAGCTAAAGTGTAGCTTTTTACCTGGCCAACTATTTTTTTGGAAAAAATAGCTAAAATAAACTTAACAATAGTAATTATGCCGCCAATTAAAATAAGGGGTGCAATAATACAAATCCAAAGGAAAAGTCCGCCTTCTACCGCATCTGTAATTGTAGCTAGAGTTATTCCGATAAAACTAATTAACAATCCAATTCTTAATCCTCTTAACGCTTTTTTATTATATTCATCTACTACATTTATTTTTTTGATAAAAAAACTTAGTAAAAGACCAAGTAAAAATGCTGATGCATAAATCCAAAAGAAATCACCCGCTATTTTAGCTAGATTGTCTTGAAAAACAATTGAAGGTGCCGTACTTCGATTATATAATCCTTCCAGATAATGTTCATTGGCAATTTGTTTTATTAGAGTAAATATGAGCACAATCTGCCAGGCGGCAATACCAAAAAAGACTGTAAACCATGGCCATTTATTATTGGAAAATTGAGATTTATCTGTCAGACCAGCCGGTTTTGGGTTATTTTCAATATTAAACTGTTCATCCATTGTTTCCCTCCCGTGATTATTACTTTGTTATCACTCTGATTTTCAGCTTCTATTTTCCCAATGGTTTGGAGCCAGGATTGCCTCCGGTTAAATAGCAAAAAATCATAAATAGCCCGACCAAGACCAAAACATATAAAGCCATTTGTAAATCAGAGTGCTTTTTGTAAATGATAATTGCAATGATACCAAAGAAAGTTAGCATTGAAACCCAACCCTCCCAGCTTGCCGGTTGCCAGCCCCACCCCAGTACCCGCGGCCCAAACCATGGTTTTTTAGTTAATCTTTTCATTTTCCTCCAAAAATAAACTTCTAATTCAATTTCTTGTACTGTCCCCTTGTGATAAAAATTCTAACCTTTGGTTTGATTTGTTTTTCCAATACTAGATCTTCTCGTTGGCCATAATCCCAACCAATTATGTCCATTGTTTTTAAATCAAGATCAATATAATAGCGTGTGTCTTTATCTTCCGGTTTTTTAGTTAATCTTTTCATTTTTTCTCCTCAATTATCTCTTTCAATAATTCTGGAAACTCGACGGTTCCCATGTCGTCAAGCGTATAGTGTCCGTGATTTTTTCAACAATTTTTTCGGCAGTTTTATTGGCAAAAAAGTTTTGGGCAAAATAGCCGCCCACACCTAGAATTATTAATACTATAACAATAGCAATTATTAAGCCATTGTTATTTTTTGGCTTACTGATCGCTGATGCACCCTGTTTTTCAATTGGTTGCTCTGTTTCTTGTTCCATTTGATATCCTTTTTAATTATAGATAATTTTTATAGTTGTGCGTAGAGATTGTTCAATTGTTATTATATCGTTAAATTCAGTAGAAGCAAAATAATGAAGCTTGGGATTACCTTACTTATAAATATTTTAGATTATACTTTAGTAAAGAACTGTTACGAGGGGGAACTGCCATGAGGATTCCAACCAGCATTTGTAGCGGGCAAGGTGGACACTTTACCAACTTGCAGAACCTTATCGCTGGCGACACAGTGATATTCCTGACCGGTGAAGACAGCGGATTTTCCGCGGTTTACAAGGGCTTTGAACCCTCAGAAGACGGCAAGACCGCGACTCTTCTGCTGGGGAAACAAGGCCACTCTGCTATCGAGATACAATGTGCGGTCGAAGATTCGGACCCAGTCTGCCATCTATCTTTGCCGGCGGAATATGGAAAGCTGACCGTGCAGGGGTCGCTGGCCCAGCTGCGTCTCGAGAAGAGGATGAGAGATGGCCTAGATGCCCTAGTAGAAGCGTACTGATAAGAGAGCCATGCGACCATGCAGTTGAGTTTCCCTTTGGTCCCGTCGGGCGTTGCCGCCGGGATCATCTTTCTAAATATCCGAACTATTTATATGGCTGCCTTAAAATAGTTTTTAATTTCTCTGGAGCGGTTTTGCGCATGTCGGATAAATATATTTCATGATGCTTGCCGGATAGCTTTCCGCCTAGCTCTTTGATGCGTCCATGTAATTTTTGGATGTTCGGTCCTTCCTCGGCAAAGGGTCCGATGTGCATTATTTGGACACTCTTACCTTCGTCATATTTTTCAAAACGAATTTTTGAGAGAGCAGGAGGTCCGCCAGCTGGCAGATTTTTTTTCGCTACAGTATTTATTGATTTATCGACCAATTCTTTGGTTATAAATTCCGGCTGCATTATCATCAGTGTCCATTTCCAGTTATCTCTGTTTCCGGTCATAAAGTCATTCATGTCATCTGCCCACCAAAGCCCTTCTAGCGGCATTACTCCAAAGTCCTTGCCTTGGTTTTTCTTGATATCAAATTTAATAGTATAAGATACAGGATATAGGGCTTCAATTGCATCTTTGAACTCGTTTGATGTGTTTGGGTCGCCCTTGCCGTCAATCATTAAAAAATTCATAGCTGGGACAATAACTTCGGACACCTCTTTAGCTGACGGGTTGTAGAGGTTTTTCATCTCTTTTTTAAAATCAATTTTTGCCATTTTTATCTCCTTAAACTATAAATCTAATTTTATCATTACAACTGAAAATTTTCTATTTTTAGGAGAGTAAATTATTAGTTGTTAATTGAAAATCAGACGAAAAAATGATATAATAAACACATGAACTTGGATAAAAATAGTTTTGAAAAAAATACCAAAAAGACAAACAGACGTCAAAAGATCTGGCTAATTTCTGTTATTTTTGTGTTTTTAATTGTATTGCCTGCCAGTGCTGTTTTCGGTCAATCAATTTTAAATTGGTATACAGAAATGAAATCACCGAAGGTTGAAGTTTCAAAAGCGGAGCCCGAGGTTATTCAGCCAGAGATTATTAATGAAAATATTAATTCGGGTGATCAAGCAGTTAATACTCCCACTCCCGCTCCCGCTTCGGTGCCGTCCACTAAAACCACTCCTTCTAAAACTTCATCCCGCCCGTTTGTCGAACCAATGAATAAGGAAGTTGATTTAGGTAATACGACAAGGCCGGAGGTTGCTTTAACATTAGATGCGGGTTCGAGTGCAACTCAAGCACCGGCAATTTTAAAGATTTTACGGGAAAATAATATTCGTATAACTTTTTTTCTAACTGGAAAGTGGGCTGAAAAGAATTCTGATATCGTTAGACAAATGGCGGCCGACGGACATACATTTGGGAACCATACTTATAGTCACAAAGATTTGAAAACATTATCCGATGCAGAGATTAAAGAAGAATTAGATCGAACTGAAGCAATTGTAAAAAACATTCTCGGAGCAAATACCACACTAAAACCATACTTCCGGCCTCCTTACGGGAGCAGAGATGCAAGAGTGCGTCAGGTTGCAGCCGATGCTGGCTATCAAGATATCTATTGGACTGTTGATGCGCTTGACTGGCAAGATGGTGCAACCAATGAATCCACAAAATCTAGAATTTTAGATAATGCCAAAAACGGTTCCATATTTCTTGTACACATTGGCGACGATATTACACCCGCAATCTTGCAGGATGTTATTGACGGACTTCGGGCAAAAGGACTCGAACCGGTCACGTTAGATGCTCTTCTCAGATAATCGGACTATTTCCAATCTTTTTTCTCTTCAAAATTTGAGTGCATTTTGAATTTAATGATGTTTTTTTGCCATTCGTCTCCGACAACGAAATGTTCAGGTCCCTCGTCGGCCTTAAGGAGAGACAAATAGCCAACGTCTTTGACGTCGATTCCCATTAATTGGCAAGCGAGGAAGTCAGCAGCGAGTGGATCTGTTGAAGCGAGCGCCCAGTGAGCCGCCACCAGCTCTCCGTTTACCGGTTCGTCTCCCTGCATTGCTTCGTATCCGTCGATAACTGCTAATTTTAGGGACAGTTTTTCAAATATATTTTTAATATTTTTGTTAATTATTTCTGTGCCTTGATGAATAAGGGCTTTATTATTTCTTGGTAATCCTAGGGACAAGTTCAATCTATTGATTCGTTTTGAAAAACTTGCAATAGACCGGACAAGGGAACCAACCGACACATTTTTTACAGCGCCGGTATAGACAACTTCGTTATGTGTTTTGGGCGGAGACACAGAAATTAAGTAATCGGAATTCAGTACCGTTTTGGCAATTTGTGCTTGCCAAATTCTGCCGTTTTTAAGAAGTAGTGGAATGGTTTCATATTCGTCGGTATTGAGATCCACCATTGTAAAGTCATACTTTTCTTGAAGCTCTAAATATCCAAATTTTTTAAATGCTTCAATTGTGTCGCCGACTCCACATCCTTCAGCAAGTGTAATTTGGCTGGTTGTGTATGGCTTTATAAACTCCAAAACCGCTTCTATCGCTTCTTTATTGGTCGCGGCAAGCTTTACCTTATCCGAAACACAGTTTGGTTTGATCACAACGTTTTTGGCATCTTTTAAACCGGAAATTATCTCGCTTTTTAAAAGAGACAAACATCTTTCAATATTGTATTTGCGATCGTTAGATTTAATAAAGCTAATTTTGCTCATTTCTTGCTTATAAATTTATTATTTTTCAAATAAAATCTCCATGGATATTCTTTGCAGTGTTTAGAGTACTCAACGCCGATTCTTTTAGTGCAAACGATGTCCTTTTTAGGAATTTTTTCATTCTTATCTAGCATATAAATTGTACCTGATTTTGAAATATCTTTGGTGTGGAAATCTCCCGTTATACCAAAAGCAATTGAAAGTTTGCCTGGTCCGGTCGCCATTTTTTCATTTTCTCTAACAAATTTACAGTTATGCAAATGATTTGCGGCGATATCACTTCCTTCGGTAATCTCTATTGAACGGAGCAGCACCCCGCCGACTTCATTTGGTTCATGGGCTACAATATTTGCAAGCCAAAAAATTCCATAATTTAAATAGATATATAAATGGCCGGCCTCTCCAAACAAAATTTTTGTTCTTTCTGTTTTTCCCTTTGAGGCGTGACAAGCCAAGTCATCAGTTCCCTTGTATGCTTCTGTCTCAACAATTTTTCCGGCGACTGTCCCCTCTTTTGTCTTACAAACCAAGTATTTTCCTAGAAGCTCTTCTGCTACCGTAAGAGTGTCTCGGCCAAAGAATTCCTTGTCTAGTTTTATCGGCTTTGATTTATTTTCCAAATTTCCTAATCACTCCTTTTACTTTGCCTTGTATGGTAACCCTTTTTTTAGCGAAGAGCATTGGCTTCATAGTTCTATTCGCTGGCTGAAGCCGTATGCCGGTTTTTTCATCGTAAAACCGCTTTAATGTTGCATTCTCATTATCTACAAGAGCAACCACAATTTCCCCGTTTCTTACGGAGTTGGTCTGTTCGATGATAACATAGTCACCTTCTAATATTCCGTCTTCAATCATGGAATCCCCTCTTACACGGAGAGCGAAAGTTTTTCTCCCCATCATATCTCTGGGTATGTCTATTGTTTCATGTGTTCTAATTGCTTCAATTGGCCGTCCGGCGTCAATTACACCTTCAAGTGGAATGTTAAATATTTCGAGTCCAGTATCAAATGAAGGAGTAAGCTGAATTGCGCGTGCTTCCATAGCATCTTTAGTGATGTAACCCTTGTCTTCTAGGATGTTTATGTACTCAGCCACGGTTCCGGTTGAGGAAAAATCAAAGTAAAAAGCGATCTCGCGAAAGCTGGGTGCATAGCCGTTTTCGTCTATGAAACCGCGGATGTATTCCAGAATTTCTTTTTGTCTTTTTGTTAAAGGATTCATTTTTACCCTCATTTCTATGAATAAGATGTTCGGTCTTTGTTTTCCAAACAAACCGCGAACATCTATATTATCGAACATAGACCGAACAGATGTCAAATTAAAACCTGTGGACAACTCTCATAATTAAGAGTGATTTTTTTAAATTTGTCAGATTGACAAAACTCTATATCAGAACTAAATTTGAGATAGAAGAAAAATTGACAATATGGAGCATCTAATCCTCCTTGATGAAGTGGGTCGCAGATGCTGCTCCCACATGCTTTCCCCGGGTTTGTTTCGGGTTCTATATCTTTCTACTCCTTTCTTTTACGGCAAGGACTGGCAGTGCTGCCAGTCCTTGCCGTAAAGCGTTCAACATCGGAAGATGATGCATATGGGACCAGCAGAGACTTCATCTTCTCTCCTTCTACAGGGAGGCGGCCAGTGTGCTGCCTCCTCTCTTTATTCAATAACACCCACGCATTCGATGTGGTGGGTTTGTGGGAACATATCAATTGGCTGGACTTTAACCAGTTTCTTTCCGAGTTCTTTAAATATTTTTACATCTCTGGCAAATGTGGCTGGGTTGCATGAGGTATAGATTATTTGTTTACAGTTAATGGTTGATAGTTTATTGATTAATTCTTTTGATAGACCGGCGCGAGGAGGATCGACGATGATGGTTAATGGTTGAAAGTTGATGGTTTTTAGTGACTTAAGGTACGTTTCAGCATCACCACATATGAATTCACAATTATGGATGTTATTAATTTTGGCGTTATCCTTGGCATCTCTGACTGCTTCGGGGACAATTTCAACGCCGGTAATTTTCTTTGCTATTGTTGAAAGGTAAATTCCTATCGTTCCGGTTCCGCAATATAAATCTAAAATAATTTCACCCGATTTGACACCCGCAAATTCTTTAATTTTTTCATATAAAGTATGAACTCCCATAGAGTTTGTTTGAAAGAAAGATTCAGGTGAGATTTGAAATCTGTATTTCCCAATTTTTTCAAATATTATAGGTGAGCCAAAAATCAATCTGCGTTTCATATTTTTGAGCGATTTGTTTGGAGCAATTGTGTGATAAATAGACTTGATGCCGGTAATATTTTTCAAAACTTCAATGATCCCTTTTTCACCGGCTAGATGTTCTCCGGAAGTGATTATCTCAACCATAAATTCCCCGGTAAATTTCCCTTCACGGATTTTCAGCTGCCAAAAAAGAGATTTGTCATCTATATTTTCGTTAATATGCTCTCTTAATTTTTCTAATATCTGATTGGCAGTTTCCGATTGCAGGTAGCAATTTTTAACGTGAACATAACCTTCGTTATAAATGTAATTATGGCGGGCAAAAGAGATCTTGTTACCGTTTTTTACAAAAAAGAATCTTATGGAATTACGGTAAAAATATTCTTCGGTAGATCCAGCAATGATCGGTTCAATTTTTGTTTCTATCCCTTGCCGGCTCAGAGTTTCTTTAAATATCTCTTCTTTAAATTTTAATTGATCTTCATATGAAATATTCATATGCTCACATCCACCGCATTGATCAAAATATGGACAAATGGGTTTAATCCGTGCCGGAGAAGGTTTTATAACCTCTGAAATGACGGCTTCGGAAAAGTTCTTTTTTTCTTTAATTACTTTGACATCCAGTTCATCATCCGGTACAGCTTTTCTCACGAAAACAGACTTTCCTTTTTCGTTGCAACCCAATCCGAAACCTTCAAATATCAGTTTTTCTATTTTTAACTTCATAACATAATTAATAACACAATTTGGCTGTTTAAGCTATGCGTGAGCAGTTTGTAGTTCTATAAATTCTTAAAAACAAAACGAATAATGTAGGAAATAAGCTTAATGAATTCAACAATGATCGCGATCAATATTCCAATAAGCATTACAATTAGTGCAATCCTTGCCCAGCCCTCATGAGTGGTGCTGAGGGAAAAAGGAAATATTTCATATAAAGTTGAAATGACCGCAAGTGAAATAACATTGAGCAGGAGTTGAGAGAGCGTGCGAAGCCATTTCTCATTATAAATAAGAAATATAATATTGAAGAGTATTGTAGCGCCAAAGGATACGTTAAACACCCATAGGGGGATAATAAATTCACTTGTCAGCCATGGAATATGCCAATTTAGAAGGTTATTGAAAACAAAAACCAGTATTACATTTACGACGATTGCAGCAACATAGGCAGAGCGTTTTGGTTCTTTCTCTTTTTTGCTCGAGAGATCTTTTTTGTCCCAAAAGTGATCTCCCCAATTCTCGATTTTTTTTGCCCAGTCAGGCATCTCTTTGTCTATTGGCATTGATTTTCCTTATTATGCTTATATTACACCTTGCGGGCCATATATTACAATTATAATAAAATCACCCGGCCAAGGCGGGGTGATTTTAAGATGCCGCTAGGACATTTGTGCCCTATTTCTCTTCCCTCTGCTCTTCATCTTTTTTTCTTTTTTCAATACATCCACATTCGCAATCTGGAGGACAGGTACAGCAGTTATAACACTTAACCGGTTCACATTTACAGCGAGTGTAATCATTCAGCGGCTTTCCACAAGAGCATTTTTCTTCTAATTCCATTACTTCTCCTTTTGTTCTAATAACATAGTCTGATTGACCATATCAATAGTCTGTAGTAAATGAAACAGCATTCTTACCAAAGCACAAGTATAAAAAGATCACTTAATTGCCTCAAATAATGCAATTCCGGCGGCGGTTGCTACATTTAGCGAGTTGGCTATTCCGTGCATTGGAATTTCGATCGATGCGTCGCAAAGCGCGAGTACCTCATTGCTGATCCCCTCGGTTTCATGGCCGATTATGATTGCAATGGGTTTTTGGTATGAAAAAGTATGATATTTCTGGCTATTGGTTGTCTGTTCCAGCGCAACAATGTTAATTTTTTTCTTTTTGAGTTTTAGTATTAATTCTTTTGTCGACTCATGGTACTCCCACGGCATAAAATCAATCGTTTTTAACGCTGTTTTTTCAATTTCTTTTCGCGGTGGAGTGGCTGTAATCCCACACAGGAAGATCTTCTTTGTTCCAGCAGCGTCCGCAGTACGAAAAATTGCACCGACATTATACATTGAGCGTATATTATCTAAAACCAAATAAACCTCTTCTCGAGGTTTATTTTTTAAATCTGCAACACTGCCTTTTCGTTCAATCAATTCTTCGGTTAAGAGTTTTCTCATGCTTACTCACATCTGTCCGCCAAAGGCGGATTTCGGTTCTAAATAAAATTCTAAGGAACTCAACATCCTTTGAATCGGCGCTTCAATTCTTCTACGATAGCGTTTTTAGGAAAACTTTCTTGGGAGGATGCTTCAAGATCGCGCAAAATTAATTCGTCCTTAAGCGCCTCTCTCTGGCCGATTATTAATGCATATTTGGCTCCAAGCTTTGAAGCCGTTCGAATTTGCGGTCTTAGTCCATCATTTGAGGGAACGAAATATACATTTATATCATTATTTGCCAGGTCGTCATAAATCTTCTTGCAGACTGTTTTGGCCGTTTCCCCTAATTGGAGGATGCAAACTTCAACACCGCGTTTCTCCGGAACCTTGACCTTCTGCTCCTTCATTAATGCAACAATCCTTTCAATTCCGAGTGAGTATCCGGCGGCAGGAGTTTTGGGTCCGCCCAAAACCTCAACCAATCCATTGTATCGTCCCCCACCCCCAACAACATTTTGCCTTAATTTGTCATTTTTATCCGCGATTTCAAAAACTGTGTTTGTGTAATAATCAAGTCCGCGAACAAGGGTTTGGTCTAGGTCGTATTTAATATCAAAATAATCCAGGTACTCTAAAGTATCCTGAAAATGTTTTTTACATGTAGAGCAGAGTGAGTCAAGTATGACCGGCGCTCCCTTCGCTACCTGTTTGCATTTTTCTTCTTTGCAGTCTAAAAGCCGTAATGGGTTTTTTTCATATCGTTCCGAGCAATCCTCGCAAAGATCTTTTATCTTGTCTTTATAGTATTTCTTCAATTTAGTGATGTATTTGGGTCGGCAGACAGGACAGCCAATGGAATTAGCATAAACTTTCAAGTTTTTAAGACCAAGCCGGTTTAAGATTTCCCATGCAGACATAATTGCCAGATAGTCTGATTTAGCGCTTTCATCACCAAAAATCTCAACTCCTAATTGATAAAATTCACGAAATCTGCCTTTTTGCGGGCGTTCACGCCGAAACATTGCGCCAAAATAATATAACCGTACCGGTTGGGGCCAACTAGCCATTCCGTTTTGAATGTAGGAACGAACGACTGAAGCGGTTCCTTCTGGGCGAAGAGCATATGAAATTTGTTCTTCTTTGTCGGAGGTCTTTTCCAGAAGAAACATTTCTTTTTTAACAATGTCCGTATCTTGTCCAATTCCCCGAGCAAAAATTTCAATGTTTTCAAAATGCGGAGTGTCTATCGGGTCAAAGCCAAGCCCAAGAAGGGTTTTTTCTGACACTTTTTTTACATACTGCCAGTAGGGTTGCTCAGAAGGCAGAATGTCTTTTGTGCCTCTGGCAGATTGAAAATTAGTTTTGGCCATTATTGCTCCAAAGTTTTAGATGCTTAGAAAAACGCTTTCGTTGCAATCGTAACAGTAATAAATTCAAAAATCAACAAAGGGCAGAAGGAGAGTGTAAGATTAATGGGAAAAGAAACAGCGGAATCATTTGATAGGGCGCATGGGCAGTTGTATAGACAAACGTACCTTATCGTCCCCCAAGGCGGGCAGGTAAAGTATGCTTTAAAGTAAAATGTCATTCTGAATTCTTAGTTGGCCGCTTCGCAGGTCATAAACGCGTCAAAACCCTTCACCGAATTAGGAAGCAATTCGGGACATGTTACAGGTTTTGCTGGTGGTACTGGATTAGTTGGGCTTATTGGAGGTGGAGTATAGTACTCGGCAGGAAATGCTGCACAAATAGAACCATTATTATAAGACGTACTGCAACAATAAGTATATTTTCTTCCATAAATGCCTCCTCCATCTGCCAGCTCAAGCATGTCTGCTATACAAATTGGCCCAATAGTATTCCCATTTCCATTCCCATTGTCATTCCCGTTTCCATTACCGTTGTCATTGTCATTACCGTTTCCATTACCATTGTCATTGTCATTCCCGTTTCCATTACCGTTGTCATTGTCATTGCCGTTTCCATTTCCATTGTCATTTCCATTGTCATTACCGTTTCCGTTGCCGTTTCCATTTCCGTTGTCATTGTCATTCCCGTTTCCATTTCCATTGTCATTGCAGTTGCCGCTTTCACTGGTGCATTTAAGAGTAGTGAAGGTTTGGTCATCGCTGGTCTTGTCCGGATCGGTTGTCTTGATGCGGTAGTGGTAAGTCTTTTCGGGGATAAGGTCGGTTAAGACGACTGTGTGGCTTTTGGCCGGTTCTGTGATGTCTTCTGTGACGGGTGGTAGTTCATATTGATCAGTAAGTCCATATTCTACAATGCCTCCCTTGGTGTCCTGCAGAGGTGTATCCCAAGTAATAGTGGTGTCTACCAGGTTAAAGTTCTCATTGACAGAATCAGCACCAATACCGCTTCTAAATATGGCATAAGCACCGCCTGCTAGCAGAAATGCTGCACAAACAGATATTGTGATGAGGCGAACTTTGTTTTGCATACACATATTACCGTCCTCTTCTTTAAACTGTCCTTATCCCTAAGATATTGGTTACGTTTTTGGTTCAGTGATAACCGGTGGGCTAGAATTAATAGTGTAGTTAATAGTGATGTCATTCTTGGCGTCTGTGCCTTGATGAAGTTTGATCCCCATTAACTCTTTGGTTTGCTTGTTAAGTAGCGCCGTACCAGTAGGTTTATGCTCACCTCTCTTAACCTTTGGGGCTTTGTTCGAAATTATACCGCTGCTCTGATCATAGAATATGGAGTATTCAAGATTGCCATCCTTGTCTTTGGAGAGAAATTTATCTAGTTTCACATATTCAGGATGAGACATTAAAGTTATCTTCGTAAGAAATGCAGGATTTTTCTGGACAAGCCAAGTGTTTCCATTGGGAGACTTGGTGTAGACCTTATCCCCTACTTTAATAATGTTTTGGACTACAGATCCTTTAGATAGAATGTCGCCCTGGAAGTTCTGTGATTTGTCGAGAACGCCTTTCAAATTTGATCCTGTTGCGCTGTAGCTAGTGTTAAAAGATTTATCCTTAAAGCCAGCTTCCATCTTTGTCTGGGACTCTTTGACATCGGCGGCCTTTCTTGCTTGGAAGTAATAGATTGAAAAACCAATGCCGGCAAGAATGAATAAGATGACTGCCGCTATGATGAGATTTTTTTTGTTGAAAGTATTCATAATATTTCGTTATTAATTATTGGTTGCAAATCTTAATCTTCAATCATTGTAATGAGAGTTGGCGCAGGTGCTGGATG
>CAYQPT010000012.1:0-26949 GCA_964419835.1 uncultured Candidatus Saccharibacteria bacterium | reverse complement strand
GCACAAAAAATAGACCAGAAATAAGTTACCATTTACCAGTTTACAATTTTCATTAAATTTTCAGTTATCACTTGCCATTTATGAACAAAAGATCATATGAATTAGAAGAAAGAACGGCTGGCTTTGCAGAAGAAATAATTAAATTATGTCGCTTAGCCAGTGAAACAAATATTACCAAGCCGGTAATTTCACAATTAATCAGATCAGCGACTTCAATAGGAGCAAACTATTGTGAGGCCAACAATGCAAGCTCAAGAAAAGATTTTAAAAATAAAATTTACATCTGCAAGAAAGAAGCCCAGGAAACTAAATATTGGCTAAGATTACTCAAAAGTTCTGATTTAGAGATTGAAAAAGTGAATAAATTAATGGATGAATGCCACCAGTTAAATTTAATCTTCCAAAAAGTTATTTCAACAATGGAAAATGATAAATTATTGAAAATTGAGAAATGAAAAATGGAAAATAAAGTAAGCTCGACACAACAAAATATTCCGATTGCCGGCATAAAGGACGGAATTATCCTTCTTAAAGATGGTGGATACCGTGTTATATTGTCGGTTGCGGCATTAAATTACGCATTAAAAAGCGAACAGGAACAAAATTCGTTAATTTTTCAGTATCAAAGTTTTTTAAATTCACTCCATTTCCCCATTCAGATTGTGATGCAGTCGAAGAAGCTGGATTTGACTCCGTATATTAAAAAAATAAAAGATATTTCCGAAAAACAAACGAACGAACTCTTAAAAGCACAAACAACCGATTACATTGATTTCGTGGGCCAGCTTGTTAATATGGCCAATATCATGAAAAAAAGTTTTTATGTCGTCATCACTTATCAGCCGATTTCACTTCAAAAGGCCAATTTTTTAGAAAAAATTTTTAAGCATGAGAACGGCCCTACCTTAAAAGTATCAGAATCTGAATACAACCACTATAAGTCAGAATTATTAGAGAGGACTGCCATTGCCGCAAACGGATTGGGAAGTATGGGTTTACATTGTGTTCAGATGAATACTGAAGAAATCATTGAGCTAATGTATAAAATTTACAATCCTGATGTATATTCAAAAGAACGGATTACTGACATTGGTGAACTTTCAAACGTCTTTGTGGCAAGCGAATCTGAAAAAGGACAATCGGCAGCTAGTGCAGGTGAGAACAAGGAGCCAGAGCTAATTGATAACTCGGCGATCGTAAAAGAAAGACAGAAGCAGGAGTTTCAACAGAAACAAAGAGAAGAGGAAAAGAGCGCTGAAAAAGCAGGAGGACAGCCTGTTAAAGATGCTCCGGCACCAGCTCCAAGTGCCGCGCCTCCAATGAGCGCTCCGGTTTCCAACATCCCACCAACTCCAGCAGCTCCGGCTTCAGCTGAGCCACCTGTTCAAGATAATAATAATTTTGGAAGCTAGTTTAAGGATAACAGATATCAGAATGCAGATAACAGCATTAAAACCCCACGATAATTTACTGTCTATCTGTCTAACTGTATTCTGTATACTAAAATATAAGGAACCATGCCTGACCAAACAAATCAAAATTTAACCCCATCGCCAGCGACTGATCCGCGGGCAATCGCGCAGCAAAACATTAGAGAAAGAGAAGAAAATGCTTCGTCCAGCCTGAATTCATCCGACGAGAACCCAGTAAAAGCTGAAAGCATTGTGAACGGAGAAACCTCGATTGAAGATGTGATCGCGCCGGCCGCTTTTGCCGTTACACCAAATTATCTTCAGTTGGGCGAACTTTACACAAAAACACTGTTTGTATTCACCTATCCCCGCTACATCGAAACAAATTGGCTCACTCCAATTATCAATTATGACATCACCGTCGATGTTGGCATGTATATCCATCCGCTTGAATCAAAAGATGTAATGACCGATCTCAAAAAAGAAGTTGGAAAGATTGAGTCTTCAATGATGATAGGCCAAGAGAAAGGCGCGCCACGGGATCCTGAAATGGAAACCGCGCTCGGAGATGTTGAGGCGCTTCGTGATGTACTTCAGCGCGGAGAGGCGCGCTTATTCCAGTTTGGTTTGTATTTCACAATTTACGGAAATTCCCTTGAAGAGCTCAAAACCATTACCGAGCAACTTGAGTCCACCCTGGGCGGCATGCTTGTTTATACTAAAGAGGCCCTATTGCAGATGGAGCAAGGATTTACCTCTACCCTTCCGCTGGGCATTGATAAATTAAATGTCCTGCGAAATTTTGATACCGGCTCCCTCTCTTCTACTTTTCCCTTCACCTCATCTGAGCTAACTCAAGATGATGGAATTTTATATGGCATCAATAGACACAATAACTCTCTGATCATATTTGACCGGTTCAGCTTAGAAAATGCCAATGCTGTTGTTTTTGCCAAATCAGGTTCGGGTAAATCTTATTTTGTAAAGCTAGAAGCGCTTAGGTATTTAATGTTCGGAACCGATGTAATTGTGGTTGACCCTGAGAATGAGTATAAACCGCTATGCGATTCTGTGGGTGGAGACTATTTGGAAATCTCCTTAAATTCAGACAAGCGAATCAACCCTTTTGATCTGCCAACCGGAGGAGACGAATCAGGCAAAGACGTTCTGCGTTCAAATATTGCCTCTCTCCATGGACTAGTTAATCTGATGGTTGGAGGATTAACTCCCGAGGAAGACGCATTGGTAGACAAAGCGCTGTATGAAACCTACGCACTAAAAGACATCACCACCGATCCTGAGAGTCAAAAAAACGACCCGCCGTTGATGCAGGATTTTTACAATGTCCTTTCAAATATGAACGGCTCCGAATCGCTCCGAGCACGGTTAAACAAATATGTTGAAGGTACTTTTGCCTCTCTTTATAATCAAAAGACTAATTTTGAGTTAAGTTCCGGTCTAATAGTCTTTTCTGTACGGGACTTAGAAGAACAACTCAGACCGGTGGCCATGTATACGATCCTAGACTATATTTGGACCAAGATTCGAATGGTAAAAAAACAAAGAATAATGATTATCGACGAAGCATGGTGGATGATGCAATACGAAGACTCGGCCAAGTTCTTACACGGTTTAGCCAAAAGAGCAAGAAAGTATAACCTCGGTCTTACAATTATCAGTCAAGATGTAGAGGACTTTTTAGCGAGCCGATACGGAAAAGCGGTGGTGGCAAACTCCTCAATTCAAGTCTTGATGAAACAGTCTACGGCATCTATTGATATTGTGGCAGAGGTATTTAATTTGACTGAAGGTGAAAAATATCTACTTTTGGAGTCAGATGTTGGAGAAGGATTATTTTTTGCCGGCTTAAATCATGTGGCTATCAAGGTTGTAGCTTCATATACAGAAGACCAAATCATCGCCAACGAGGGAAGAGAAGTTGTAGAAGGATAGATATTAGTTCAATTATCATTTGCCAGTTTCCAATTTTCATTAAATTTTATAATTGCCGATTATCATTTCGGAACCATCAGATAAGAGTTTGGTGGCAATAAATGAAAAATGACAAATTATTGAGAACTGAGAATTGGTAAATGGAAATTGAGGAATTGGGAATGTTTCAACAATTCGAGAAGGGTGCAAGCACTATTAAAACAATCGTAATGGTCGCAGTTTTGTGCGTTGTTTTTGTTTTGAGCTCAGCTTTCGGCGCTTCTGCATTCGGCTTTAGACAGTTAGGCGACCCGGCACCATCTTTGGGCACCGGCGGTGGTATCGATTGCAAAACTTGGGATAATTTCGTACCTGAATACCAGAAGATTTTTACTGACGCTGCCAACCAGTTTGGCATACAGCCGGCTCTAGTGGGAGCAATATTCCTAGCAGAACATGGTGGAAACGGAAAGGCGGCTGGTCCATGGGCAACATCCAGTGCAGATGCAATGGGACCTTTTCAATTTAAACAAGGAACTTGGGATGAATATGGCAAGGGAGGCAATGTGCAGGATATTAATGATGCAGCCATCGGTGCGGCAAACTACCTAAGTCAGATTTTAATAAAACACGTTCACCTGAGTCCTAGTCAGATTTATAATTTGAGTGACTTACAAATCAGAAGTGTCGCCATAGCTTATAACGGGGGGCCCTCATATTACCAACAATGGCGTGATTCCGGTTATGACGACAGTAAACTTGAAAATAATGGCTATAAAAATATCTTGAAGTATTTTAATGGACTAAATAAGGGATGCGATTCCACTGCTTCTTCTGATACAATAAATGGCAAGCAAGATAAAAAATTTGACCAGAAATATTGGCAACAAACTTGGATTAATAATAAAGCCAAAGTGAAGCAAACAATGAAGCCACAAGGCGTAGTCTTGCACTGGACAGCTGGAGGAGATGTGAAGGGTGCAATAAGCGCGATGACGAATCGAGAATGCTATGTTCACTTAATTATAGACAAAGACGGCTCAGTTTATCAGCTGCTTCCGTTTGACAGCCGGGTAACCTGTGGCTCAGAGAAAGGCAACAGTTTCGCTATTGCGATTGAAATAGTCAGTGTCGCCAGTTCCAGTACTCAGGAGAATGAGGATGCTCTGCTTAATAACCCGGCCCAGTTTAAAGCTGTCACAGACACGATAAAATATTTGATTGATACCTATAAAATTCCAAATATTAAAGGTGACAACGATACACAGGTAGACGCACATCAGGGCATATTCGGCCACTATCAAGTTTCAACAACAGGCAAACAGGATCCCGGGAAACAATATATGAAGGATGTCTGGGGTGAGCTGGGATCAAAAGAAAGCTAAATTGATTATTTAACAAACTTGCGAGAAGAATGCACAAACACTTAAAAAAACTCACCTATAAAATGTACCTTATTTCCGGCATTATCTTTTTGGCTTTGCTTTTCGGAATATGGCTATTCTCAAATGCCTTCTTAAGTATTAGAGTTTCTCCGCGTGATGCAACAGTTACTGTTGACGGGGAAGAAATTGCGGTCAATGATTTTGGGATCGGAAAAAAGCGCTCTTCACTAGGTTCGCACCTGATCACAGTTGAGGCGGACGGATATGTCAGTTTTATTAGGACAATTAAATTTAATCGTGGCATAACTACGAGCGTAAAAGCTTCTCTATTAGAAATTCCGGAGCCGGTCTTGGTCTCTGAAGGCGGAAAATTTATAACCAAAGGTGTAGATCCTAATGAGTTTTTTTATCTCGGAAACTATGACAGTACTATATACCGTGCGAAAATTGAACTAAACGATAATAAAGAGATTGTTACTAATAGCTATGCTGTAACAAAACCGGAGTTATATGGGATAGAAGATATTATTTGGTCGCCCAAGAAGGATTTGGCGTTATTCAGAAAAAGTGATGGTGTCTATATGTTTGATTTTAAGAAATATGATTTTGTAAACCAAACCGAAATGCTTTTTGGAAATGACATTGGAAGCATTGCTTGGTCGCCGGATAATTCAAAAATTGCCTACTCCTATTCGCCGCCAACCGGCGAGAAGTCAATCATTTTCTCAAGCTTAGATAATAAAAATATTCAACGAATTGTGGATTTAACAGATTACGGCATAACCAACCCACTCCTTCACTGGTCCCCTGATTCAGAGTGGCTTTTAATTGTTCCCCAAAATAATGAAAGAAGCTCCAACAAGATATATCTTTTAAATGCCTACAGCAGAGAATTCAAGGCAATCACGGAGGAGGGAAATAAACTTGATGCAATATTTACCCCCGATAGTAACCAAATATTATTTTCCGGCTACAACAGAGGAAAACCGCCCGTGACCGGAACGGTGTCAAGAGATGGGACAAATGCCGTTGATTATAACTTAAATACCGAAGTTAAGAACATCCAATTCTTAAATGATCAAAATGAAGTTTTAGTCGCCTCGGCTGACGAATACGGCTCTTTAATATTCAAATTTGACCTTGTTTTAAATCGTAAAAAAGATTTTGCACTAAACTTTTTAAATGATCTGGGCCTATCGGCTGTCACTACAAATAAAGATGATAAAGTGATGATTTACAACAGCGACGAGGGAATTTTTGCAGTACCAATGGAAAAGCTAGTGAATTGATAAGTGATATTTGCCCCAGTTAGATGAGCGCTGAGCGCCGTCGAACGGGACTAGGAGGGGAAAGTTGGCGAATCAGGGAGGTTGGAGAAATCGAATAAAGGGAATAAGAGCGCGGATTAAACCGGGACAAACCTCGACTAAACCGGCTAATTTATCTGTGGACTTGGAAAAGGGAGCGATAAAGCCACCTTCGGTACCGAATAGTGTCAAAGCAAATCGTGCTCTAAACCAACTGAAAAATCTAGGAAATAAGAAAAATTCAGTTGATGGAGTTAATAATAGAGCTAACAAAACGCTTGGACAACCAGAAGAGGATAGACTAAGAAAAGAGCAGGGACTTCCGGACAAAAATCCAGCTCAATATGAATCTGCCGGAGGCGAAGCAAGAAGACCGAACAGGTCTGCCCCAGAGAATCAAGAAGAGGACATGCCCGAAGAAGATGAGGGTGGAGACGAACTGGAAGCACAGCAAAATCGGCAGGGACAGCCAACACCACCGACAACCGAGGCAGAAGAACAAATACCGCCACCAGAACAGACAGATGATAGAGATGACAAGAGTGATTCCTCCGGCAAAGAAAGTGGCAAGCCCAATATTGCAAAAGCTTTTGCAAATAGGTGGATCGACCGTGCTAAAAAATTATTTGCGAAAGAAAAATGGGTTGCTTTCTGGGCTGCAAATTGGCCATGGATTTTAGGTGTTGTAGGAGTATTAATACTAGTGATTGGAGGATTCCTTATCTTCAACTACCTTTTTGGGTCAGCCAATGAGAATCCCAGTTCAACCGGTCAAAGCATGACGCAGGTTTGGGATCCGGCGAGAGATCGCCCAACCCTTCAGGCAGTTTTGCAACTATCCGGTGACAAAGCTTCTCAAGAGTTATCTGCTTGGACATTCACTAAAAAACTACAAGATGAACTTGAATCCCTAAAAGCTGACGCTGGACTTGCCACCCGACCCGACAAGGACGAGCTCATTGGGAAAATTAATATCATTTTGGGTGATATTCAAACTTATTCCATTTCCAAAGACAGCGCCACCGCCAAGAAAATTGTAAACGGAGTCAAGGAGCTCTGGGAAATGTTCGGCACCTTGCCTTCCCTTGCCGACGCCGGTAGCCCTCTTCCGAAAGACAGTATTTTAGGATTCACAAACAACTTTCATGACGGCACGCCCATGAATCCATGTCCGGCAAAAGGGTGTCCGGCCGGTCACCGCACTTTTTACCAGACAGAAAGAAATACTTGTGATGCTGTCGATTTGAAAGCAAAAAACGGTACTCCTGTATATGCGGCTTTTGCCGGAAAAGTAATGAAAAAAGGTAGTGATGGGAAAAACGGTCAGCTTGTTTTTATTCAAAATGATGCCGGCTACTTGGCTGTTTACGCTCACATGTCAGACACGACCCTCAAGTTAAACGAAGTGGTTAAAACGGGACAACAAATCGGTAAGGTCGGGTCGGGGCATCTTCATTTTGAACTAGCCAAAAACGGTAAATGTGTTACCTCCATTCCTTTAGATAAAACTGAAGCGAAGCTAAATAAAAAATCGGTTGGATATTTTCTATGGCTTCGGATGGCAAAAGTATTAAATAGCGTCGTATGAGAAAAAGGTTAAATAATTTTATAATTTCTGTTTTGGGAATAATTATTGCGATTAATCCGGTTTTGATGTTAAGCCAATACTCCAATGCAAAAGCGGCAGATACAACAACAGACAGCACCGACCCCACTACCGACAGCGCAGATCCAGATTACAATATCGACTTTCCAGAAAAGATTCAGTGGGAGGGGTCGGTCGACGAATTCCCGGGTATTAAAATGCCAGATTCTTATCAGAAGATAGCTGATGACTGGAATGATGAAAATGATCCAGAAACCAATCCTCTCTCCTTGGAAGACCGGTTGATCGGCACAGCTACACCAAAACTTATCCTAAATGGAGATGACGCAACCGCCGTTCGCTCGCTCTCCTGTCTTGTAAACCTAATGCCTGATTATGCAGCAGATACGAAGGCGCTTTATGCCGCTCTGCCAGAAAACAACAGACCGAAAAATGAAGCGGAACTTTCCACTCTAAAAATTTCCAGTCCGGAGAAATTTTATAATTATGTCAGTAAGGCACAAAGCGCTTGGTATGATAACAATCAAGGATTCATTCTGAACGACTCCTCCACGCTCGAGTGTATCACCGGACTTTCAACAAATGAGATCGCCGACTTGAGAACTTCCGATCCCGAACGACTGCAGGAAGTAGTGACCACCTCCAAAGAGGCATTGACGATTGATATCCGAGTCCTCAAAACCTTGGTTTACCTTGTGACCCCCAAGAATCAAGGTGGTGCTGGACACTACAGAGTTAGAGTCCAAAGAATCAGAACCGGTTATACCTCAAAATTCCGACAGTTCTCCAGAGAGTCCGATGCAATCCGGAGCCAGAATGTTAAGTCGAGTTCAAACACCACAGTTGCTGCCGACTCTACCGACTTATCTGGAAAAACCGCAGCCGAAATAGGCATGAGCCAAGAAGCCAACGGCGATGCGTCGTTTAAGCTCGATGGACAAACGGTTTCCGCGACGGTGGAAGATGAGAACGGAGATCAATATGACGCCTACTTAAGCCAGCAGGCAAAAAATGATGATGATGCAGAAAAGGCAATCCAGACGGCGAGCACTCCGAAAGATGACCGCAATGTCTCCGCTCATGTTGACGGCAAGGCGATTGATATTTCGGAAATTGACGATATAAGATGCACCTTAGTCAAGAAAAAACGTGTTGGCGGCAGTTCCAAAAGCAAATATATGCAAAGGCCGATCAAATTGGCTTGGCAGACACAAGCAGGATATTCGGCTTCGGGCGGAAATGACGCTGTCTCCGAGCTTGGAAACATGTTTAAGCAATCTGCTTCGGAAGGTATTTCGCAGTTAATAGAAGAGCTTGGGGGTGATGTCAGCAACTATTCGGGAGACCTGTCTTCCGGCAACTTCTCTGACTTAGTGCAAATTATAGGAAAATCGCTATTTTCTCAGGTATTAAATTCTCCGGACGCAAATCTGTCCGGCTATAATTTTCAAGACACGCTCCAGAAAATTGGTAGCATGTATTTTGCCAACTTTTTAGGACTGCCTCCAGAAATATTTAACAACCAAAAAATCACTTCTTTCGACGATCTTCAGCGTGTAATTGGACAAGCGGCAATTGAAAAACGGCTTGATCTACCCTACGGCACATTTACGGGAAAAGGTTTGGAAGATGTACTACTCAACATCGGACAACGAAAAATTGAGTATGAAATGAACCTCAATATTGGAGCTCTAAATGGTGTTTACTCTGCTTCAAAGCCAAATATGCCTCTTTTGATCGGTCAAGCAGTGATTGAAAAGACTCTTGCGCTAAATAAAGGATCCTTCACCGGAGACAATTTTGCAGCGCTGAAGGAAAATGTCGGCAAATATAAAGGCGAGGTCTTGTTTATTAATCCAAGCTATACTGATTCAATTCTACATTTAGACCCCGGCACAACGGAGAAACTAAAATCTGGAGCGCTTTCTCCCGCCGCATTTGCCACGTTAGTCGGACAGATCCGGCTCGATGATACAGCGTACGGTTTCAAATACTTAGCAGCTCACGATAGCGCTTACAATCTACCAGCCGGAACATGGGACAATGCACTCCTTGGACAAAAAGAGGCACTAAAAGCAATTGGCTCCGACAGTATATCAAAGGCCTTCGCCACAGATGACGAACAAAAAAACGCTATCCGCAACTGGGTTATTGGAAATACCGGAAAGTCATCTGACGACGACTGCACCGTAAAACCAAGCACTGAAGCCGAGATCACTGTTACAAATGAAGATGGAGCACAGGAAACAAAGTCGATACTAATTTCTGAGCAAAAAGCATTGGATGTTGGTCTCGGGAGGGAAGATTTTTACAGGATGTTTGGCTGCGCCAAATCAAATCCAGGCGACACATTTGAAAAAATTGGAAGCAAAATCCTTTACTATGCAATTTTAAACTATGGGCTGGATTCTGATAAAAAAGCTCAAATCGACCTTTTGGACACAAACCCTGAAATGAAGCTACTCGCCTCCACTAACCTTGAATTTTATGTTACCCGGATACAACAAGCCAGCGAAATCTCACAGCGAATTAAGAAAAATTGGGAAAGCAACGCAGACCTAATCGGTCTCCCCTCTGCCAACACCGCTATCAATCGAATAATTGGAATAGTGGGAGATAAAAACTACTATAAAAACGCGGATTCGATACGAGACGCATCAAGAAGGATTTCAATTGAGGTCGCCGCACTAAAAGCAGACTTTGAGAGTAAAAAAGAAGGTAATAATAAATTAACAAATAAGATTAATGCCACGATTATAGATATTAACACCTTGTCGCGTCTGCTGAGTGAAATCATTGAGGGCAAGTCAGTTCCTTCATCTGACACAATTCAAATCAGTCAGATCCCGCAGTTCGGTTTTGGCAGTAGTTCGTCCGGATCAAACATTGCCAATGGAATCGCTAATGTGGCAAATGGAATTGACCGAGTGGCAGTTATGCTTTTACTAGCAAGGAAAGTTTCGCCAAAGGATTTTTTCCTATCCTTAGGTATCAACAAAACTGAAACCGAACTTTCGCTCCCGATAAATTCGATTAATTACTATGTCCGCAACACCGAAAAGAAAGGTATTGTAGACAAAGATGCATTCTTTGAAGCAATCGGGCAGGCCAGAATTGAAGAAGAATTTGGTATGCCGGAATACTATTTTCAAGGTCCTGTATACAAATTAAAAGACAAGCCCGACTTTGAAAATAATATCGACCAAATCCTTCGTTATAATGACATAGGCGCTGACAGTAATCTCTACGAGTCCACTAAGTCATACATTCTTCAGGCGAAAACTGACAATCCTAAAATATACGACTACTACCTAAATCAGGCGCAGGCAAAATATAATTCAAGTTTGGAAAAGTTTGTGTCCGATTCAGACAAAAATGTTGCAGGAAAAGCATATGAAACATCTATCAGCGATGTGATTTCCAATATCAAAGCAAACCGTCTTACAGATAATATACGCTCACCGGAAGAAGACCTTTTATTTAGAATGGGAATATCTGGTAATTTTGAATCGCTTTCCCAAAACAGCCCGATCGCATGGAGCACAGCAAACAAACAGGCAGAAGACATCGACAAGAAGTTCTGGCTCAAAAAGGGCACCACAAAAGCGCTGTTCACCGGAACTGCGGTACCGGCTGCGAACGGAAGAAAAATTTTAAGCAATAACGATAAAAAAATTATCTCCGGAAAATTGGGTATCTCCGAAACGGCAATCGATAAATATATGCAAGCCCTAAACGGCGACATTGACCCCAAAGAACTCGCCAAAACAGGGCAGGAAATCTTTTATAATTCAGACAATCCTTACGCCACAGAAACAGCTAAGCCGGATGACGGAAACTGTCCGAATCCTTTTGTAACAAACGACAAGGGTATCTCCATTTCTAAAGATTTTGTTAATGACGCGTTTGGTTTCACCAATAAAGACGGATTACAATTCACTCAAAGTGCCGAGTCAGCAAAGCAAGCAATTGAAGCAAATCCGGATAAAAAAATTGATTTCTTGACCGAGATTGCAACGGCTCTTTCAAAACTGACCGGCACCGATGCAGGCAAAACAAGGGATGATTTGCTCGCATACCTAACAAACGGAAAACAAAATGAGCTCATTGCTCTTTCTGATCAACAGTACGACCAAATTGAAGAAAGCACGGGCATCCCAAGAGACTTGCTCGAAAAATTGCTAACCCGACAGAGCGCTACTCTGATAAACAAACCCCTACTGGCCTACAAACGGGCGGTTGGAGAAGCGTCAGCAGAAAAACTTATCGGCTGGAAACTTTTTTCCGGACTGGGAATTGACTTGGGAGCGATTGATTTTGGCCCCGATAATTTATATGACATTTTAAACGGCAACTACCAATCGCTTTACGATATCGGCGCCTCTATGATCGACAAGAAATTAAACCTACCGGCAGGAACACTGGTAAAGATAATTAATGCTAAGACACCAACTCTAAAGAAGTGTTCACTGGCCGAGGCCGGCGGCAGCATACTGGGAAAGCTTGTCGGATTGAACTATGTATCAATGGAAGGCAACATTGTAACCAATTTCGGCCAAAGCAAGATTGAGGAAACCCTAAATTTGCCGCGCGGCACTTTCGGCGGGGCCAATTTGGCTGAGCTGATCAGGCGTGTCGGCCCGATCAATTTTGCACTTGGCTTCAAGATCCCCCTCACCGGAATTTTGACAGATGAACTTGAGATAAAAATCTTTGATGATAACTACGCAAAATCTTCTAAAGATATTGCCGAAGAAGTAAAACTAAAACAAATCAAGGGCATGCTTGACTCCGGAAGCATACCGTCCTCAAAAGAGGCGGGTATAAATGAATTAAAAGCATCCCTAACCAAGAGAATTAGTGATATCACAAAGAGCGATAAATTGAACGCTGACAATCAGCAGATCAAAGACTACCAAAGCAATATTAAATATCTTGACTCCACATTCAACTTAACAGCAGGCACAACCGCCAGTATGCTCTCCGAGAAACCGATCAACGGAACCGTAATTACACCTGACGCATATAGAGATCTTGTTGCCAACAAAACAATACAAAATATGGCGTATTTACAGGCACTTGACCTATTCGGGTTGGACGAATACCAAAGCCAAGCTGTTATTAATCTGGTGAAGAACTTCAAGACAATGATTGACACTGGGCAGTATGGCGATATTTACACTGCACTCTCAGAAGTATTTAACATAAATCTAGATGCAAAAGCCAGCTTCACACAGGGCACTTTCGCCACCGTGTTAAACGATCCGAAGAATGCAGGAAAAGTTCTCTTAACTGAAGGCATAAAACAAATCGATGACCGGCTGGGACTTGATCCCAACTCCGGCGCTTCATTAACAGGTTTATATGCACTTTATCAAACCAACTTAGAAGAATGCAAAGCGTCCATTCTATCCCCGGAACAGGAAACAAACCTAAAAAATGAGGAGATCCGTCTTGTAACATCCGGCCAGAGCGGCAATATGGATACGGAGCGCTTAGCTCAAATTTCAATTGAGAGAGAAAGCGCCAATCAGGGTTTTACCGACTGTAAAAAGGGAGCTAGGACCGCATTAAAAGATGCTGTTGTGTCCAGCGCTTCAGGATATTTTGGAGGTGTGGCAGTTAAACTGGTAGATGCGATCAACGGCGCCATTCAGAATAAGATAAGCCAGATAACTAAAGGCACGATCGTAATGCCAAAAGAGGACATCAACCAGTTTATCATGAACGGTGATATGAGGTATTTCGAAACAGCCGGTCTTTCTTACGCCGCCAACTCGATTATTAATAAGGCCGGTAATAATGAAATGGTGCCTGCAGGAATGCAAATTTCATATGACGATATAAAATACGCAGTTTTTGGAAACAGTGAAGCAGAGGCATCAGCCATAGATGCTGCCGTTTATGCAAATGTTACCGGCAGTGGAACGAACGGATCTGCTTTAGATCACAGGTACGGAGATATCTGTCCCGGCGGAAGCGTAGCTGCAACAGGATTAGGATGTGTCTCGTATGAAGATTACTTGAAAATTGTTGCCCCCTTGCCTCGAGATGGAATAAATCTTACTTCTGCGAACAAAACAACACTGCAAGCATACTACAGCTATAACCCAAATGACGCTTCGGCTAAAAGTGCAGCAGATGCGATGTATGAAACTAAATATGGCAGTCAACTCGTTATCGCCGATAGCGCTGAATGCAAGCAAAACCCAACATCTGACGCCTGCCAAAGCGCGTTTGCAGCAAAAAACGAACTGGGGTTAATTAAGGATGAAGCGAAAGACCGTTCCCACAAACTATTTATAGAAGACCTGCAATACAAATCAGCTGACGCAATGCTTTGGAAACTGGATAAAAACGCTTTTCCCGGTTTGAGTTACGCATTATTGAAAGGCGATGCACAAGCGAAACAAATGGCGATGGCCACCTACATCCGGAACGGAATTATGAGAGGAGAGTTGTTCGGAATCGACATTGGTATTAACGTTGCCAGAATTGGCAAGTGGGTTGACACTTACAACTTCTTTAAGGATATCTCTAATTCAACCGGCTCTTTAGACGCCTTTTTAGCTGGTGATGGTTACACTTTCGTAAATGATTTCATAAATAAAAACGCCAAAAAGTTTCTTGGATTTGACCTTCCTCCAGATATGGTCGGGTCATTAATCGTCGGTATGTCAACTGGAGTCTGGGATGCAAATAAGCTTGATCCGGGCGATCCACGACTGGTTAAATTTGACGGCCAGACATACAAAGGAGCCGGCGGACTAAAAATCCCAACCTTAACTTATGTCGCTCAAAATTTCGTTGAAGCAAAAGTGTTTGCTTGGGCAGACAAAATGTTTGGTTTTGATGTCGGAACTGCTTATAAAATTTACGATATGTACCGTAAAATGGAGCAGGCCAGAAAGGCATACGAAACAGCAAAAGCTGCTTACACCGCAGCAGAAACAGCTGAAAACTTAGCAAGTGCACAGAAATCAGGCGGTAACTATGACGCAGTCAAGGGACAACTAATTGCCATGGTTGTAACAATGGTTTTCTCGAAACAAATTGCTGCTGCCGAACAATCGCTCGGATTAGTACCGGGCACGGGTTCGATGCTGGTGACGATGATGATCACCGGCTTCAATCCTGTAGGGGTGGCAATATTCATATTGTTCAATCTCTTTGGCGTTTATAAAGTCGAGCTCATCTGTAACGCAGACGGATACTATCCCGGAATAGAGCCCGCGCCTTCAGCCGATGTTTCCGACATAACCGGTATTGGAAACTGGAATGGCATGAACCAAAATACAATGAAACAAAAGTCGATGCAGGCCGCTCAATATAAGGCCAAACGCTTAATCGGCGATGCTTTAACTATGCAGGAGAGTGTCAAATATAAAGACTTAGTTCCTAGCCAGATGATGACTGGAAGGAATGAAGATGTTGAATACTGGGACAGCTCCATTACCGACTATCTGTGTTCCAAACTTGGCAACACTTCCGTCAAGGGAGTTTGTGGCGGTAATACGCGCGCCGGAGTCTGGGAAAATCCTCAGACCGTCGCTTTGACCCATATCGGATTCTAGATCAAATTAAAACGGTAGCGTTTAACGGTTACGGCGCCCGTATCGGTAACGTGGATCGGCGACATAACCCTAACCGAATCCGCCAGCTGGCGGACGATACCGGCTTCGTTACCCTTTAACGAATAACGAGAAAATATTATGGAAAAATTAGACAAAATTTTAAAGCACCGGTTGGCTGAAAGAGGGCTCTCTAAAACGGCAGAAAGCGCCCAGATCTGTTTTCTAGTTGAAAAATGGGGCGATGGTCATTGCCAACCAATTTCTTTCTCTAAAGGCGTTTTGAAGGTTTCTGCAATATCCTCATCGGAAGCATCCGAACTGCAAATGAACTCTGAAAAATTGATTGATTTTCTAAACAAAAAAATAGGAAAAAATATAGTTCAAAGATTGCGGATAGTAAATATAAACTAGCTAAGAGATCTCTACAATTTTGGAACCTTCCAATAACTTTGGAGGAAGGTTAGCCGTCTCAGTTGAGGTTATCAATGACTGATATTCCGCAATCAAACCGCCCAGATGCGCCCTTCTATCCGGGTCAAACTCTGAAAAAATATCATCTAAAAGAAGGATGGGGCTTTTATAATTACGGTTGTCCTTGTCTTTCTCTAGGGCGCTTTCTATAAATTTCAACTCGCAAATCTTCAGCGCTAAAATAGCAGATTTTATCTCCCCTCTTGAGGCAAAATTATCCATGTTTTTTTCTTTAAGAAGAAATATTAAATCATCACGATGGGGACCAATAATTGTGTTTCCCGAAGCAATCTCCCTAAACCGGAACCTGCGTAAATTCTCCTCTAAATCCCCTTCGAAATTCCTCCGGTGAACAATTTTCAGCATGGATTTTTTATCGCCGGATATCTTTTGATAATAGGACGGCAAATTAATATTGAGGGCAAGAATAGCTTCTTCTCTTGTTTTAATTATTATATTTCCCAGCCGGATCAACTCTTTATCCCAAAAAGAAAGCTCACTCTCAGTTGCTTCTCTTTGCCGGATTCTTTGGAGTAAAACATTTCTTTCCTGTTTAACCTTTTTATAATCTACGAGCGCCCTGAAGTATTCCTTGTTTGTCTGGCTTACCATCACATCAATAAAACGGCGCCTGTCCGCCGGTGATCCCGAGATTATAGATATGGTCTCGGCGGAAAAGATAATTGCCGGAAGAGTACCAATGAAATCAACCGCTTTTTTTACTAATCCATTTACTTTTGCCTGCATTAAAAGGCGCGGGCTTCTAGCCAGAAAAATTTCAAGATCGTCGCCGGTGATACGGGCATAGTCAGAGTCAGAATTAATTAAATTCTTTTTGTCTTCCTCACGAAAAGAACGACAGCATGAGAGCATTGTCACCGCTTCCAAAACATTACTTTTACCTGTACCATTTCTACCCACCAACACAGTTGTCTGCTCGAGATCAAGCACGAATTTCTTGTGGCTTCGAAAATTTTCCAGCTTTAGGTGCTTAAACATGGATTAACTGTCAATTTTGAGCGGCATAACAATATAGATAAAATTTTTATCTTTTTCATCGGTAATCAAGCCGGCAGAGGCGTCGTCATTAAGAGAGAGCGTAACTTTGTCAGACTGAAGAACTTGAAGGACATCCAATACATACCTTACATTAAAAGCAACTTCCAACTCTCCGCCGGTAACAATCGCGCCAACCTTTGCCATCGTATCCCCAGTCTCGCTTGCCATCGAGCTGACAGTGACTGCGTCTTTCCCTGTTTTAATCTTAATATTGTTGGCTGAGTTCTTGGCAAAAAGGGCCGACATTTTGACAGCTGAAAGAAACTCCCCATGCTTTACCTCCGCCTTAATCTTGGAAGATGATGGAATAATCTGAGAGTAATTCGGGAAAGCTCCTTCAATCAAGCGGGAAATAACATGGGTGCCGCCAATCTCAAACAAGATCTGATTTTCATTTGAGGAAATTGAAACTCGGTCTATTTCCTCGCTTCCAGATAAAAGACGGAGCACCTCCATCATGGTCCGCGCCGGCACAATGAGCTTTTTATCTGCCACACTCTCATCTAAGCTAATCTTTTTTTCGGACAAACGATACGAATCAGTGGCGGCTAAAGTTAAAAGTTTTCCATTAAAATTAAAATAGACTCCGGCTAAAACCGGTCTTGTTTCATCATTCGCAGTGGCAATCGCAACTTTTTTGATTGCGTCAACAAACTTATCCTTATTAATTGAGCAGAATTGTTCTTTTGGTAGAAGTGGAATAGTTGGGAACTCCTCCGAAGATATTCCACTGATGTTCGCCTCGAAGTGTTCCGACTTTAAATGAAGTGAGGTATTTTTTGTCGCAAAACCAACCGACACATCATTATTGTTTGCAATAAATTCAGAAAGAAGCCGAGCCGGAACCGTTAAACTCCCCTCTTCAATTACTTTACCAACCGTTTCCGTTGTGATGGCAATCTCCAAATCGGTTGCCGACAGCTTTATTTTTCCTTTCTCCGCCGTGATTAAAATATTACTTAAAACCGGCAATGTCGTTCTTGTTCCGACCACTCTCCCCACCTGATTTAATGCCTTAGAAAAACTTGCCTGCAATGTTGTAAATTCCATACCAATCCTTTCAAAAGTCCACAGTTAAATCTCTTTTTTGTGGATAATCTTAATTATTTCCTGCTATTTTTTTATTTACTATAAATGGTTTTTTATTAAAAAAGTATTTTTTGTTGATAACCGCTATTTTTAACCACAACAAGATGTGGATTTCCCCCGACTTATAAACAGCCAAACAGCCCTGACTGTTTCTATCCCCAGTTTCACAACACTTTCCACATGAAGTCCACACTCGGTTCCACTTTTTTTTCCACAACTCAATTTAAATTTTTACGTCTACAGAACAGATTAATTTCACTTATCTACAATTTCCACAGGCCTTATTACTATTGTTACTAAATAAGTATCTTATATAAGTTTAAGAAACTTTCCTATCCGCTTACAAAAGAAAAAACCTTTTCTTTAATTGCAGACAAATCATCTTTTAATTGTTGGTTGGTAGATATATCTGATTCAACCTTTTTACATCCATGCATAATAGTCGAATGGTCTTTCCCTCCCATAACCTTACCAATTTCAGGATAAGAGATATTGGCTTCATGACGAAGTAGATACATTGTAATTTGCCTTGGGGTAACAATTTCTTTCGTTCTCTTTTTACCAAGCAGGTCTTCAATTGGGATCTGATAATATTTATGTATTTCCCGAATAATTAATTCTGGTGTAATTTGTTGTTTTTGGTCACTCACAATATTGTTTAATATCTCGGCTGTTTTATCTAGGGTTAATGGTGAGTTGGTTAACTCGCATGTTCCGATAATTTTAATAAGAGCACCTTCTAATTCCCTGATTGAAGCTTGAATGTTTTGGGCTATATAGGAGATTATTTCCGGATTTATGTTTTCAATATTGTGACTCTGAGCTTTTTGGCGCAGTATGGCTTCTCTGGTCTCTAAATCTGGCTGGCTGATGTCTGTTACCATTCCAGCTTCAAAACGGGTTTGCAGTCGTGATTCTAATCCTTTTATGGCCTTGGGGAAACGATCAGAAGTTAGTACAACCTGTTTTTTATTTTGATGAAGATAATTAAAGGTGTGGAAGAATTCTTCTTGGGTTGATTCTTTCTTGGAGAGGAATTGAATATCATCAATTAAAAGCAGGTCGACATTGCGGTATCTATCTTTAAAGTCTTTTGCTTTTCCTGAGCCCGAACCGACGGCGTTTATGAAATCATTAATAAATGTCTCACTGGAAACATAGAGCACACATTTGTCGGGGTATTTGGATAATAACTCATGTCCAATGGCCTGCATTAGATGGGTTTTACCTAATCCTGAGTCACCGTAAATATAGAGTGGATTATAGACGGCGCCAGGATCATTGGCTACGGCTCGTGCTGCCGCATGGGCGAGTTGATTTGATGAGCCAACAACAAAACTATCAAAAGTATATGAGTCGTTTAGTGTTGAATTTTGAGGGAGTGGCTGTGTGTCAAATGAGTACTTTTTCTCTGTTGGCTTGTCCACAGGGGTGTGGACAACCTTACTCTTCTCAAAACGGATGACCTGTTCTGGCGCCGGTACCGCTATTTTAAATTTTATGCCGAGAATTGGTTCTGTGATCTGTGACTGCAACGCTTTTTGTATGTCTTTTAGGTATTTTTTCTTTAACCAATCCTCAACGAAAAAAGTGGGCACTCCAATAGTAAAGATGCCTTTTGATAGGTCAATTATGAAAGTATTTTTAAACCACGTTTCAAAGTTTGCTCTGGATAGAGTTACCTCTAGCTCTCCAAGTGTGTTGCGCCATATTTCTGTGTTATTCATGGTTAAATTCTCCTTACATCTATTCTAATAGAAATATACCAAGTTATCCACAGGGTAAGTCAATACAGCGGAAGACGAGGGCTTAGTATGTAGGATGTATTAGGTAGTAGGCATCATGGGAATATCGTAAATTAATATTTAATTCCAATGCATGCTACATGTCCCCTGCTACATAAATGGTTGACCTTGGTCGTAATTTGTGTTAAACTACCTTTGTTATGAAAGCAACATTTCAGCCAAATAAAAGAAAAAGAGCTAAAAGACATGGGTTTTTGCACCGGATGGCTACTTTGGCTGGAAGAAATATTCTTAAACGCAGACGGGCAAAAAATAGAAAACTTTTGTCGGCTTAATAGTATTTATATATTCTTGCGTAATAATGAGCTTTTGGGCTCATTTTTTGATAACATGAAATTAATAAGTAGGAGCAATCATGCTTAAGAAACAAAACAGAATACAGAGCAATAAAGAGTTCCAATGGATATTTAAGCATTCAAAACCGGCATTTACCGGTAATCTTGCTATTAGTGCTTCTAAATCAAAGGATGAAACTTCGCTTAAGTTTGGTTTTGTGGTGAGTAATAAGGTGGAAAAGAGGGCAACAAGACGGAATGCTTTAAAGCGCCAGCTTCGGGTAGTAGCAATGGGCTTGATTTCCGAGCTCAAACAAGGTTATGATATAGTAACTGTCGTGAAGAAGAACTTCCTTTTTCCTTACAACCAAGAGGAAATTAGAAAGCAGTTTATGGAGGGAATACGGAAAGCTGGAGTTGTTAATGATAAAGAGAAAACTGATAAGGGTAATTGAGCTTTACCAAAAGACATTGTCTCCTGACAGTGGGTGGTTTAAATATAAATATCCTGCCGGTTACTGCAAATACACTCCAAATTGCTCGGAATACTGCAAACAATCAATTGAAAAACACGGCGCTTTGAAGGGAATATTGAGAGGGGTGTATCGGATACTGCGCTGCAACCCATGGAGCAAGGGCGGATGGGACCCGGCTTAATAAGGATTAGTAAAGAAATAGTAAATTATGATAGATTTTTTTAAAACAATTTTATATAATCCGCTTTACAATCTTTTGATTTTTCTGGCATGGCTAATTCCTGGACACTCGATCGGTTGGGCGATTATTGTTCTCACGATAATCATTAGAGTAATTCTTCTACCAAGTTCGTTAAAATCCTCAAAAGCTCAAGTGAAGATGCAGGCGCTTCAGCCGGAGATGAACCGGATTAAGAAGGAAATCAAGGATCAGCAGGCACAAGGCAGGGCGTTAATGGAACTTTATAAGAAGGAGGGTGTTTCACCTTTCTCTTCCTGTCTTCCTCTTTTAATTCAGATGCCGATAATAATTGTGCTCTATCAGGTATTCCGTGCAGGTATCGACGAATCAAAGTTCTCGCTTTTATATAGCTTTGTCCCCCACCCTGAGAAAATAAATTCCATGTTTCTTGGCACGGACCTTTCGAAGCCGGACCTTTGGGTTTTGCCTATTCTAGCGGGTTTATCACAGTTTGCTCTTTCCTATTTGATGATTCCAAAGAACGCAAAGAAAAAATCAGCGACCAAAGAGGATGGCAGTATTGATCCGATGCAAATGGCTAACAAGCAAATGGTTTACTTTTTTCCAATTATTACGGTATTATTCGCCAGATCGATGCCCGCAGCCCTCAGTATTTATTGGATTGTGACAACTGTATTCGGCATCGCTCAACAGCTCTATGTAAACAAGCATATTAAAAAAGAGGATTTGGCAAAGCAGGAAGTAAAGAGTATTGAAACGCCCAAAATTGATGATAAAATTGAACCACAGCCGGTTGTTAAAAAGGACTATATGTCGAGATTGATGGACAAGCGGCTTTCCAAACAGGAGAAAAAAAGCGGAGTTGAAATTACAATTAGGAAGAAATAATGCACGAACATATTGAGAAAATTAAAGCAAAATCAAAAGAAGTGACAGAACTTCTTGGTTTTGGTGTGGATGCAATAGTGGTTGAGCGCGGAAATGTAATCTCGGTTAACCTGCAGGTGGATGAACCGGCAGTTTTAATTGGCCGGGGAGGAGAAGGATTAGAGTCTCTCCAGCATATTCTTCGGCTGTTGTTGGGAGAGACTATGTTTGCGACCGGAGGAATTTTGGTGGTGGATATAAATGGTTATCGTGATAAGAAAGCATCTTCAATAGAAAAAATGGCGAGAGAAATTGCGCATCGCGTACGAACTTCGGGAACAGAGGAGGAACTACCCCCAATGAATTCTTTTGAGCGTCGTTTAGTCCATACGTTGATCGGAAATATCGCTGATGTTGAGAGTGGGAGCATTGGTGACCGCCAAGATCGCAGGGTGGTAATAAAGCCAAAAAAGAAATAAACAGTAGTTTCCAATATATTTAAAATGATGCCGGACAGTTGAGCATCATTTTTTATTATAATATCAATGTTAACTGCCAAAAAAATATAACCGAAACATGAGATGGAGATGCCGCCAACCGTCACGCAAAGGTCTTAGATGCGGCCGTCTTGTCCTCCCATCTTTATAAAGCCGGGTAGGAACCTCTGTTATCTTTAGCTTGGCCAGACCTGCTTTTGCCACCATTTCACTCGCAAACTCCATCCCTTGGGCCTCAAGTTTGAGGCCTTTAAAGGACTGATTATTAAATGCCCTGAGGCCACAATGAAAATCACGACAAGGCACATCAAATAGTGTTTGACCGATCTTGCTTAAAACGGGATTGCCTAACCGCCGGTTAAGCAGGGGCATTGCGCCCGGCTCAATGCCACCGGAAAAACGATTGCCCAGGACCAGATCATATCCTTCTCGAAGTTTTTCCAAGAACGGATCCAGAGCACTAAAATCATAACTGCCGTCTGCGTCGCCCATTATTATGTACTTTCCTTTTGCTGTTCCAATGCCTCCCAGAAGAGCGCTGCCATATCCTTTGTCCGTAATATCAATAATCCTAACCGCTTTTTTTGCCGCTTTTTCTTTTGAGCCATCCATGCTTCCGTTGTCGGCAATAATGATTTCTCCCGAGATATTGTTGGTCAGTAACCACTTCTCTGCATTACCGATACAATCTAAGATCGTGTTGGCCTCATCTAAGCAGGGCATTATTATAGAAACCTCTTTTTTCATGTACCAAAATTCTTTTTAACTGATAAACCAAAAGCCACTCGTCCAAAAAATAAAAAGAGCGCCCTGCAAAAGGACCAATGGATAAGTGATCATATTGTTCTGATCGTCGTTGTTGCTAAGAAGCGCCAAGGCAAAAAATAGTGGGAAAGAAGATGCGAGATAGCGCAATATTCCAAAAACTTCACCGTTTGAGGCGATAGAAAAGCATAATAAAAAAGTGTAAAGCCAATACGCTACAGGTATTTTTTTGATCTTGAACGCAATTAATAGTAGCGCGATCATGGCAAACCAGCTGTCAAATGCGGCATTAATTTTGTTGCCGGCAGCTGAACTATAAAAAGTCATTACGGGATTGGTTAACTGATGATGCCAAGCTACTTGTTGCATATGTACATATGCTAGAAAGTCGCCGGTTAAGTATTTACAATAAAACGCGAACACTATCATCCCCGCCGGTATACAAAGTAAAAAAAGTAACCGTGGATTCAGCAGTGATCTAATATTTTTTTGTTTGAATGAGTGAAGGATTAATAAGGGTAAAATGATGAGAATGGCTGTAGGTTTGGTGAGCCCCAGTAAAAAACCGGATAAACCTACATACCCCCACTGCTCTTTTTCTGCAAAATAAAAGCAAGATACGCTTAGCAATAAGAAAAGAGATTCAGGATTGACTCCGGAAAGCACAAAAGCGGTTGGAAAAAGGAATAAAAAGGTGATGACTTTTTTTGCAATTTTTTCTCCAAAACGGATTTTTGCCAGAAGAAATAATAGATATGCGGCGATGAGTAAAAATAGATTGGACAGAACTAGACCAGCTATGAAGTTACTGCCAACAAACCATCCAAACGCTCTCATGAGAATGGGGTACAGAGGAAAAAAACCAATATTGGCCTGTAGGTGGCCCGCTAGGCGGGGAACGGTTGTGTATCCATGCTGGGCGATGTCTAAATACCAGCCGCTATCCCAGACGGCCCACATTTTAAGCCAAGGTTCTTTTGGGTAGGGCCAATGTAGGACAATGTCACTAGGGGTGTATATTTTGCTGATATACCAGAACGCGATGTAGCCGATAAGAATCAAGGCAATTCGGGTTGCTAAAAAAAGCTTTAGAATATAGCGTAATTCAGAGGGGGTTTTTTGCCAAATTTGTTTTATTTGTTCGACTATTTTCACAACTTCATAATAGCAAGACGGCGCTTTAGGGGTCAAAGTTATTTATTTGGCTTAATCAACTTTTAGCTAGAATTTCGCTCCTTTTTTTGCTAATATGAGCTGGTTGGAGAGGTCGCCCCATCTTCACGGGACGACACTTTAATATTTTGGGAGAGGTCGCATAGTTGGTCTAGTGCGCTTGTTTCGAAAACAAGTACCCCGATTTATCGGGGTCCAGGGTTCGAATCCCTGCCTCTCCGCCAATTTTTTAAATTTAAGTTTTAGTGATATGATTAAATCATGATAAGAGACTTCGCAATAAGCAGGGCTGGAAAATATATAAATCTGTTGGCGACACTAGCTTGGATCATTGTTACTATTGTGTTTGGCGATAGATGGTGGACATGGCTTTGGCTTGTTTGCCTGCTTTATCTGGATTTCCTAATGTTTCGAAGCAGAAAAAAAGTCAAAGCTTAGTGTTACTGAAGACTATCCTCTTATACTTAAGCCGGTTTTATTTTAAACGGTTTTTTTGTACTAATGTCCGTCAATGATTTATAATGATGTCACAAGGTCTAAATCATTCATCTAATATTTGAGGCAAAAATGCCAAGCATTAGCGATACAGTTTTTCTCGTAAATAGAGAGCAGGAAGAGCGCCACACAGAGGAGATGGCTAAGAAATTAAATTTGCCTTATGCGAATCTGATTAGCTATCCTCTAACCAAAGAAGTTCTTTCCTTTATTGATGAAACAATAGCAACTTCTTATAAGATTATCCCCTACCTCAAAGTCGGCAATACTTTAAAATTGGGAGCGGTAAATCCGGAAGATGAAAAATTAAAGAAATTTCTAGAAGATTATAAAGCAAAGCAAAATACCGAAGTTTCCCTGACAGTGATATCTAATACCAGTTTTATTGTTGGTTTGTCCGGATATGAAAAATTAAAAAAAGAAGAAGCGAAAAAAGAGAAAGAGGAAAAGGAAGAAGACTTCACGGCTGAAGTAAGTGGTGTTGCGTCAGTAGCGGCTGTAGTGAAGAAGGTAAACACAACCCAACTTCTAGATGTTCTCTTAGCGGGGGCGATGAAATCAAACAGCTCTGACATACACTTTGAACCAGCAGAGAATGATTTTTTGGTGCGTTACAGGATCGACGGTACTCTGCAGGATGTTGTACGCCTTCCGATTATGCAATACAAGAACCTGATTTCAAGAATAAAATTTTTAGCAAAACTTCGAATGGACATAACAGATAAACCGCAAGATGGACGCTTTTCCTTTTCGCCGAGTGGTGAAGACACGGTTGATTTAAGGATTTCTGTTATGCCGTCAACTTTCGGTGAGTCGATTGTGCTGCGGTTGCTTGGACAAGAAAAATCCATCTTAACTCTGGACAGCTTGGGATTTAGGCCTGACGCTTTGGCGGTAATTAAAAAAGCAATAGCTCGGCCATATGGAATGATTCTGACTTCAGGTCCGACCGGAAGCGGGAAAACTTCAACTTTGTATGCAATTTTAATGGAACTAAAAAAACCGGGAGTAAAGATTATTACATTGGAAAATCCGGTCGAATACAGGATCGAAGGAATAGAACAGAGCCAGATAAAACCGGGGCAGGGATACGAATTCTCAGATGGTCTAAAAGCTTCTCTGAGGCAGGATCCCGACATTTTAATGGTCGGTGAGATTCGTGACCCGGACACGGCAGAGATTGCGGTACAGGCGTCTATAACGGGCCATTTGATGTTGTCGACAATACATGCGAATAATGCATCAGCTGTTTATCCTAGACTACTGGAAATAGGAATAAAACCTTTCCTTCTATCTGGGGCAATCAACCTGATTATGGCACAGCGGTTGGTTAGAAAATTGTGTTTAAAATGTCAGAAAGAATATATTCCGGATCCAACGATGTGGAAAGAAGCACAAGAAGCGCTACTGCCCATAAAAGATAAATTGTCGCCGGAAGTACAAAAAATATTATCATCAGATGCTCCCAAATTAATAAAGGGATTGGGATGCAAAGAATGTAACGGTACGGGTTTTTCCGGACGCGCGGCCATAATTGAGGTGCTGGTGCCAAATGAAGAAATTGAGGCATTGGTTTCTAAAAACGGTTCAATTGTGGAATTTGCACGGGCGGCAATTAATCTTGGCATGATCACAATGGAGCAGGACGGTCTATCAAAAGCTCTGTTGGGCCAAACAACAATTGAAGAAGTTTGGAGGGTGACTAGAGGATAATAAGAATGTAGAAGGCATAAAGTAGTGGGTATCATGCAAGAAAAACCAAAAATAAAATCCTTCACTGATCTGGATGCATGGAAAGAAGGGTATGAGTTAGTTTTAATGGTCTATAAAACAACTGAAACTTTTCCTAAGGAAGAATTATTTTGTATAACAAATCAGATGAGGCGATGTGCTATCTCAATTACATCAAATATTGCAGAAGGGTTTAGTCGGAGTTCAGTGAAAGAAAAATTGCAGTTCTACTCTATTTCGCTCGGATCGACGACTGAACTGCAGAGCCAGTTAATGGTATCAAAAGATATCAAGTACATTACAAACGCGACATTTTTAGAAATTGCTGATCAAACCGTGAAAGTTCATAAGATTATCAACGGCTTAATAAAGAAACTACGAATTTCCTAATACATACTACACAATACCTGATACAGATCTATGTCAGGCTGGTAGTTACTATCCAGCCGGCCGCTCTTAGAATTGCGTAGGACAATGAGATTATGATTATTCCAATTATAGCGCTAATTAATCCTGCTTGGGCTTTACGAGTGCGTTCCGGATCTCCGCTGGCAGTTATGTAAGTGATCCCAGAAATCACCAAAAAAATAAAAGCAAGAATGCCGGCTATATACAGTAGCCAGCTTATTATTAGTGTTACAAGACCGGAGAGCGTGGTTGGAACAAGTGCAATATTGATTACGCCCTTCAAATCTTCACCAGTTATTGTGGCGACAAAAAATGGGATCATAACAATATTTAATCAGCAAAAGCAGATTAAATCATTGGCATATATTGGAAATATTCAAAAAAACGCCTTTCGGCGCTTTTTTGAATAAAGTTGGAGGT
>CAYQPT010000011.1:0-27586 GCA_964419835.1 uncultured Candidatus Saccharibacteria bacterium | reverse complement strand
GATAGCTTGAATGCGGGTATAGTATAGCGGTAATATACGTCCTTGCCATGGATGAGACACGGGTTCGACTCCCGTTACCCGCTCCATAATAAGTTTTTCACGCAGTGAAAAGTTTATTATGGAGATGTGATAGAATTGGGAGGAGAAAGACTCCCGCCGTGCCCCGACGAAATGAATTTTTGACTGCGAACCTGTAAGATTCGAGTCAAACCTGAATGAAGTGGGGTTACCCGCTCCAGAATAAACTTAGTTGGATAGTAGGTTAGTTGGGTAGTTGATAATATTCAATGACCTAATCATCTAACCTGCTAACTGGCTAACTAGCTATTATGTCAAACATATTAAAAATTTTTCAAATCATTCTAGCCATTCTACTGATGGTTTGCATCTTGATGCAACAGCGGGGAAGTGGTCTTGGCATGGCTTTCGGTGGAACGGGTAATGTTTATCGTTCTCGAAGGGGTATAGAAAAGATTTTATTTATTTCTACAATAGTAATTGCTATCCTCTTTTGTCTAACTGCTCTGGCCACAGTTTTTCTTGGTTAACCTCCAATTATTATGAAATTATTTTTACAAATAATAGTCAATTTGTGTGTTGCCACGTACGATTTTATCAAAAAAATCGGTTCAAGTATTTTTAATTTTTGTAAACGAGTACTTAAAAGTACAAAAATGATGTCACTGTTTGAAAAGAGGTTAGCAATAACCTTTTTTGTTATCGCGTTGATTCTAACCGGTGTAAAGGTCAAACACGAATATTCGCTGATGACAAAAATTGTACCGGGAGAGGGTGGTGTCTACAGGGAAGCAGTGGTCGGTGAATATAAATATTTTAATCCGATTTTAGCTTCCTCTGATGTGGAAAAATCAACTTCAAAGCTGATTTTTTCAGGTCTAGTTAAGTTCGATAAAGATAACAATACCCTTCCTGATTTAGCTGAAAAATGGGATGTATCAGCCGATGGTCTTAAATATAATTTTTATCTGAAGAATAACATCTATTTTCATGACGGGGAAAAGCTTTCGGCTGAAGACATTGTGTTTACGATAAATAAGATTAAAGATCCTGTCTTAAAGAGTCCGCTCTATAATGCTTGGGCTGATGTGGAGGTTAGTTCAGCAAGTACTGATGTTGTAACTTTTGACTTACCAAAGGCATACGGTCCGTTTATATATAACTGTGATTTTGGCATTCTTCCTGCTCATATATCCGATGACCAGTTCAGCAAAAAAATCATTGGCGAGGGGCCTTACAAATTCGTCAAGAGTAAAACAAAGGATAGCAAGATCACTAAAATATATTTGGCAAAAAATGATAAATATTTTGGCGGTGAACCCCATATAAGCAAGATTGAGCTTGATCTGTACAAGAGTGATGAGGAAGCAAAAAAAGATTTTACCGATAATGCGAATATTACTGCTTTGGCAGGTGGACCGGTTTCACTGGCGGGGTCAAAAAGCTGGGATTTTGAAACAACAAAACGGCTGGGGCTTGTATTTAATTTGAGAAAAGACAATTTAAAAGATAAAGCTTTCAGACAGAAAATATTATCCGGAGAGAAAGGCATCGACAAGATTACTTTAACTCTATCAACTCTGGATAACGATGGCCGAAGACAAAAAGCAGAGGAATTGAAAAAACAGTTTTCTGATCGGAACATTGATTTAGATATTAAGTATTATTCATCTACCGAGATGCAGGATGTTTTAAGTAAGAAAGACTATGAGCTCTTGCTTTACGGTTTTGATTTTGGACATGATCGCGATCCCTATCCTTTTTGGCACTCGACTGAATTGGATAAGCTCAATTTGGCTGGTTATTCTGACAAGAGTTCGGATATTTTAGTTGAGGATGCAAGGATGATAACTGATCCTGTGCAAAGAAACGCGAAATATGATCAATTTTATGACATTGTTAAGAGCGAATCGCTGGCCGTTTTCTACGATCCGATTTTATACCAATATAATTTTCGGACCGATTTAAGGGGAGTTTCTTTAAATTGTAATGATGTTGAGTACAGATACAATGGAATCGAGAATTGGTATTTTAAGGAGAAGAGAGTACGTAAGTAACCAAAAATTTCTAATTTCTAATTTTTAATTTCTAATCAAATCCCAAATATTGAAACATGCCGGAGTGGCGGAATTGGCATACGCGCACGGTTCAGAGCCGTGTCCCGCAAGGGTTGTGGGTTCAAATCCCACCTTCGGCACCAGATAGGTGGAGGTTACCGCCATAGGCGAGATCTCGCCCAAAGGGCGGACAACTCCTCTCTCGAGTACCAGATATTTACATATTTTCACAGGTGTGTTATATTATATTTAGTTAAATAATTATTAAGCTAGCTTGAATAACAGGGGACGAATATTCTTGCTGGTCAAGAATTTTTTAAATCTGCGCGCTTAGCTCAGCTGGTCAGAGCGCCTCGTTTACACCGAGGATGTCGGGGGTTCGAATCCCTCAGCGCGCACCAAACTTCGCCCTTTGGGCTTCGCTTGGCGAGCCAAATGATTAGCGAAGTTTGTCCAGCGTAGCTTTTGCGAAGTTGGACAATAAACAGGTTCGAATCCCTGCCTACCGGCAGGCAGGCCTCAGTTTTATCACTAGGACAGATGGGCAGGTGGCGGAATTGGTATACGCGCTACCTTGAGGTGGTAGTGGGAGCAATCCCTTGCAGGTTCAAGTCCTGTTCTGCCCACCAAACTTCGCCCTTTGGGCTTCGCTTGGCGAGCCAAATGAGTAGCGAAGTTTGTCCAGCGTAGCTCATTCAGCAGAATGATGCAACTTCCAGTTGTAGATAAAGCGAAGTTGGACAATTAATTAGGTTAGGATGACGAGAGCAAGATATGACAGTACAAGAATTTTTTTCAGCAGATTATCTTTTTAATCCGTCAACGCCTCGAGAGAGCAGACTTTATATCCCGTTAATTATTTTATTCGGGTTGCTGCTTGTTTTCTCTTTGCTGATTAAGCTTGTCCGGAACCTGAAATTCAAGAAACTGGCGGACAGATACTTTACATCATTCTTAACAACTGGAATATTGGGCTTTATTTACCTTTTTTGCCGTTACGAAGGACTGCCGTGGCTTGGGACAAGATTTTTCTTGCTTTTAATCCTTTCGGCATTATTTATCTGGACAGTTATTAACTTAGTATGGGCATTTCGGTATATCCCAAAATATAAAAAAGAAATAAATATTTCTGAGCGATATAACAAATATTTGCCAAAGAAAAAAATAAAGTAAGAATTTATCATTAATACAATCTGGCGGGGAAACAGGAGAACAAAAAATGACAGAAGCAACTGAAACAGTCGAGAAGAATGCAACATCCGTTCAAGGCGGAGCCGACACAAGAAAAACTGAAACAATGGAAGATCTGATTAACCAATTGGGGAACAACCTTCTTCCTTTTGCTGAAGGCGATACTGTCGAAGCAACTATCTTAGCCGTTGGCGGAAATAGAATTTGGGTGGATGTCGCAGGACAATCACTTGGTTTTATTCCTGAAAAAGAGATCACAACAAAAACGGGCCTCAAAGTCGGTGATAAATCATATTGCACCGTTATCTCAATGGAAGATGACGCTGGAAATGTAGTTCTATCAATGAAGCGAGCTGACAGAGAAAAATACTGGATCGACTTGCAGCAAAAATTTGAAACCGGAGATCCTGTAACTATCAAAATTACTGACGCAAACAAGGGCGGTCTTATGACAGAGCTCGGCGGTATTCAGGGATTTTTGCCTGTTTCACAGCTTTCACCAGCCAACTATCCCCGCGTTACGGGTGGCGACAAAGACGAAATTTTAAACCGGCTCCGAAGATTTATCGGACAAGAAGTTTCTGTAAAGGTTATTAACTGCGACAAAGAAGGAAATAAACTTATTTTCTCTGAAAAAGCAGTTAGAGCAACTGAAGTTAAAGCAAAAATTGATAAATATCATGTTGGCGACAAAATTAAGGGCAAAATTACAGGTATTGTTGATTTTGGTCTGTTTGTCAGCCTGGATCCTCAAATTGAAGGATTGGTCCACATCTCAGAAGTTTCATGGAGCAGAGTAACCGATCTAAATAAAGTATTTAAAGTCGGCGAAGAAGTCGAAGTAATGATCATTTCAGTCGATGACGGAAAAATTTCACTTTCGGTCAAGAGACTCCTTCCTGACCCTTGGGTTAAAGCTGCTTCAAAATATAAAGTCGGTGATGTAGTCAAAGGCGAAGTAACCAAAATCACACCTTTTGGCGCTTTTGTTTCGCTTGACGAAGAGATTGACGGATTGGTTCATATCTCAGAGCTTTCAAGCGATCATGTGATTGATCCCGGTCAAATTGTTGAACTGGGCAAAGAATATCAATTCAAAATAATCTCTATTGAACCTGAGAGTCATCGTTTGGGCTTAAGCTTAAAAGTGGATGATTCTAAAAAAGAAGCAAAAGATGAGAAGAAAGAATCAGCTGAAGAAGAAACTGCAGAGGAAGAGAAGCCCGCGAAAAAAAAGGTAGTAAAAAAGGAAGATGAAGCTGTGGAAGGCAAGAAAGAGAAGAAGCCGGCAAAGAAAGCAAGTAAGAAATAGGGTAACGGTTAGGGTAACGATGCCCGTATCGAAGTTCGGTTGCGGTTACGTTACCGCCCAACGTTGCCGATACCGGCTTAATAACCGATTAACGAAAAACGATAAATATGGAGGCAAGATGCAAATACGATATTTGGGTGGTCAAAAGTTCGAAATAAAGCACAAAGATATAAGAATAGATCTTGATGAAAAGGTCAGAGTTAATAATTTTGAGTTTCCCGGTCCCGGCGAATATGAAAAAAGCGGAATTTTCATTGAAGGCATTGCTGACAATGGAAACACGATTTACTTGGTTAGGGCTGAGGACATTAACTTGTGCTATTTGGGAAACATTTCTCACGGCTTGAAAGATGACGAGGCCAAAGAGATCGGCGATGTTGATATTCTTTTCGTTCCGCTCGGTGAAAATGGTTCACTGCCTACAGCAAAAGCGTTGAGCTTGGTTTCAAAAATAGATCCTAAAGTCGTGATTCCAATGCTATATTCTGATTTGGCTGAATTCAAGAAGAGTGAAGGTATCTCGGATGGAGAGACTGATGTTTTCAAAATCAAGAAGAGTGATCTTCCGGAAAATGAACGGAAAAATATTATTTTGACTGTGTCAAAATAATATTCTAGGGTTGCGTTAATCGGTTACGAAGCTAGTATCGGTAACATTGTTCGGTTGCGTCCGTTGCCTTTACCCTATGACGAAACGGGCATCGTTACCTTAACCGCGACCGAATAACTAGTTTGTTACTTGCAACTTGGTTGTTATAATCGAAGATTATTTATGGGCTCCTTTACTAAACTAAAAGATATCCTGAACACGGGGGATAATTTTTTGCTGATCTGTCACGAGCAGCCCGATGGTGATGCGCTGGGATCACTTTTGGCTTTTGCTTCGGCGTTAAAAAATAATGGCAAAGAGGTTGGCATGGTCTGCACCGATCCTGTGCCTGCAATATTTTCATTTTTACCAGGATCCGACAAGATTAAAGACGACTTTTTAGTAGGAAACTTTGATGCCATTATACTTCTTGATAATGGAGACCTAAGGAGAACGGGTTTTTCAAAGCGGATTTTGACTGCAAAAGAAAAAAAGGTCCCAATTATAAATATCGATCATCACCCAAAAAATGATCTCTGGAAAATTGCCTCTATAAATTATGTGGATGAGTCATCTTCCTCGAGTTCAGAGATTGTTTATGAAATTTTGTCCGGACTTGGTTGGAGCATAACTCCAAAAATTGCCACTCTTTTGCTGGCAGGAATATTCAACGACACGGGAGGATTTCAGCATACAAATACAACTCCCAAAGTTTTAAATATTGTTTCCGATCTTATGAATAAAGGAGCAAAACTCAAGCTGATATCGGAGAATATCTCCAGTTCTCATTCCGTGGCCCGCTTGAAATTGTGGGGCATTGCTCTAAACAGGATGCTGATTAATAAAAAGTTTGGTGTCGTCTCCTCCTTTCTGCTTCGTAAAGAGATAGAAAAATTAAATGCATCAGATGACGAGGTATCCGGCTTGGTTAATTTAATGAACTCTGTGCCGGAATCAAAAATCGCACTCTTGCTTTACGAGACTTCGGATGGTAATATTAGAGGCAGTTTGAGAACGGAAAACAGCGGAGTTGATGTGTCTTTTTTGGCAAAGCTATGCGGTGGTGGGGGACATAAAAAGGCCGCTGGTTTCACTTTAAAAGGCAAGATTGAGAAGATAGATAATGTCTGGCGTGTAGTGTAATCTAAACGGTAACGGTTAGGGTTACGAGGCCAGTATCGGTAAGGTCAAGGGGGGTAAAGTGGAGCGCAAACCAATAAAATCGTTTAGGGATTTAGAGGTGTATTAAGAATCCTACAAGGCTGTTATAGTTTTATTTAAGGAATTATTACCGAAATTACCAGAGAGTGAAAAGTATGATCTAAAGGATCAATTATCCAGATCAGTAAAAGCGGTCCCACGCTTAATTGCTGAAGGATACGCCAAGAAACATCAGAAGTTAGGATTCCAAAAGTACCTTGACGATGCAATGGCTGAATGCAACGAGACAGTAGTAGGCGTTGAGATGTGCAAGGATTTGTTCAAAATTGACCAGATATTGTGTGAAAAATTAGTAGATATTTATGACAAGTGCGGTCGTCAGCTTTATAACTTATCAATGGCATGGTCGAAGTTCAAAAGGCCGATGTAACCGTAACCATTTAACGATACGGGTTTCGTAACCGAAAAACGAAAAACAAATAATTAGAATGCCCGAGTGGTGGAATTGGTAGACACGCAAGACTTAAAATTTTGTGAGGGTTAAACCTCGTGCCGGTTCGATTCCGGCCTCGGGCACCAATAAAAAAGAGCAATAAATTGCTCTTTTTTATTGAAAGCGAAAGCCTGATTGCAATATTGGCGATTGCTTTAAAATTGTGGATTATGATATTATAAGGGTAGTAAATTAACCGGTGAAAAAGTGAAGAATAAGAGGAAACAAATTAACCTTATTATGATGGCTAGTATGCTTTTTGTGCTGGCAGTTGCCACATATTTTTATGTGCCAAAATTCTTTGCCGATGAAGTTTATCCGTTAAAATATGAAAATTTTATCCGCAAATATTCAGTAAAATACAATGTCGATCCAACTTTAGTTGCGGCTGTTATTTTGCAAGAGAGCAGATTTAATCCAAGCTCAGTTTCCGGAACCGGCGCGCAGGGCCTGATGCAGTTTATGCCCGGTACTGCTGCAACGATGGCAAAGGAAACAGGGAGATGGCCAAATTACGATATTTTTGATGCTGAAACTTCGGTTGAATTTGGCGCCGCGCACTTAAGAGACCTGCTTATCAAATATAACGGTAATATTGATCTTGCACTGTACGCTTATAACACAGGAACGGGAAATGCTGCAAAATATGTTAATTCACCGGCATCTATTGCCGATTACTCCTACGTTAAGCGGATAAGAAATTATCAAATTGCTTATAAAACGATGTATGCTACGCAGTTAGGCGTGGAACCGGTAAAATTGCAGGCAGTCGAGCCAAATAATGACGATGTGCGCGGTTTTGTCTGGTCAAAGATTTTTACTAACTTTGCGACTTATTTTGACAAAAAGCAGCCACCGAAAGAGGAATAAGAAGTGAACGCAAACGAATTACGCAAAAAATTTATAGAATTCTTTGAGGGGAAGGATCACAATGTGATCCCTTCTGCTTCTTTGGTACCTGAAAATGACCCGTCAGTTTTATTTACGACCGCCGGCATGCATCCTCTCGTGCCTTACTTAATGGGCGAGACGCATCCATCTGGTAAAAGATTGGTAAATGTTCAGAAATGCATTCGCACAGACGACATCGATGAGGTTGGAGACAAAGTTCATCACACTTTCTTTGAGATGCTTGGCAACTGGTCCTTGGGCGATTACTTTAAAGAAGAAGCGATTGAATGGAGCTATGATTTTCTGATTAAAGATTTAAATGTCGATAAGGATAAATTTGCTGTCTCAGTTTTTGCTGGTGATAAAGACGCTCCATTTGACGAGGAATCATACAAAAAATGGCTATCTCTCGGCATTTCAGCTGAACGTATTGCCAAACTTCCAAAGAAGAATAACTGGTGGGGTCCGGCAGGACAAACTGGTCCATGCGGTCCCGATACGGAAATGTTTATTTGGACAGGAGACGAACCCGCTCCTAAAAATTTTCAAGAAACCGAGAGCGATCCGAATTGGGTGGAAGTCTGGAATGACGTTTTCATGCAGTACAACAAAATAGCTGATGGAAAGTTTGAACTGTTGGCTCAGAAAAATGTTGACACGGGAATGGGCATGGAGCGAATGCTTGCAGTTGCCAATGGCCTAGACGACAATTATCAAACAGAACTTTTTAAACCAATAATTGAAAAAATTAAAGAGATTTCCGGCAAAAAATATGAAGATAATGAAAAAGAATTCAGAATTATTGCCGACCATATTAAAGCAGCTACTTTTGCGATTTCAGATGGAGTTTTGCCTTCAAACAAAGGCGCAGGGTACATTGTCCGACGGTTGATAAGACGAGCCATCGTTAAGGCGCATCAAATAGGAATTGAAGAGAATTTTTCAGTCGAACTAGCCAAGAAAGTTTTTGATATATATAAACAATCTTATCAGTTAAATTCGGAATTAGTTTTGGCTGAACTTGAAAAAGAAGAAACAAAATTTGGTCGCGCTATAGATCAGGGATTGAAAGAATTTGAAAAAAATAAGAATAACTTAAATGGTGAAATCGCTTTTAATCTTTATCAAACATTTGGTTTTCCGCTTGAGATGACAATTGAATTGGCGGAAGAAAATAATGTTTCGATTGACATTGAAGCATTTAAAAAGGCCTTTGAAAATCATCAAGACCTTTCACGAACTGCTTCTGCGGGGATGTTTAAGGGCGGGCTGGCGGACGCTGGAGAGATTGCCGTTAAATATCACACTGCTACCCACTTGCTTCACCAAGCGCTTCGACAGGTTTTGGGTGATCATGTTCAGCAAAAGGGTTCAAACATTACCGCCGATAGATTACGCTTCGACTTTGTTCACACAGACAAAATGACGCCGGAACAAGTTGCTGAAGTGGAAAAAATCGTGAACGATCAGATCGAAAAAGATTTGCCTGTCACGATGGAGGAAATGACAGTAGAAGACGCGAAGAACTCAGGCGCTCTCGGCTTTTTTGAGCACAAATACGGCGATAAAGTGAAAGTTTATACGATCGGCCCCTCGACTACGCTCGGGGTAAATAAATCTGACAAATATTTCTCGCGCGAAATCTGCGGCGGTCCTCATGTCATCCATATCGGCGAACTCGGTCATTTCAAGATCAAAAAAGAGGAATCTTCCTCAGCTGGCATCCGCCGAATCAAAGCAATTTTGGAATAAACCAATACATATTTAAATTAATATAAAAATACGCTAATTAGCGTATTTTTGTGTGTTTGTAGCATCAAACGGATTGACCATCTGATCAGTTTTTGCTATAAGGAAGCCAAGGGAACATCGGTTTCTTGTTTTCCAAAATGCTCAGATGAGCTGAGGGGGTGTCGTAAATGTTGAGTCCGAACACGGAAAGAAGACTGCTTCGGTGTCTTCGGGGAAAGGGAGCTTATCACTCAATCGAGTTGAACAGAATCCTCTGGTCGCTTGATAGCGATATGCTCGTCGAGGCTTGCAACTTTGCTGAAGCACATGGCCATCCTATTCGTGAGGATGTGATCGCATTTCAGAAAGAGCTTCGAGAGAAGTGGCCAGATCCCAAAGCCACGCTGGAATCTCTGCGAGAAGCTTGCCGGCAATTTCCTATGGCAAGTCGGCCCTTGCGCAGACGGTCATGGCAAGCTGCGCTCTATGTCCTTCTGGACTTTGCTCGATGGGCCAATGCTGATCCAGAGTTCGTCCTCAAGGTCATCGAGCATATCTGGCAGAAGACCCGGGAGGCCGGAGATGCTGGCTATTCTCAGCTACTGTACAAGAACGATGAGTTCAAGTGGTGGCCGCGTGAGCCCGAACATAACCGATGCTGCTTTGTAATGGTCTGTCTTGCCAAGTACTCTCAGTTTGCTCCGGCAACATGTAGGAGAGTTTTCTTGGCCGGAATCAGTAGTAGCGCCGGTGGGCATTACCACTACGAAAGACGAGGTCGCGAGTGCCTTGATACAAACACAGGCGAGTTCACCTTTTGGGGGCTCACCTACGATGCGATGGAGGCAGCGAGTCGTCGCTTGAGTGACCTAAGCCACCGGATATATAGCGGTGGCTGGAAGTAAGTGTATCGCCGAAACTTGGCCAGATTGCAAAAAGTCAGATCAACTGATCAGACAGCGGTCTGGCTTTTTGCGTTATAGAGTTAATTTTCATTTTATTTTTAATTTTTGCTATAATATAAACAAGCTCTTAATTGAGGGGCACCTAATTTTTGGTTAGGTGATTTACATTGTTCAAGTTATTTAAAAAAACTGCTCAAAATCACGCCATAGCGCTGGATATTGGAACAGAATTTGTAAAAGTTCTGGTTTTTCGCGTTGAAGGCGACAGAGCAGTCGTAATCGGAACTGGTAAGCAGAGACAAAGATTGTCAGACATGCAGGGCGGTCGAGTAACGGACATTTCTGGAGTTATTCATAACTGCGAGCTGGCGATTGACCGCGCATTTGAAATGGCCGGTGTAGCGCCAAGGCAGTGCGTGATCGGAATTGCCGGTGAGCTGGTCAAGGGTACAACAACAACAGTTTCTTACAAGAGAGATGACTCGAAAGAAAGAATTACGATCAAGGAACTGAAAGATATTATTGAGCAGGTTCAGGCAAAATCGTTTGAGAAGACGAGATCGGAATTGGCTTGGGAGACCGGCCATTCTGAAATTGATGTTAAATTAGTAAATTCAGCCGTCGTGGATGTAAAAATCGATGGGTACAAGGTGACTAACCCGGTCGGTTTTCAGGGGAGGGACATTCAGGTCGGCATATTTAACGCATTTGCGCCCATTGTGCATCTGGGGGCTTTGCAAACAATCGCAGAGGGCTTAAACCTCGATCTTTTATCGATCGCGGCTGAGCCCTACGCAGTTGCCCAGTGTGTCGGGCTGGAAGACTCTGCAGAGTTTTCCTCAATTTTCATCGACATCGGCGGTGGTACAACCGACATTGCCGTTGTCCGTAACGGTGGTGTGGAGGGTACGAAAATGTTTGCTATCGGTGGGCGTGTCTTTACGAAATCGATAGCAGACACGCTTGATCTTTCTTTCGCTGAGGCAGAAAAATTGAAGCTTGATTATTCGTCCGGCAAGTTGGGCGCTAACACAAAAACACGGGAAAGAATTTCTCAGGCATTAAAAAATGACGGTGAGGTATGGCTGGCGGGAGTTCAGATTGCCTTAGAGGAGTTTTCCAATGTAGACTTGCTTCCTTCAAAAATTTTGCTTTGCGGAGGTGGGTGTTTGCTTCCCGATATTAAAGAGAAGCTGGAAACGAGGGCATGGACCAAACGGCTTCCTTTTGCGAAACAGCCAAAGGTTGATTTTATAAATCCGGCCAACATCACAAACGTAAAAGATGAAACAGGTAAGTTGGTTGAGGCGCAAGACATAACTCCAATGGGACTTGCTAATTTAGGCGTTGATTTAGTTGGTGATCCCGGAGTTATGGATGGGATGATGGATAAGATAGTGGACGGACTTAGAAGCTAAAACTTTAATTTTCATTTACCAATTTTCAAGGTTCAATAAATTTTCATTTAATCAATGATCATTGGGAACTTAATGGAAACTGGAAATTGACAATTGATCAATGGTATAATTCGATTATGAACGAGATTATTTATCTTGAATCTTCTGAGGAAATCACTTCAGTAATAGACAAAATGAGGGCAAACCCGGCTCACTCTATTTCTTTTGTTATTCCGCGCGGAGCAACGATCGCTCAGAGTATTGTTAATTTGAAGTTGCTAAAGAAAAGCGCGGCGGAAATGGACAAAGAAATATCGTTAGTGGCAAATGACCGGATTTCGCGCAACTTAGCTTCGCAGATTGGGCTCACGGTTTATTCGAAAGTATCTGAGGCGGAAAGGTCGGGCCCAAAAAAGGTGGAGGGAAAGCCGCCTGTATTGTCCGATCATGAAGTGGATCCTAAAGACGGTCAATTCAGAGTAAATAATTATTACAGAAACAAGAAAGACGATACAGAGGAAGATAGGGAAGACATCAAGAAAGAACTTGAGCAAATTTCTGAAGAAAAAAATGATGGAGTGGAAGCTCCGGAAATGGAAATAAGTACTCGATCAGTCGGAGAGGAGAGAACGAAAGAAGCGGCTCACCATAAGGCACAGGAAGATCGTCATGACTCTCACATTGAGCGAATTGAACCAAGGAAAGATAAAGCAAATTATAAACCGGAAATGAACAAACCAACAAATATTAAAAGGTCCCGCAAGCCAATCATTATCTTGCTTTCAATTGCAGGATTGGCAGTTATTATTTTGGCTTATTTGTTCTTGCCCTATACAACAATTGCGATTACGGTTAAAACCGAAGATTTTAGTATTGATAAAGAAATATCTGTTGATCGCAATGCAACGGCAAATGATACCGCTAAATTGGTTTTGGCCGGCAAGCTTCTAGAGCAGGAAAAAGAGATGACGAAATCGTTTGACGCAACGGGCAAAAAGGATATTGGAAGCAAGGCGGCGGGAACATTAAGTTTTAGTAATAGCGCTGGTGTTGATGATCAAGTTGCTGCCGGCACAATTGTAAAGAGTTTAAATGGCAGTGTGGAATTTACTCTTGACCAAGCAATTACGATCTCCAAGGCGACGGCAGTTGTCAGTCCGGGTGGTCAGATTCAATTGACTCCGGGCAAGGCGACCGGAAAAGTTACGGCTAAAAATTCAGGTGAAAAAGGTAATCTACCTGCAGGATCAAATTTTTCTGTGGCAGGGAAATCGTTAATGTCTGCGTCAGGTGAAACGACCGGTGGCGTCTCAAAAGAGATTAAAGTAGTTACTGCTGACGACCTGCAAAAAGCACAGGATAGTTTAAAAACGGAGATCGAAACTAGCGGAAAAACTGATTTGTTAGATTCAGCCAAAAATGAAAAACTTTCCATTTTTGATAATTCCGAAAAGAGCGAGATTTTATCCACTGATTCAAGTAAAAAAGAAAATGACGAAGCGGACAAGTTTGACTACACGGTAAAAATTAAGCTGTTTGCTATTGGTTTTGTAAAAGGCGACTTGGATAACCTGTTGATCGACAGTCTAAACTCCGGACTTGGACAGGACAAGATGTTGGTTAATCCGAGCAATGCAGACATTAAATATGATTTGACGGACAATAATATCGACAGCGGGGTTTTGACCTTGAAAGCCAGTTTTACCGGGAAAACCGGACCGAAGATTTCCGAGACAGAGCTCAAAAAAGAGGTCAAGGGTAAGATGACGAACGGGGCAAAGCAGATAGTTTCTGCGAAAGATGGCGTGCAAAGTGTCGAGATAAAAAACTGGCCAAGTAAAATGCCGGAAGTGCCTTGGTTGACCAAGAGAATTAAAGTTACTTTCGACTACGCAAAATAAAAAACGCAGGTTGCGTTAATCGGTTACGAAGCCGGTATCGGTAAGGTTGTTCGGCGACGTTACCGTAACCCAATAACAATGCGGGCATCGTTACCCTAACCGTTAACTAAAATAAATTTTATGAAATATCTGGGTATAGATTACGGCAAGAAGAGAATTGGTTTGGCCCTGGGCCAAATGATTCCAAAAGGCGCGGGGGTAATTGATGGTGGGCAAGATCTTGACGTGATAGTTTCACAGATCGAAAAGATTTGCAGAGAAAATGAAGTCGAGGGCATTGTAATCGGCTGGCCCCTAAAGAAGAGCGGTGATTTGGGGGAAGTAGCACCGGAAATAGACAAGTTTGTGAATGAGCTAAAGGCGAAGATCAATTTGCCAGTATTTTTTGAAGAAGAAGAACTGACTTCTGTTGAGGCGGAAAATATCTTAAATGAGAATGGTCAGAAATATGACCGAAAAAGCGGGCAAATTGATGAGCTGGCGGCGATATTGATTTTGGAACAGTATTTAAATAAAAAAAATAGATCTATTTTGAAAGATATGTGATGAAAAAAATGATCAAAACCATAATCACTGTGCTTTTAATATTGATTATTATCCTTGTGGCGGGATCACTATTTTATTTAAGGTGGGCGATAAATTCCAAGGCGGGGGATAGCAACACACACAAGGTTTTCGAGGTGAAACAAGGAGAAACCACATTGAGTATTGCAGGACGCTTAAAATCCAAGAACCTTATAAAGTCTGACTGGATTTTCGTTCTAAACGCCAAAGTAAAATCACAGCCATTGCAGGCAGGATATTATAATCTCGCGCCCAATATGACAATGCTGGACATCTTTAATAGAATTTCATCCGGAGATACGAACATTACTAAAGTTACCATTCCTGAGGGCTATAGAACTGAGCAAATAGCACAAGTTCTAAATGAGAAAGGTGTAACTGATTATGCTTCCTTCGTGGAAAGTGCGAAACAGTACGAAGGTCGGCTCTTTCCCGATACTTATTTTTTCCCTGACAAAGTCTCCAATGATGATATTGTTAAGATGATGATGGATGATTTTTCTGAGCGGACAAAAGATTTAAGCATAACCGATGAAGATTTAATCATTGCTTCAATAGTTGAGAGGGAAGCTATTAAAGACGAGGAACGGCCTATTATTGCCGGTATTTATAAAAACCGTGTCGCCAGAGGGATGAAATGGGAAGCCGACCCGACGGTGCAATATGGCAGAGATGATCTTTCTCTGGTGAAGTTGACCTCTGACGAGAAAAAAGATTTTAAATTTTGGAAACCGATCACCTTGGCTGATTACCAAAGCATCGATTCCATATACAATACATACAAAATTATCGGCTACCCTCCCGGTCCGATTTGCAATCCGGGATTAAAGAGCATTGAAGCAACAATAAACTACACTCATCATAAATATTTATTTTTCCTTCAACGAGACGGTGAAATTTATCCGGCAGAAACGCTGGAAGGGCATAATAAAAATCGCCAAACCGTACTCGGGGTAAAAACAAAGAACTTGTAACACGATACTCACTATTTTGTGCTCTCCTTGACCGTGGGGGATTTTTTATCTATGCTAAAAACATTCGAGTTAGAATAGATCCACCATGAAAAACCCCTTTAATAGATTGTTCGCTAGATTTTCCCACGACATTGGCATTGATTTAGGCACTGCCAATACTTTGGTGTATGTAAAAGGGCGTGGAGTCGTTATAAAGGAGCCGTCAGTAGTGGCGATTAATAAACGAACGAAAGAAATACTGGCGATTGGTGAGGAAGCAAGAAGAATGGTTGGGCGGACTCCCGCTCATATTGTAGCGATCAGGCCTTTGGTTGACGGTGTTATTTCCGACTTCGAGATTACTGAGCAAATGCTCCGCTATTTTTTCGATCGCGTTCATAGAGAAAAATTCACTTTGCTGCCTAGACCGCGGGTTGTGATCGGAATTCCGCACAGCGTCACCGAGGTGGAACGGAGAGCGGTTGAAGAAGGGGCAATCAATGCCGGAGCCCGTGAAGTGTATTTGATCGAAGAGCCGATCGCTGCTGCAATTGGCGCGCGTTTGCCCATACAAGACGCTTCAGGGAATATGATCATCGATATTGGCGGCGGTACTACGGAAGTGGCAGTAATGTCTTTAGGTGGAGTTGTGGCGTCGAGATCGCTCCGGATTGCCGGTGATGAAATGAACGACGACATTATCAGTTATGCCCGCGAAAAATTCAATCTGGTTTTAGGAGAAAGAACAGCTGAAGAAATTAAAATTAAAATTGGTTCTGCATATGAGTTGAAGGACAAGCTCGAAGCTCCTATTCGTGGAAGAAACCTTATTAACGGCTTGCCAAAAGAAATTATTGTAAACGACACTCAGATCAGAGAAGCGATTAGCAGATCGATTAACGCGATAATGGATAGCATAAAAGAGACAATGGAAGAAACTCCCCCCGAACTTTTGTCTGATATTATGGATAAAGGAATAATATTAGCGGGCGGCGGCGCATTATTAAAGGGATTAGACAGGAAAATATCCGAGGAAACCGGGACACAGGTTCATATTGCTGACGATCCTTTGACGGCGGTGGTGCGGGGGACCGGAATAGTGCTTGAAGACCTTGATCTGCTTTCAGATGTGCTATTGCCGAAAGAATTTGGCAGACGATGAAAAAGACGATTCTGTTTCTAATAGCTCTTATTTGTTTAATTATTTTTTTAAGTTTTTCTTCATGGAAGAAAAATGTTGGCGGTTTTGTTTTAAACCGAACAGACAAAATTGAGTCCGGTCTTTCTTCCGCTGGGAAGAAGACGGGAAACTTTTTCTCATTTTTCTATCGGATTTCTCAAATGAAGAAACAAAATGCCGAATTATCTTCAAAGATCCTGTCTTTGGAGGTTGATCGAAGTAAAATTTCCGAACTTGAGTACGAAAATAAATTGTTAAAGCAGGAGCTGGGCTATGCACAGCAGGATAAGGACCATACACTTGTTCCGGCTCGTATAATTGGCCGTGAACCGACAAACTTTTTGGACTATGTTATGCTAGATAAGGGTAAAAACGACGGGGTTACTTCCGAAATGGCAGTTGTTTCGGGCGGTGTACTAGTTGGGCAGGTGAAAGATGTCTATGATAATCAATCCAAGATTACACTCATAACCAGTAAGGATTCTATTATCTTGGCTATGCTTCAAAACAGTCGTTCCAAGGGAATACTTCGGGGTGGTATTTCCGGACTTTTGCTCGAAGACATAACTCGGGATTCCGGCTTTGAGCAAAACGAATATGTGATAACTTCAGGCCTGGACGGCCGGCTTGAAGAAGGCATTCTAATCGGAAAAGCTACCAACATACAGTCGTCTTCAGGGGAGCTATTTAAAAATATTTCAGTCGAACCACTGGCCGATCTGTCTAAATTGGAACTTGTTTTTATAGTTAAATAATTATTCTCCTCTCCTTGCTAAGGGGAGGATGGGTGGGGTGATATAATCGGGGATAGAAATTTTACCCCCTCTACCTCCCCCTAAAATAGGGGAAGAATCAAATGAATTATACAAAAGCACTGGTTCTGACATTTTGCTCCCTAGCGTTGTGCCTTTTGGACACTTCCTTTTTTAGTGCAATGCCTTTGTTCGGCGCGACCGTAATTGGGACCTTTGCCTTGGCCCTAGTTCTTTCTGTGTCAAAGAACCAAAGTGTTCTGCTGTACTATTCTATCTCGTCCGTCTTTTTCTTCTCCATCTTTTCCTCTCTACCGGTTTGGTTGATTGTGATTGTGCTCTTGCTTCTTCCTTACATTTTATTTTTTATAAGGAAAAAATATTTTCCTCAACTTTCAATTTTATCTTCCATCCCATTTTTTATGACTGGAACTTTAATCTTCTCTGGTCTCTTGCTTGTTTACAACAAAGAGTGGAGCATGGACGGATTGGCCGTGGCGGTTTATTTTATGTTAATTAACTCCGCAATTGGAACGGGATTACATTATATTTTTGAAAGATGGGAAAGGGATTTTGGCCGAAAAGAAATAAAGTTTTAATTATGGACATTTTTGGTAATTTTTCAAAATTAACCGGTGACAGAGACAAGCGACGCGTGCAGAACGAAGAAGAGCTGGATTTTTCCTACTCTGATACAGCACTGGAGCCGATAAGTAAGGTCGAAGATAAAGATTCTTCAGGAAGAGTCGCCTCGAATTTAAAAGCGATAGTAATTTTGTTCTTCTTTATTTTGGTTGCAAGGTTATTTTATATTCAGGTGGTACAAGGAGAATCAAATCAGAAGCTGGCAGAAGGCAACAGCATAAGACCGCGCTTGATCGAGGCAAGAAGAGGGGCCATTACAGACAAGAATGGTGTATGGCTGGCCAGGAACGAGCCAAATTTCGCATTGGCCGTGTATCCTTCGGATCTCCCCAGGAACAAGGAAGAGCGTCGTCAAATTTATAATAAATTGTCAGAAATATCCGGTGAATCGGTCGAAGATGTTATGAAAACAGCAGAAGGAAATGGTCTTTCTTCACTTGACATGGTGATAATCAAGGATAATTTATTGCATGACGATGCATTAATAGCCGAAAAAAAAATTGTTGATTTACCGGGTGTCGTGGTGGCAAAAAAATCTACTCGCGAATATGCCAGCATTCCTGGGCTCGGACATATTTTGGGATATACCGGAGTTATTTCGCCCGAAGATCTAAAAAATAATCCTAGCTACTATCTTTCTGACCGTATAGGTAAAACTGGGCTCGAAGCAGAGTATGAGAAGTATCTGAAAGGAAAACACGGCGTAGAGCAGATTGAAGTTAATTCAAGGGGCAATATTGTTCGTGTCTTGGTTAAAGACGGAAACAGGGAACCGGCTGCAGGGAATGAGGTTTCCCTTTATCTGGATCAAGGTCTGCAGCAAAAAACGGCAGATGCACTAAAAAACGGAATCGAGCAGGCGAAGATTCTGACCGGAGACAACCAGATTAATTCTGGAGCTGCAATTGTAATGAATGTGAAGACGGGCGGGATTTTATCGATGGTTTCCCTTCCTGACTATGACAACAATTTATTCTCCACTAAGATCTCAAACGCTGACTATCAAAAACTGATCAGCGATGAATCAAAACCAATGTTTAATCGTGCTACTCAAGGAGCTTATCCTCCCGGATCTATTATTAAAATTGTGATGGCTGCGGCGGGACTCTCTGAAAAAGCTATTACAACATCTACTTCATTTGATACGCCGCCCGAAATTAAAATAGGAGAATGGACGTTTCCTGACTGGAAGGACCATGGAAATACAAATATAGAGCGCGCAATTGCCGAGTCGAATAATATTTTCTTTTATTCAATTGGCGGTGGTTTTGATAAAATCAAAGGCATTGGAATAGAGAAGATAAACAAATGGTGGAAACTCTTTGGGCTAGGCGGAAAAACGGGCATAGATTTGCCTGGTGAAGCAAGCGGATTACTTCCGAGCCCCAGCTGGAAGGAAAAAGTGAAAAAGGAGCCATGGTATATTGGCGATACTTATCATGTTTCGATTGGGCAGGGTGATTTCTTGGTTACGCCCCTCCAAATGATTCGTGCGACTGTTGCAATAGCAAATGGGGGGAAGTTGTTGCGTCCTCAATTAGTGCAAAAGATAAAAGATGAGAAAGGCAACATAGTAAAAGAATTCGGTCCATCGGTTGAGAGAGAGAACTTTGTCAGTCCGGACATTTTAAAAACCGTGCAGAGAGGTATGAGGATGACTGTAACCGAAGGGTCCGCCCGAAATCTGAACGACCTTCCGATCTCTGTTGCAGGTAAGACAGGAACGGCCCAGTTTTTGAACAACCAAAAAACTCATGCTTGGTTTGAGTGTTATGCGCCGTATGAAAATCCGGAGATCGCCGTGATTGTATTTATTGATGGTGGTGGAGGCGGGCACGAGATTTCAGCGCCTGTAGCAAAAGAGATTTTGCAGTATTACTTCGAGAAGTAGCGCTTTTTTCCTTTTTATATTGACAAAAAGCTCTTAATTAGAGTACAATCTGTGTGTTAAACGTTAATACTACACAAGTTTTTTGAGCTTGTGCATTTATTGTCTTATAGGGGTGCATTATGAGTAACATTCTCACCAAAGCAGGGCTTGAAAAATTGAAAGCTGAACTTGAAGAGATTAAGAATTTCAAGCTCAAAGATGTAGCTGTTAGAATTAAAGAAGCAAAAGACTTGGGTGATCTTTCTGAAAATGCCGAGTATCACGAAGCCAAAAACGAGCAGTCCTTTTTGTATGGACGAGCGCTTGATCTTGAACAAAAAATTAAGAATGCCCATGTAATTGAAAAACATCATTCAACCAGTATAGAAGCGGGTAGTACGGTAGAAGTTGAAAATGACGGCGATAGAATGACCTTCGAAATTGTCGGTTCAGACGAATCTGATCCTGCAAACGGCCGTATTTCGATTGATTCTCCAATCGGTGCTGCTCTCGAGGGACACAAAACCGGTGATAAAGTATGCGTTGCCACTCCAAGCGGCAAGACTGAATACAAGATACTCAATATTTTGTAATATCTTTCTGTTTGAAAAAATGCCCGGTCAAGATTGGGCATTTTTTCAAATGCATAAAGATTGGTGGGGGTGGGCATAACCGAGCCGTTGCTCAGATATGCCCATGGTGCTGCGGTCCTGCGGCTCACGGCTCGAGAATGAGAATGTGGTTTGACGTGCTAGTTGCGTCGAGTTCTGGTTCTCCATACCATGCCATTGCAGGGTAGGTTTTTGCTTCCAGCCCAAGCGCCACCGCATGCTCCTCCTCCAGATTGAAGTGGAGGATGTAACTAACATACGACCTATCCCGAATGTTCCGGAATATCCCTTGAATGTAGAAAGGGACTACTCTTACCTTCTCGGGCTTCCAGTTTGCAAAGACATTGCCGTCGCGCGCCGACTTATCGTAGAGCGTGAGACGAATCGGTTCCTCCCGATCTCCGTCATCCGTCACCCTGCGCGCAAATTCGCTTATCGGAATGTCGCTGCTGATGTAGAACGCAGCAACAACCTTATGCGGGCTTCCGTCCCGTCCAGTCTTGAAGTCGCCAACGTCGGTCATAAAGACACCACCTTCCAGCCGCATAAATTAGCCACGGTTCCGCAAAAGGATAATACACCATTCTCTCGATTATTAACAGATTGGTTTGTAACAAGCTGATTTTGTGCTATATTGGAAGCAGAAAACATTGTTCAAGAAACAAGTAACAGAGGTTACGTTAATTGGTTACGAAGCCAGTATCATTATTGGGTTACGGTTACGTTACCGAACAACCTGACCGATACGGGCATCGTTACCCTAACCGTTGCCGAATGGAGTAAATATGAATAATAATATTGGCGCCACCGAAAAAGACCTCATTGAGTTTCGAAAGAAGAAATTAAATTCTTTCAAAGAAGCAGGAATAAATCCATATCCTTCCAAATCAGACAAAAATCACTCTTGCCAAGAAGTTCTAGACGATCAGAAAGAGCTCGCTCAATCCGAGAAAAAAATCGTTGTTGCCGGCAGATTAACAGCACTCCGCGGTCATGGCAAGCTTGTTTTTGCCGATATTTCGGACGAATCGGGGAAAATTCAAGCTGTGCTAAAAGCTGACACTTTAGAAAAAGATTTTGATATCGTTTCACTTCTTGATTTAGGCGATTTTATCGAGGCATCCGGCACGGTTTTTGTAACCAAAGCCGGAGAAGTGTCAGTTCTGGCTACAGGTCTAAAAATATTATCAAAAGCCCTTCGGCCTTTGCCTGAAAAACGCGTCGGGCTCTTGGATGAAGAAACAAGGTTTAGAAAGAGATATTTGGAGTTCGCTATCAATCCCGAAACGCGAGAACTGTTTAAGAAAAAAGCAAAGTTTTGGCAGGCAACACGCGAATTCATGATCAAAAAGGGATTTATGGAAGTCGAAACTCCAGCACTCGAAACGACTGCCGGCGGTGCAGACGCCAATCCGTTTGCAACTCATTATGATGCACTCGACATAGATGTATTTCTTCGAATTTCAATGGGGGAACTTTGGCAAAAACGGCTAATGGTCGGCGGTTTTGAAAAAACTTTTGAAATTGGACGCCAGTTTAGAAACGAAGGCATTTCCCGCGAGCATTTGCAGGATTACTCTCAAATGGAATTTTATTGGGCATATGCCAATTATGAAGATTCTATGAAATTAGTTGAAGAACTTTACAAATATATTGCAGAAGAAGCTTTTGGTGCGCTCAAATTCAAAATTGGAGAATTTGAAGTAGATTTAGGGCAAAAATGGGAGAAAATTGATTATGTCGGAACTATCAAAGAGAAGCAGGGCATTGATGTATCAGAAGCGACTGACGAAGACATTAAAAAGAAGCTGACCGAATTAAAAATAAAGTTCAATCCAGCCGACAGGAGAGGCAGATTGATCGATACTCTTTGGAAACAGATCAGAAAAAGCATTGCCGGTCCAGTGCTGCTCATAAATCATCCGGTTGAAGTTTCACCTCTAGCCAAGAGAAAAGAAGACAATTCAAAACTTGTTGAGCGATATCAAATTATTCTTGCCGGATCAGAAATGGGGAATGGTTACTCGGAGCTAAATGATCCGGAAGACCAGGCAGAGCGTTTCAACGAGCAGGCGAAATTGCGTGAAGCGGGCGACAAAGAGGCGCAAATGCATGACAGCGACTTTGTGGAAGCATTGGAATATGGAATGCCTCCGACTACGGGCTTTGGTTTCTCGGAAAGATTGTTCTCATTCTTAGCTGATAAATCGGCGCGGGAAGCACAAATGTTTCCACTAATGAAACCAGACCACAACTGATTTATCATTTCCCATTGATCATTTCTCATTAATTTACCATTTGAAAATTGATCATTGAAAATTTATTGATAATTGAAAATTGAGCAATGATCATTGCTCCGAAGGAGCCAAATGTTGGACATCAAATTTATTAGAGACAATGCTGAACTAGTCAAGAAAAATACAAGAGACCGCCTGTCAAAGGCGGATATTGATGATCTTTTGAAGCTGGATAAAGCGTGCCGTGATTTGGAAATGAAAATTGGAGAATTGCGCGCCAAGCGGAACACGGGCTCAAAGACAAAACCAACTCCGGCAGAAATTGCGCAGATGAAAAAGATCGGTGATGAAATTCAGAGCTTGGAAAAAGAATCATCTTCTACCAATGAGAAATTTCAGTCACTTCTTTTGCAGGTTCCAAACTTAACCCATCCAGATGTAAGCATCAGCGAAAAAGAAGAAGAAAATGTAATTTTAGAAGAAAAATATAAGCCAACGAAGTTCGATTTTACTCCTTTGGATCATGTGCAATTGGCAGAAAAACTGGATCTGATAGACTTTGAGCGAGGGGCGAAGGTCTCGGGCGCAAAGTTCTATTACCTGAAAAATGAAGCCGCTCTTTTGGAGCTGGCGCTGACAAAATATGCATTTGATGTTGCTGTGAAGCATGGCTTTACCCCAATAATTACTCCTGATCTTGCAAAAAGAGATATTTTGGAGCGGATGGGATACAATCCACGAGGTGAATCAACACAAGTTTACAATGTTGAAAATTCAGATTTAAGTTTGATCGGCACAGCAGAGATTACAATGGGCGGATACCATAAGGATGAAGTTCTGAGTGAAAAAGAACTTCCAAAGAAATATGTCGCTTTGTCACATTGTTTTCGAACGGAAGCCGGTAGTTATTCAAAATTTTCTAAGGGGATTTTCAGGGTACATCAGTTTACCAAAGTAGAGATGTTTGTTTATACAACGCCTGAAAAATCGGAAGAAGAGCATAAAAAATTATTCGAGGTTGAAAAAGAAATATTTACCGGTCTAGGAATCCCATTCCGGGCGATTGACCACTGCAGTGCTGATTTGGGCGCGCCGTCGTATCGAACATTTGATTTGGAGGCATGGATGCCGGGCAAGCCAAATAAAGAAGGAAAACTGGGCGACTGGGCCGAAATCACCTCAACATCAAATTGCACTGATTATCAATCACGCGGGCTCAATATCAAATATCAAAATGCTGAAGGTGAAAAAAAGTATATTCACATGTTAAACGGAAGTGCGCTCGCGACGGGAAGGAGTATGATCGCAATACTTGAGAACAACCAGCAAAAAAACGGAAGTGTAAGAATGCCGAAAGTATTGCACAAGTATCTAGGATTTAAAGAGATCAAGAGATAATCAAATATTATCGGTAACGGTTAGGGTGACGAGGCCAGTATCGTTTATGGGCAACGGCGACGTTACCGAACAACTTAACCGATACGGGCATCACAACCGACTAACATAGCCACTAACCAAAGGAGCATTATGAAAATTGAATTTCACACAAAAGGTGTTATTTTGACCTCGAAGCAGAAGAAGGCAATGGAAAAGAAGCTTTTGAAGTCAAAAAAATATATTCCCGAAGAACCGATCATGGTTGACGTTATACTAAAGGATGAATCGAGCGCAGAGAAGGGCGGAATCGATCAAAAAGTCGAGATCAGCGCTACCTTTGGCAAGGAAAAAATATTCATCGAAGAAACAGACGACCGTATAATGAGAGCATTTGCTTTTGCGCTCGGGCGGTTTGACCGGAAACTTCAGCATTTTCATAAAATGAAAGTCGACCGCAACAAAAAGCCGGGAGGACTTAGGTTTGAGAAGGTGCTTGGCATTATTAAGAGAAAAAAGCGTTCCTCCATTGAAAATGAGGAATAATGTAGGTATTTTTAATTCTTAATTATTAATTTCTAATCAAATTCTAATTTTAAATTTTTAAACATTAACTCATTAAAAATTGAATAAAAATTAAGAACTAGAAATTAGGAATTGTTGTAATATGTCAATTTTAGATAAAATTTTTGGATACGCCAATAAAAAAGTGCTTTCAGATCTGAAAGCACGGGTTTTAGAGGTGAATAATTTTGAGCCGGAGCTTCAGAAATTAACCGACAAACAGCTCCGAGAAAAAACCGAGGAATTTAAGGTAAAGATCAAAGAGGCGAACGGTAATTTTGAAAAGGAAGAGACGATTAAAAACCAAATCCTGCCAGAGGCCTTTGCCGTAATGCGGGAAGCGATGAAGCGTGTTTGGGGTGAGCGTCATTTTGATGTTCAGCTGATGGGCGGAATAGTCCTTCATCAGGGAAAAATCGCAGAAATGAAAACAGGTGAAGGTAAAACAATCGTGGCGGCTCTTTCTCTGTACTTGAATGCTCTAGCCGGCCGAGGCGTCCATTTGGTCACAGTCAACGATTATTTGGCTCGTCATCACGGAGAAGGCATGGGCCAAGTTTACGATTTCTTGGGTCTTTCTACCGGCATTATTCAAAACAATCAGGAATCACACCGTTTTGTTAAGAAAAAAGATTACAAGCACTATTCAGAGTGTGATGGAAGCAACTTAGAGCCATGTTCCCGCGCTGATTCATATAGATGCGATATCACTTATGGCACAAATAATGAGTTTGGTTTCGACTATCTGCGCGACAATATGGCTCCGGCTCTTGAGTATTGTTCTCAGCGGGAACTTTATTATGCAATCGTTGACGAGGTCGACTCAATTTTAATTGATGAGGCAAGAACTCCGCTCATTATTTCCGCTCCTGCTGAAGAGTCAGCTAGTTTATACCAGCAATTCGCCGGTTTGGTGCCAAAATTAAAACCGATAGAGGACTATGTGGTTGACGAGAAGGATAGAGTTGTGAGCTTGACTGACGCAGGCATAAAACGCATGGAGCAGATGCTGGGCATAGCCAATATTTATGAAGCCGGTGGCATTGGCATGGTTCATCACTTGGAGCAAGCGTTAAAGGCCCACGCTCTTTTCAAGAAGGATAAAGACTACATCGTAAAAGAGGGTGAAATTGTTATTGTTGATGAGTTTACCGGACGGCTTATGGTAGGGCGACGTTACTCCGAAGGGCTTCACCAAGCGATTGAGGCAAAAGAAAATGTCGAAGTGAAGCAAGAGTCGCAGACGATGGCAACGATCTCATTTCAGAATTTATTCCGGCTCTATAATAAACTTGCCGGTATGACCGGAACGGCAGCAACCGAAGCGGAAGAATTTTATAAAATTTACAAACTTGATGTGGTTGAAATACCAACGAATAAAGAAGTGGTGAGAAAAGACTTACCGGATCGTATTTATAAGGATGAGGCAGGGAAGCTAAAGGCAATTGCCGGGGAAATCAAGGTGTTGCAGGAGAAGGGACAGCCGGTTTTAGTCGGTACGGTTTCGGTTGAAAAAAATGAGCTCATTTCCAAAATGCTCAAACGAGAAGGGATTAAGCACGAGGTTCTAAATGCTAAAAATCATGAGCGCGAAGCTAAAATTGTTATGAAAGCAGGCCAAAAGGGCGCAGTTACGGTTGCGACAAACATGGCTGGACGAGGAACCGATATCAAACTTGGCGAGGGAGTAGTCGAGCTTGGCGGACTGCATGTTCTTGGCACAGAGAGGCACGAGTCACGCAGGATCGACAATCAGCTTCGTGGACGAGCCGGACGGCAGGGTGACTCCGGTTCATCGCAATTCTATGTTTCGATGGATGACGATTTGATGCGTATTTTTGGGGGCGATAAAATGAAAAACCTCATGAATACGCTCGGTCTTCCCGAAGATATGCCGATTGAGAACAAAATGATCTCGCGATCAATTGAGTCTGCTCAGAAGCGGGTTGAGGGACAGAACTTTGATATGAGAAAACATTTAGTTGAGTATGACGATGTGATGAATAAGCACAGAGAAGTAATCTACAAGAAGCGCAGAAGCATCTTAGAAATTCAAAATTCAAAATTAAAAATTCAAAATGAGAGTGAGCGCTCCACGCTCGGATCATCAGAATTAGAAGAACAGGAAAAAGATCTCAAACAGGAAATCACGGATATTATAAACGAAGAAATTGAAGGCACAATAAGCATAAATGTAGAGGATATAGAAAAAGCAAAAGCGGAGCTTGGAGCGCTCTTGGGTGAGGGAAATGTGGAATCTCTTGATACCGAAGTGCTAAAGAGTACAGCCAAAAAATTATATGAGGAGAGAGAAAAGAAATTTACTCCCGAGGTAATGAGAAATGTTGAGCGTGCTGTTTATCTTAGAACGATTGATATGCTTTGGGTTGAGCACCTAACAACCATGGATGAGCTCCGTACAGGCATCGGCCTTCGAGGTTATGGCCAAAGAGATCCTTTGGTTGAGTATAAACAAGAAGCATACAAGCTGTTCCAAGCGCTTCTTAGAAACATTGAAAGTTCAGTCGCAAGAACAATATTTAAGGTTGAAGTGCAGGCAGCGCCGGTTACTTCGCAGGTAAGGCGTAAACCGCTAGAATACCAAGCTCCGGATCCGGACAGAATCGGGGAAATGGAGACAGACAGTGGGGAGCAAGGAGTAGGGAGTGAGGAGCAAGTACGCCCAACACCGAACGCTGAGCGCCCAACTAATAATGATGTAACTACAACCATACGGCAAAAAGGAAGGTCGGTTTACGAGAAGATGGGCGAGTACCAATCCGGTCCAAAGTCTCAAGTGAAGAATAACAATAAAGTCGGCCGAAATGACCCCTGCCCATGCGGAGCGACTAAAGCTGACGGAAAACCAAAGAAGTACAAGCATTGTTGTGGTAAGTAATACCGATTTTACGATAATGTAAAGCGGAGTCCTGCCGAAGTGAAGTTTCGGTTGCGTGGTCGTAGTCCTCGAACCGAACCTGAACGAAGGAGGGCGGATCAGGTAAAAAATATAAGAAATGCTGCGGTAAATAATTACTCATAATACATTGAGCACAAAACGGCGCCTATAATGGCGCTTTTTTGTGTATTTCAGGGCTTTATTTACATATCTATTTTTTAGCTAACAGAATTGAATTTTGCATATTTTTACATTATTTTAAACTTAAATTATTCGGTCTCTGAGCTCAAA
>CAYQPT010000010.1:3623-28818 GCA_964419835.1 uncultured Candidatus Saccharibacteria bacterium | reverse complement strand
AGTGTTTTAACGGCTAAATTGTTAAGGTGTTTCGCTACTAACTAATATTGTAAATCAATAAAAAATATACTGCAACATTTTCTCTATAAAGCTAATTTGTCTCTAAACTTTTCGAATGTCTTTTCGCCAATTCCTTTGACATTTTTTACTTCGTCGATGTTTTTAAATCCACCATGAGAGTCTCGATAATCAATAATTCTCTGCGCATAGACCGGTCCTATCCCCGGTAACGAATCAAGCTGCGCTAGATTTGCAGTGTTGAGGTTGACCGTTCCTGTAACTTGCGGCGTTACTTTCTGTTTGCCGTTATCTGTATTCTGTCCAGCTACCGCCTGGCTAGTAGTTCCAGCAACTTGTCCTGCATTCTGTGCTTCCGCTTGGACATTTGACATTGAATCATTTGAGTTTTGATTAGAAATTAGAAATTTTGAATTAGAAATTGATTGACTCTCTTGTTCCAACTCGGATATTTTCTGCTCCAATACTGTTAAACGATTCTCGACCTTCGGTTTCTGGTAGTTTTCCCGCCAAATCAACACGGCACTCCCGCACACGATCGCCAAAACCAAAATCACTCCAATAAAGAGCCGATACTTTTCGATAAATACTTCGAATTTCATCTCTCCTTTTCTCCCCGACTACTCCAGATGTTTATTTAGAAGATAATCTCTAATCTTTTCTTTTAGAAGAGGATGTTCTTTTAACTCCGGATCGCTTTCGGCGATTTCTTTCGCCGCGGAACTAGCTTCTTCAATTAACATTGTATCTGAAAAATTTGCCATTTTTAAGTCCAGTACTCCTGATTGCTCTGTCCCGAAAATGGCGCCGGGACCACGCGCTTCTAAATCAATTTCTGCCAGTTTAAATCCGTCCGATGTGGATTCTAGTGCTTTCAACCTGTCAATCGCTTTTGGTGACATTGTAGAGCTAAATAAAAAGCAAAATGATTGATGTAGGGCTCTGCCAACCCGTCCTCGAAATTGATGAAGCTGCGCCAATCCAAAACGCTCGGCATCTTCTATCATTATTAGTGTGGCGTTGGGAATATCGACCCCTACTTCAACCACCGATGTACTAACTAGAAGATTGATTTTATTTAAGGCGAACTCTCTCATAACCTCATCTTTACATTTTATCTTTCCGCCCTCTGGGCGAGACCTCGCCTTGGCGGGCATTTTTCCATGAAGCATACCAACCTCAAATTCAGGAAATATTTTTTGAAGTTTTTCATACTCTCTCTTGACTGTTTTCCGCTCATCTTCGAATAGGCCTGGACCTTCTTCAACTTTTTCTTCGATCAAAGGGCAAATAATGAATGCTTGCCGTCCTGCTTCAATATGCGCCCGTATGAATTGATATGCTCTGTCGCGGTTTTTTGACTCAACAAATCTGGTTTTAATCTCTTTCCTGTTCTTCGGTTTTTCTTTGATGATTGATATCTCCAAGTCACCAAAAAGCGCCAAGTGCAAAGTTCTTGGGATCGGCGTTGCGGTCATACTCAAGAAGTGAGGACGATAATTCTGACCGGACTTCATTTCAAGCAAGGCGCTTCTCTGCTTAACTCCAAACCTGTGCTGCTCATCAACAATTACCAACCCGAGATTTTTGATTCCAACATTTTTCTGGATTAATGCGTGAGTTCCGATAAAAATTCTGGTTTCGTCCGAAATATCTTTTTTAGCAGAGGTTAAAAGGCCCAGTAATTTTTCCGGAAATAGTTTTTTAAATGTTTCGTAGTGTTGATTGGCTAAGATCTCGGTCGGTGCCATAAGCACAACAGAAAAGCCATTCTCCAATGCAGAGTGTGCAGCTACTGCAGCCACAACAGTTTTACCGCTGCCAACATCACCATTTAAAAGACGGTTCATGGGCACCGGTTTTTCGATATCTGCTAATATTTGCTCCACTGCTTTGTTTTGATCGCCAGTTAGTTCGTAGGGCAAACCTTTGATAAATTTAGTAATTGATTCTTTTTTTTGCTTAATTTGCGGAGCAGTTTCCTTTTTTAATTCCAATTTCGATAAATTTGCCCGCAAAGCAATTAGAAATAGTTCGTCGAAAGCAATTCTTCTTCTAGCTTTATTAAGTATCTCCGAGTTCGCCGGATCATGGATACCAAGTAGAACTTCGGTGATACCAATCAACCGATACTTATCCAATAGTTTGTCCGGAAGCCATTCTTTAATACCTGATACCTGATGCTTAATGCTTGATACTAACTTCGAAATATATTTCGAAGTTATCCCTGCCGTCTCGCCGTAAACCGGTAAAATCATTGGCTTCAGCGTCCGCTCAGGCGACTCTAAAACCACTTCTTTTGAGTAAAAATTATATTCGATTTTTCCATTTAAAATTACTTCGCGGCCAACTGATAGCATTCTAGTTAAAAACGGCTGGTTAAACCAAACAACTTTGATATTCCCCGTTTCATCCTCTACCATGGCTTCGGTTACGGTAAATCTGCGACGGCTTGTTTTCTTGTTATGTATACCGATTATTTTTCCTCTTATAGTAACAGGTACTCCATAATTTTGAGATCTAATCTCTGCAATTCTTGTTATTTGAGTAAAGTCTTTGTAAGTTCTTGGGTAATAAAAAATAAGATCGGAAACGGTTTCAACACCGAGCCGATTTAATTTTACCGCCATCTTGGGACCGACACCTGTTAGAGTTTCAATTTTAGTGTTTAAATCCATCTTTTTACAGAATAACTGACAACCTGCCTGCCGGCAAGGCTGGCTGATTTACTGACAACCTGCCCTCGTCAGGACTCATAGCCTGCCGGCAGGCATGGCTGACGACTAGACGATCACGCCTCCGCCCAAAACTTCATCGCCGTTATAAAATACAGCGCTCTGGCCGGGGGTAATCGCTCTTTGTGGTTCCTTGAATTGAATTATGAATTTTGAATTTTGAATTATGGTTTTGCAGGGTACGGCTTCATGCCTGTATCTGATCTTGACCTGTATCTCTCCATTATTCATCATTCGTGATTCATGATTCCGGATCAAATGCACATCTTTGATGGTCATTTGATCCTTATAAATATCCTTATCCTCTCCTACGATCAAATAATTTTTCTTTACATCAAACCCAACAACATACAATGGCGATTTATCGCCGGGTTTTGGGACTTGGATTTTGGGACTTGGATTTTGATTAGAAATTAGAAATTTGGAATTAGAAATTTGCAAACCTTTGGTTTGCTCTATTCCCTTTCTCTGTCCGACGGTGTAATTGATCAACCCGTCGTGTTTACCTACAATATTTCCGGACAAATCTACAATGTCGCCCGATTTAAAATAATTTTCCGCGATATTTTTTCGCAAAAATTCTCTGTAATCCTTCTCCTGCACAAAACATATTTCTTGGCTCTCTTTTTTCTCGTGAACCGGCAAATCCCACTTTTTCGCCATTGCCCGCACTTCATCTTTTGTATATTCCCCAACTGGAAAAATTATTTTGGATAATTGCTCCTGGTTCAAGCGGTACAAAAAATAACTTTGATCCTTATGTTCATCCACTCCACGGAGTAGATGATATTGACCATTTTTCATTTCACATTTTTCATTTATTTGTTTATTTTTAAATTTTTCATTCAATGATAAATGGGAATTGATCAATGATAAATCGCTCGCTATGCGAGCGTAGTGTCCTGTTGCGAGATATTGGCATCCAGTTTTTTTTGCGAAATCTAGAAGCCAGCCAAATTTGATCTTTTCGTTGCATTTTACGCAAGGATTGGGAGTGCGTAAATTTTTATATTCTTCAATAAAATAATCAGCAACCTCTTCCTTAAATTTTTCTCTCACATCAACCACATAAAAAGGAATACCTAATATTTTAGCCACTCTTTTCGCGTCTTGGAGTCCATCAATATCACAGCAAGCATTCTCTCTCCCCCTTGTCGAGGGGGAGCTGGAGGGGGTGCAACTTTCTCCAGACCACAATTTCATCATAAAACCGACCACTTCACATCCTTGGTCTAATAGAACCTTTGCCGCAACGGATGAGTCCACTCCGCCAGACATCCCAATTGCTACCCGAGGTTTTTTGTTTTTAGAATTGTCATCCTGAACTTGTTTCAGGATCCTATCGAGATCATTCATTAACTTATTCACCTATTTACTTACAACTTATTTACTGGAAATGAGATTCTTCATAAGCATCGCAATCGTAACCGGACCAATTCCACCGGGAACAGGAGTATAGTATGATGCCTTTTTAAATGTCTCGGGCTCAATGTCGCCCTTTAACTCTCCGCTTATTTCCGAAGTACCGGCATCAATGAGAACAACACCTTCTTTCACCATATCCGGTTTTATAATGTGAGCAACACCTGTAGCTGAAACAATAATATCTGCGTGCTCAGTCAAATCGTTAAGATTTTCCGTATTACTATCAGCCACTGATAAAATTTTAGCTTTCCCGTCAACCGCCCGGACCAACGGTGCGCCAACCAGAAAACCATGCCCCATAACAGCAACGCTGGATTCATCTAATTTTTTTCCTGATAGCTTTATTGCTTCTAAGATTGCCATCGCGACGGGCGGCACAAAAGCCGATTCCATGTTCATGCAGTACCTGAGACCGTCAACATCCTTTGCAGGGTCTATGGCGCCAATAATTTTCTCCTGATTTAAATGAGAAGGAAGCGGAATCTGGGTCATGATGCCCCTAACATTTTGATCTGTATTCAACTCATCAATCTTGTTTAGTACTTCCTCTTCCGAGACATCCTCATCCATTTTAATCAGTTCAAATTTAACACCCAAGTCTTCAGCAATTTTTCTTTTAATCGAAACATAGTGACCAGAAACCTGGTTCTCGCCAATCCAAAAAACTGCCAAAACAGGCTTAACCGGCATTTGGTCAACCTTTAGCTTTAATTCCGAAAGAATCTGATCTCTGATCTGTTTTCCATTAAAAAACGCCATAATTTCTAAATCCTAATTTCTAATTTCAAGTAAAATTTTAAATGTCCAATTTTTAAAATTTGATACTTTTGAATTTTTAATTTTATTTGTCATTTGTAATTTGGGTTTTGTTATTTTTAGAGCGATAGCTCTCTATCGCTTTTTTAATTCCCTCAGCAGCCAAAATTGAGCAGTGATACTTTGGCGCAGGCAGTTTTCCCAGAGCTTCATTTATGTCATCTTTGGAGATATTTTCCGCATCTTTCAAGCTTTTGCCTCGAACCAATTCCGTGGTCATTGAAGATGAGGCAATTGCGGCAGCACATCCTAAAGTTTTGAATTTGATATCCTCTATAAACTCTTCTCTCCCCACTCCCTGCTCCCTACTCCCTACTTTTATAGAAATCTTCATCACATCGCCACACTTAAGATTGCCAACTTCTCCTACCCCGTCGGCATCTTTTATCTCGCCCACATTCCGCGGGTTTGAAAAGTGATCCATAACTTTATCTGTATATTGTTCCATAATTATTCCTATTTATTAATTTCTAGTTCTTAATTTTTATTCAATTTTTAATGTTTTAAAATTTTAAATTAGTATTTGATTAGAAATTATAAATTTAAAATTAGAAATTATTTAAACGGTGACATCTCTCTCAGTTTATTAATTATCGGTGGCAACACCTCTAGAACCTTGTCGATTTCTTCCTCTGTCGTTTCCCGGCTTAGAGAAAATCTGATTGCACCGTGGGATAACTCCCTCGGCGTATCCATTGCCAAGAGCACATGGCTCGGATCCAAGCTTCTGGCAGTGCAGGCAGAACCGGAAGAAACGGCGATTCCGAGGAAATCTAAGTTTAATATAATTGCTTCGCCCTCAGCATTTTTAAAACTAATGTTTGTAACTGACGGTGATCTTTTTTCCTTATCACCATTTAAATATGTTTCGGGGATAGTTTTTAATATTGTTTTCTCCAACTTGTCTCTTAGCTTCGCGACCCTTTCGGCGGTCTTGTCTTTAAAGATTGGGTAAGCCGGATCCGTTTCTATAGGTCCTAGATTTCCTTCATCTGCTCTTCTTCTGATAATCAGCTCCATAGATGTCATTAAACCGACAATTCCCGACACATTTTCGGTTCCAGCCCGCATTCTGAACTCATGGTCACCACCAGTGATCTGAGGTGTTATTGGTGTTCCCTTCTTAACAAACAAAACTCCGGTGCCTTTTGGACCATGGATTTTATGGGCGGTTAAGGTTAGAAGGTCAACATGCAGATATTTTGTCCCCATTTCAAAAAACTCAGCTGCCTGAACCGCATCAGTATGGAAATAGATTCTATTTGATCGGGATTCATTTTTTTTCTCGATCAATTTGCCAATTTCACGGATCGGCTGAACGCATCCTGTTTCGTTATTGACATACATAACGCTCACCAAAACGGTATTTGGCTTAATTGCCGATTCGATGTCAGAAACTTGGACAATTCCTTTTTTGTTCGGCTTTATATAAGTCGCCTCAATTCTGCCTTCTTTCTCCAAGTCCTGAACCGTATGCAAAACTGCATGATGCTCAATGGCGCTGGTAATTACATGAGGAAGAGCGCCCGAAAAATCGTCTTTTGTGGAGTGCCGGTTGGAGCGTAGCGAAATAGGCTGGCTAGGGTGGCCGTGAACAAAAGATGTTTCGAGGGCGCTAATCACACCTTTGATCGCCAAATTGTCAGATTCGCTTCCGCCGGAAGTGAATATAACTTCTGTTGGTTTGCAATCTAAGAAGAAGGCGACAAAATCATGCGCCTCGTCAACCAACTTTCTCGCTTCCTGACCGAATGTGTGAAGCGAAGATGGATTGCCAAAATACTCGAACGACTTATTCATCGCTTCTATCACTTTCGGATCTAATGCAGTCGTTGCAGCATTATCTAAATATATATGATTCATATTCTCCATTTTTCAGTTTCCATTTCACATTTATTTCTCAATGATCATTAAATAATTGAAAATTAAATGAAAATTGAGAATTGATAAATGATAATTATTGTTTCGCTTTCTTAGCGATCTGCCGCAATTCTTGAACACACTGTTTACAGTTCTCCCCCGAGACCAAGTCCTCATATTTCTTACGCGAAACAAGGTATGCGACCGGCTTTGAATACCGCGCTACTTGATAAACTTCCCCGCCTTCAACTTCCTTGATCACCTTAGAGAGATCTGTCTGTAATTTGTTTGTACTGATGTTTTTCATGCAACACCTTAATTTTATAATAGTTGGTTGCATCCCTCGTAGCTCTGAAAGAGCGAAGTGGGATATCCAAAAGATGCTTATTAGCCGACTTGCTCACTTGCTTATACGCTTATGTGCTAGTACATGTAAGGTAACATTTCCTCGAAAATATGTCAACACTCCTTTAAATATAGATTGAGTAGTATAATAAAACAAAACATTAATTTCTAAGGAAAAAAATGAACAATGGAGTAGAAGCGGCACCGGGAATCGGCTCGGAAGGACTTTCCCACGAGGATTATACCGCGCAAGTTCATGCTTTGGAGGCAACTTTAAAGCAAGAACTAGAAGGCCTTGATGGGCAATCAAAAGCGCAGAAGACGGAAGAATTAAGAGATTATATAGTCTCAAAAAAAGGACCATTAGACCCAAATATCTCTGAAGGTGAACTTGTTCGCAAATACGCTTCCTTGAGATCCGAAGAGACAATTGGCAGAGAACAGTCGTAAACCTTATTACTTGGCGATTATTGGATCAGAATCTTTAATAATGGCTCGTCCGCCGAATCGGCGGACGAGCCCGGATTCCCTCGATTGATACATTCGCGTCAGATCATGCTGCCACGGAGTCTGGCCATCTGACAACGAGATGGTGCATAGAAGGAGCAGGGCAAACTCTAACATTACAGCCCAGATACTTGCATGCAACACCCTTAAGACATCTAACCACCTTGTTACAGGTACCAAGTGATAAATCGGATCTATTGAAAAGACCATGGACTGAAATACACGGCCTTGGGGAAGTTCCCCCTTGCCATATAACCGCAATGCAATCCGATGGTATTCCCAGCCCCGGAACAGAGCCGATTTCTTCCTTGATAGCAGCAGCTATTGATCCTGCTACTTGATCATCAACGCCATCTCCTCTGACTACTACTAGCATTTCTGACCTCCCAAGTCATAAACCCCTCATCGTGAGGTGGTCAATTCTGTTCTACTACCAAGTAAATAGTTATTCTTTGTGTAGACATACAAAATAGACATACTTTTGTATGTCTATTCGTCCTCACATATAACCCAGAGCTTAATTTATAAAGGCCTCTCCCTTATTAAGTTCACTTGCCAGTTCCGCCTCTTTCTTCTCAATCACTTTTTCATATACAGAAATCAGTTTATTAGTTGATGTTTCGGTCGAGAATTCATCTATCCGTTCTAATCCCTTCTCAGAAAAAAGCTTCCTTAGAGAATCATTTTTCAAAAGCTTGAGTACTTTATTAGAGAAATCTTGAAGATTTAGCTTTGTTAAATATCCGTCTTCTCCATCGCGAATTAGATCAGTCGGGCCCATTTTGCCAACCGCCACAGACGGTGTGCCTGAGGCCATTGCTTCTGCTACTACTATGCCTTGCGTCTCAGTTACCGAAGGAAATGTAAAAATATCAGCTGCACCGAACATAAGGTTTGCTTCTTCTTTTGGAAGCATTCCCGTCATCGTCACCTGAGTCCTAAGTCCTAAGTCCTTAATCCTTTTTTTGCACCATTCTTCTTCCGGACCACCTCCCGCTAGAACAAGATGGCACTTCGGATATTCTTTTACTATTTTTTTAAATGCCTTCAATAGAAATTCAAGGTTCTTTTCTTTGGCGATTCTGGAAAGATATAAAAGAATTTTATCTTTCGGATCAATCTCGTATTCATGATGAATTTTACGGCCGTCGTTATGTTTGTAGTGACGAGGATCAATACCTGTCATTACCACATTTATCGGAGTTTTTACTTTATATTTAAGCAAAATCTTCTTCATCGATTTTGAAGGAGTGATAATGTGATCGCAGGAATTACAAAAACGCTTCGACATATTTTTTAGATATATGCGGACAATCCCAGAAAATATACCGGCGTAGTGGGTATATTCGGCGATAAGAGTGTGGTAAGTGTAAACGAGCGGTTTATTGTGTTTTCTGGCTGCGTACCTTGCCAACCGGCCGGCAGTAAACATATGTTGGGCATGAATAATATCTAATTGCTTTAGCACATCAATAGGTAGATAATTTTTCTGAATTTCTAGCGATGGTACAAGCACGGGGTAAAGCCGTTTTTTAGAGTCAACAATCGCCGGAAAGCGGAACACATTGGGCTCACTTTCTGCCTCAGAGTGATCCGGAGCAAATACAAAAACTTCGTGGCCCTTTTCTTCAAGAGACTTTTTAAATGTCTCGATTGAGACCGCCACCCCATTCATCACCGGCTTATAGCATTCTGTAAAAATTCCAATTTTCATTTTCTCTTCTTACTCCAAATAATAACCATGGCAGCAATTATAGCGGCAGCAATAAATATCCAGATGAAATTATTTGACGATTGAGTTGTGCTTGTTTCCTGCACACTAGCATTCTCCACAATATTGACCTTGTATGTGTTCTCAGAGAGGACTTTGTCTGTGTCTTTTTCTTTGATAGTGATTTTTATTGAATGTTCTCCAAAGTCTAGAGGAGTTGTTAGCTTGTACTCCCAATCACCATTTTGGTCTGCTGTTGTCTCTACTGTGTATGGAGTTGAATGTATTTCAATTTCTACTGTGGCATATGGAACAGTGTGCCCGTGAAAAGTTGGGTATTGAGTATAGAAGGTTGAAGTAGAATTGGGAGATATTTGTGTACTAACGCCTGAGGATGGGTCTGTAATTGAGAATGTTGGAGCGTTGTTATCGATGACGGTTAGGGTTGAGGCGGCAGGAGCCGTTTGAGCAGAAGCTGCTGAACTGTTATTTTCTGCAGCTAGAGCAGTTCTAATTATGGTTAATGCCCTAGTGGTATAATTACCGGCTTTGTCGGTGGCGGTTACAGTAACTGTATTAGAACCCATTGAAAGATTATCCAAGGTGACAGAAAAATCACCATTGACACTATCGACTAGGATGCCATTGATTTTTATGGTGGCGATGCCGGAACCCAAAGCATCCGATGACCCGCCAGAAATAACCACCGATCTTGCCGTAGTAAAAATATTGTCAGAATAAGTATTGATACTAAGAAGAGGAGGAGTATTATCCACCACGAATGTCGCGCCGGAAGTCGGATCTGGGACAACATCGTTACCAGCCAGATCTTTGCCATTGGAAAGAGTGATCGTGGCAGCTCCATCTCCTAATTGGACAGCATGAACATAAGTGTAAGTAGTGGTTGAGTCATCCTGTCTTTTCATTGCCGTTGCATCTTGAGTATTGGCGCTGGAGATAGCTATATTAACCTCTGATGAGGCAGACATTGGTTCAGAAAATTCGGCGGTAATTAAGAGATAGCCACCTATCCTAACTGGATAATTCGATGAATAAGATATGGCGGCAGTCGGAGACGTGACATCCCAAACCAGATTCATTTCGTCATAAGACATATTAGCAGCATTATCTGAAACACTTAAACGAATTGTATATGTGCCCTCGATATCTGCAGATATTTTGGTCGTTGTCTCGTTAGCAGAGCCAAAAGTAACCGTGCCCCCCTCGGGACCGCTTGCTTGTGACCAAGAAATGGTGTTATTGTCCACACCTGAATCTTCATCTGTTATTGTGCCGATTTGTGTGAATTCATCATTAGCGACTTTGTCAGCGCCAGCACTGATGGCTGGAGCTGTAACGTCTGTATCATAACCAAGGGTAATGCTGTTTAGCACCGGAGTAGTGTCTGAATACTCCGTCTCCATCACCGCTTTAATTTGAACATATCTGTCTCCCTCGTTTGCAGAATTTATTGCAGCCCCAGAACTGTCATAATAATCACTTCCATTTGTTGGACCATACCATGATGCGCTATCAATGCCTTCTAAAGTATCAGAGGAACGAATTTGGAACTTCACATTCGTTCCCTCGGCTTCAGTCGCATCCCAGGTCAAGGTATTAAGATGACTCAAACTACCGATATCGTGAATCTCGGTCGTATATTCAGAAGTAGCATAGCCGTTATCCAAAGCGGGTTTCGAACCGGCATTAAATAAATTTGCCGAGATATATTCAGAAGTTTTGGCATCGCCAAAAATCGCAAAATCATCAATATGCGAATCGGCATCTCCATAACCATCAGAACCCACATATAGTAAATCATCGCTCAATATATTAGGTGATGTCCAACCACCCTCAACAGTACCAGAAGCAATTTCACTCAATGCTTCAGAGAAACCTTTGTAAATTTTTTGTGCACCTGTCGCGTTATCCCATGTAAAGTTCAAATAAATGGACTCATTTGCCGCAAAAGTTTCAGCAGGCGAAGACAATCGACGCCAATATCCTGTTGCGGCATCGTAATTATCTAAAATGTATTTATTTTCAGTTGGGTCAAAATACGCTCTAACCCCTTTTGATGAAAATAAAGGTCTAAAAATTCTTAAATCCGTACTCCTTGTTGGCTTGAACCACAAAGATGCGCTGCCCGCATCATAATTAATTCGATTTTGAGCGTTGTAACTTAGTAAAGTTTTTTTAGTTGTCGCATTAGATATATAATCAGTAGGGCCATCATTTATTTCCAACTGAAGCCCCGCCACTTGAACTATTTTGCTCGAGCCAAAAACAAGCTCAATCATTAGGTCTGTGCTTGCTACTGAAGCCGGAAAAGAATACTTTAATATCTTTCTTCTCCAATTTGTATCAACATTGTTTCCCCCGTCGCTGGTAGCATCCCAATTACCAGTAGATCCGTTGGGTCTGGGCTGCACTGTAAAGGTAGTTCCATCGCCCGATTTGAAGTATCCTGAAAATGTATAAACTGCATTATCCCGTAACGCAACATTAAAATACGAACTACCGGAAGGACTAACATAGGGGTAAATATTTGTTTTCCCAGTGTCAGCTGTTCTTGATATTTGCCAAATGTCCTTATCAGTACCGTCCGGTAAAGTCGCTAGTTCCTGTCCGGTGTTTTCATAATTTGGCACTTCCCCTGCTGTCCTATAACCCCATTTCCCCAAAGGCTGAACTATAGCTTGACCAACACCCTTTTTAGCCGCATACACACCGTTTGGAGCATAATATGTAGTGCCATAGGACCGAACAGCTTCTACCCCTTCTTTAAAAGTAACTACTTTTATCAACTCTCCATATTCATCATTTATCGCTTTAATTTCTTCGAGTGTTGCCTTAAGAAAAGCTCTGGCATCGGCTTCTTTGGCTTCTGTGGTCTGACCAGTTCCATTTGGATCAAAATCAACCAGGTAGTGTCCAAAATTATGAACCCATGTTCGATTATTTAGCCATTGTTGTGTATTTGATCCTGTAGTGTTTAAAAGATTGTCTCTGAATTTGGCTTTTGTCGCAACAGTATCCATTAATTCAAGATGTCCGGCTTGCCCAACATACCAATCAAATCCGGGACGTGCTACTTGATCGCTAGTCCCACCGCCAGCATAAACCGATAAATCATATGGATCCTGTACGGATAGCATTTTATTGCTTGATTCAGAGAAAACAGGCCTATAAGTAAAAACACTGGAAGTATTGGCTCTAGCTCCCAAATAATACTTACTAATTATCTTTTCAGTAATAGGGTCGGAAGCATTTTGAGGATAAGACAGTGTTTTCACTTCGTACTGTTTTCCATTCACAACACCAACGCTTTCTTCAATTTCTTTTTTTGAGAGAGCTGCCTCCTCTTCAATCTGACTTTCTGTAAAATAACCGTTTACCTTAAAGTTGCAGGAACTGCCTTTCAAGCTTGTGCAATCAGAATTTATCAAGTTCAGAAGTACGTTTTCTTTTGTAACATTCTTATAGTCTTTGAATGTTGAGATTACGAAATCAGTCGTTGGGTTTGAAGCTACGAGCGCATTTATTATCCCTGTCGTATTATAAGCCGCATCACATCCTGTCGACCCCGGGATACAGCCCAGCACGGTTCGCCCCGAAATATCCACAGCCACATTTGTTGCGCCATAATGAAAAGTTATTGTTTCGGTTGGTTCTTCATGTTCATAAGTTAGAGATGCAGTCGCCTGAGCTGCAGTTGATTTATATGTAATAAACCCGGTATTGCCCGTGGTAAGCATAGTATGCGTCTTGCCATGTGATGCAATTTCATGACCTATTTCCGCCATACTGCTTAACTCGCCCGGTGTTAATTTATTTCCTGTACCACCTACTGATTTGTCTATAGAATCAGATGGTACAAAAGCCGTCATTCTATAATTTTCATTTTCATATGTTTCCCCAGAACCTTCAAATATCTGAGCAACTGCAAGGTTATCTGCTTCATTACCATCATCCGTGCTTATTGTGAATTGCACTGGCGCCTGCCCCCCAGGGGTCTGCTTAAAATTTCTTATCAGGTTAGATTTCTCCTTCGCCAACATACCATCGGCGCTAAAAGAAGGACTGTTTGAATATGAAGCCGTCTCGCCTTTGGACCCTTCTGCGCTTCCATCAAAACTGGCAAGAAACTTTTTGTCTGAAGCCAAACGGACTTTTCCCGGATCTAAACCCAACTCAATGCCTACACCTGAGCCATTTACTAGATTTACCGTCCATACGCCAGGAGCAGCTTTTGTGGTACTTAAAGAAGTCCCACCAAAAAAACTCTGGATTAAGAAAATAATCAAAAATAGTGTAATAAAATGTCTTTTCATTCCCCTCACCTGCCCTCCATCCCCAGTTAAATAGACTTGTCTTCGATCAGTATTTAACGGGATAAATATACAAAAAACTAGCGATTTAACTGATCAAATTTATTATACCAGACAAAAATTTCATATTGAATAATTAAACAATCTTAAAAAACTTCTTTGCTTTTTTTGTTGTCTCAATCTCAATTTCGGCCAAACTTAGACCTTTTATATTGGCAATTTTTTTAGCCACTTCTACTACATAAGATGGTTCATTTCTTTTCCCGCGGTATGGCTCAGGTGTTAAATATGGCGAATCTGTTTCGATCATGATTGATCCGAGCGGTGTTTTTTTAATCACCTCATTGATTGCAGTATTGTTTTTATATGTAATGTTGCCAGTAAAAGAAAGGGCAAAGCCAATGTCTAGAATTTTCTCCGCAAACTCAATATCGCCCGAGAAGCAATGAAGAACACCTTTTATACTGCCGCTGTAACTCTTTAGGATGGCTAGTATGTCCGCCTCCGCCTCACGGCAATGCACTATCACCGGCAACCGCGTTTCCATGGCCAGATCCAGCATTTGCTCAAAACAAAAAATCTGTTCCTCTCTCGAAGGGTAACGGGCAAATTGAGACGAGCGCTTTAAATAATAGTAGTCAAGCCCAATCTCACCTATAGCTACCACCTTCTTTTGCAGCATAAATTTCATCAGCTCGCCCCTGGTTCCAATGTCCAAGTCGAGCGCAGAATGAGGATGAAGCCCGACCGTGGCATAAATTTCCGGATAGCGGCGCGCTAAATCACACGAGTCTTTCGAGCTCTCTACATTAACTCCGACATTTATTATTCTCTCAACTCCGGCATTTTTGGCCCTGCCCAAAACAGCCGACACTTCGTGCTTAAATTCCGGAAAATCCAAATGTGCGTGAGTATCTATAAACATAGTTTTCAGTAAATAGGTTAATAAGTAGTAAGTAAATAAGTTATTTCTGGCCCCTAATCCAACCGTTTAGAAGTCGTCCGCATTTTTCTGCAATAGCGTTGACTGACTCATATATTGCTTCTGGAATATAAGTTAAATCTTTTGCGAGCAAAAGTTGATATTTCAATTCTTCTAATGAACAATCAGCGATGTTATAAAAATGGACACTATCCTTAGTGGTTTTCCTCTTGAAACCTTCTGCAATATTCGAAGGAATTGATGACGATGCCCTCCTCATCTGGCCAGATAATCCAAACTCTTCGTATTTGGGAAACTGGCTGACGATCTTATAAGTTTGTAATGTGAGTTTATGTGGCTCCTGCCAAACAAGCAATTCCTTAAAAGTTTTAACACCGGCCATATTGCCAACCCCTATTTACCTATTTACTTATTCACCTACTACCGGCCCGCTAGCGCCAAAACTCCACATATAAAATACAAAGCACAACAACTGTAGCAGCAAATAAATCGCGTTTATACAGGCGCTCCTTGAAGAAAGCCGATGATGCAATATAAACCAAGAACGGACCAAGCACCAAAATCATTGTTGTTTCAATCACTCCTAAACTCTGAAATCCATAAAACTTGAGGACCATCTGTATCACACCAAACATGGCTGACAATATCGCCAGAGCGAAAGCATTTCGGTGCATCGACAGCAATTTCGGCCTAAACATTACCAAAAAAATAATTGCTATCACAAGTGTACGGACAAAATATAAAGTTACAGGTGAGAATGCCCCCAAAAGCTCTTTAATCAATATTGATTCAAGGGACATTAGGATCATCGCCAGTATTGTCCTCCATGCCACTTTCCCAATTCGAACATGATGGCCGCGAAACCTTGTCGCCAACAATACACCGGTAGCAACTATTCCTGGTATAAAAATCCCCCAATCCCGCTCCGCCGGCAAAAACAATGTAGCGAAAACAATAGTTATTAGAGGAGAAAGAAGCATGATGAGCTCAAATTCATGCAAATCTTCTTTTTGAATTCCCTGCGAATAAAGGACATTCCAGACTACCGCCACAACGATCATCAATATAAAGAGCAATATTATTTTCCAGTTCAAAACAGCAGACCATTCAATTGACCCCCAACGACCTAAAAATACTCCCGTAATAATGGCGAGCCACAAAAATTGCAAGGGCAAAAACCGCATTACGGGAACCCTGTATTTACACAGCACAAACTTGTCGGCCACTACTCCGCCGGCATAACCAAGTGATGCGATTATTACTTCAAACACATTCCCTCCGTTTTTCGTTAATCGGTTACGAAGCCGGTATCGATTATGTTATTCGTTTCACGGCTCTCAACCATAACCGTTGACGATAGACGATACGGGCATCGTTACCCTAGCCGTTACCAATATCCAATCTTGGGAAAAGCACTTCCGGCTCAAGCATTTCAAGCTGTTTTTTCATTTTCTCACTCGTCTCGGGCATAAACGGAAAAAGCAAATTGGCAATACTGCAGAGCCGATAAAATGCAAGATTTAAAACCCGCTCTAATTCCAACTTTTTTTCTTCTTTCGCTAGATTCCATGGTTTCTTCTCGTCAATCAATACATTCGTTTCCCTGACCAGTTTCCAGATACTTTGCAAAGCCATCTCGAGCTGCAAATTTTTAATATGGTCGTCATATAAAAGCTCTGCAGTCGGCTCATCATCTGCTTCTTCAATCTCTCCTTCATCCGAGAGAAAATAAGAGCGTTTTCTGTCTGGAGTCACACCATATTTATTTATCATTGAAATCGTCCGCTGAAGAAGATTGCCTAGTTCATTTCCCAAATCGTTTTTATAGCGGTTAGCGATTTTTTCTTCAGAAATATCTCCGTCTTCGCCAAATGGAAATTCGCGCAGAACAGCATAACGGATTGCATCTGCGCCGTATTTATCAACCAATTTGTTCGGGTCAAGTACATTTCCGATCGTTTTACTCATCTTTTGTCCTCCGACGGTAAAAAATCCATGAGCAAAAACTTTTTTGGGTAACGGCAACTCCAGTGCCAGAAGCATCGCCGGCCAAATTACGGCATGGAACCAAAGAATGTCTTTTGCCATCAAATGCAAATCAGCCGGATGACTCTCCCACGCTTCGATACCAAATATTTTTGTGGCCGTATAGTAATTTAAAAGCGCATCAACCCAAACATAGATCGTTTGAGAATCATCTCCGGGAAATTTAATTCCCCACTCCACTCCCGCCCTTGAAATTGAAACGTCTTCAAGACCGGATTTAATCTTCCCGACAACTTCATTTTTCCTCGAATCGGGGCTGATCTCAATCTCGTCAGAGTTAATTTTCTCCAATATCTTGTCACCAAATTCCGATAGTTTAAAGAAATAATTTTCTTCCGATTGCTCAACGGGCTGCGTTTTATGATCGGGGCATTTCCCGTCTACTAATTCAGATGGCTTCAAATATTTCTCACAACCGATGCAATAAAGTCCATCGTATTTTTTCTTCTCAACAAAACCCTTCTCTACAAGTTCAAGAACCAACTCTTGCACAATTTTCTCATGCTTTAAATCCGTAGTTCGGAAAAATTCTGAGTATTCGATATTTAAATTCTTCCAAGCCGATTTAAAAACAGGAATCAAACTGTCGACAAACTCTTTTGGCTCTTTACCTGCCTTCTTAGCTGCTTCGGCAATTTTGGCGCCATGCTCGTCAGTGCCGGTCAGAAAGAAAACCTCGTCGCCCTTGCTTTTGTAGTACCGCGCCAACACATCAGCGGCAATAGTAGTATAGGCATGCCCAATGTGGGGAATATCATTTATGTAATATATCGGTGTAGTTATAAACTTTTTTGACATTAGACCTTTGAAATTAGAAATTGATTTTAAATTTTAAATTAAAAATTTTAAATTCTATCTTGATACTATCAAAATATTCCTATCCCAACAAGGTAACTATCTATAATATCATTTACCCCTTTACAAGAGAGACTATTTGTGTTATAAATATTACTTCTGGTTCTCGTCCATGAAAGGAGAAAATTAAAGGTGGGGATTCATGTTGACCTTACTGGCACCTCCAAATACCCGTTTCGTTTCCGGGTTTCAGGGGAGCTGGATATTATGTCGGCGGCAACATTTAAGACAGTGTTTCTGCTTTACATTTCCAATCATATCCAGGAAGTATTGGCAGGAATCCCGCTGACGCTCGACTTACTAGGACTAAAGCGCCTAGACTGCGAAGGGGTCGGGGCTATTGTAGCCGGATACAACCTGGCCAAAGAGGCCAATCCGAAACAACCGATTCACGTGCTTGCAGCAGGCGAAGTCGCCAGAATGCTGGAGACCTGCAAACTGGACAAAGTGCTATGCCTTAAAGGCAATATCACAACTACAACCCGTAGCTATTCAGACCCCGATGCGGGAGACGGATACTACAAGAACTCATGCCGCCCTTACATTTGATCGTTCGGGCGGCATTCGCCGTTTAATAGGACAAAATTTCATAACAAATATTATTTCTTCCTGTTCAAAAACCCTTTTAGATACTCATCAAACTCTTTTTCTTTTTTCGTATTCTCATTCAAAATCATCCGTGCTCGGTCATTTGACGATACACTGCCCTCATTCACCATCTTTTCTTTCAGTTTATTAATTTGACTGGAAAGCATTTTAAACTGTCCCCTGCAAAACCGCAGCCCTTTAATTGACACATCATTATCCCCTAGTTGACCCTTGACACAATATTCAAAGTCGCTGAGTAGCTCTTCTAGCGCCCCCAAGGCAAAGCCAAGAAATTCAATATACTCTTTTGTGGTTACCCTGCAATATCCTTCCTCGATATTTCTAATTTGGCTTCTGCCCGAGCGGATCATTTGGTCTTTTAAATCGCTTAAGTATTGACCGGTTTTGGGATGTTTGGCCGGAAGAGTAGCACAAAATTCTTCTGTAATTTCAAAAATCTCCTGCGCTTGCTGCCAAGTCCGCAGAACTTTATAGCCCAGAGGATTTCTTTTTTCTGGAAACATAGTGTTAAGGGTTAATAAAGGGTAGCTATGGGATTTTTAAGGGAACCGTGGAAATATGACTTAGATGATCTAAATTGTATAAGTCATTGGGAAACGGAATGTCTGTTCCGCAATTATTGGGAGACACCTTACTAAATTATAACATAGTCCAATATCGCTAATCCGAAAAATACCCCCTGATCAGTCCTTTATTGTCCCTTAGTTAACCCTTTTTACAATTAGTGCGACTTCACCCTTCAATTGATGCTTCGATAGATCGGCTATAATATCTTCAACTTTCCCGCTCCAATATTCCTCAAACATTTTTGTAATTTCGCGGGCAATAAAGACCTCCGTGTCGGCCCCAAAATATTCTCTAATTTCCGATAGAGTCTTTTCTAAGCGCATTGCTGATTCGTAGATAACTATCGGGACATTTAATTTAGAAAGTTCTTTAAACTTTGTCTGACGGCCTTTTTTCTTGGGGAGGAATCCGGCAAAGTAAAACTCCTTTTCAATCATGCCCGAAACACTCGCTGCTGCTGTTAGCGCTGATACTCCAGGTATCGGAATAATTTTTATTCCTAATTTCTCATTTCTAATTTCTCCGATCAATTGTTGTCCCGGATCCGAAATCCCCGGCGTTCCCGCATCCGTGACTAAAGCAATATTTTTGCCGTTTTTAAGTTGTTCAATTAAATACTCTATCTTAGAAAGTCGCGAATGTTGAAAATACGATATTGTTGTATTTTTTATTTCATAATGAGAAAAGAGTTTCCCGCTCACTCGCGTGTCTTCGCAAGCAATTAGATCTGCCTCCTTTAAGACACGAATAGCCCGAAGCGTCATGTCTTCGAGATTGCCTATTGGAGTTGCAACAATAAATAAAGTGCCTGCTTCGTTTTTCATGCGCATATTCTATCAAAAAATAATGAGAAAGTCATGTCATCCTAAAGATCCCCCAGGGGATCCAGTCTGAAATGACGCAAGTATTTAGAAAAAGATCGAATAAATTGTAGCTAGACCTGCGGCTATCATTATTGCAGTGATTATCCAACCAAGAGTTTTTGTCCAACTCCCATTAACCTGTTCCCCCATAATTTTTTTATTACTTGCTATCAGAAGGATTAGCACCAACACAACCGGCGCCACTAAACCATTTCCTATTGCCGAATAAACAAGGGCATGCATAGTATCAAGGCCGGTGAAGTTAATGAGTAGCCCTGCAAGCATTGCAAAAATAATAACTCCATAAAAAGCATATGCCTGTCTTAAGTTTTTGTTCAATCCTTCTCTCCATCCAAAACACTCTGATATGGCATAAGAAGAAGAGCCGGCTAAAACAGGAATTGACAATAGTCCCGTTCCAATTATGCCGATCGCAAACAATAGATACGATGCATTTCCCGCTAAAGGTCTCAGTGCTTCGGCCGCTTCAGCGGCGGTGGATATATTGGTTATTCCCGCTTGCCGCAGAGTGGCCGCAGCAGCCGTAATAATAAAGAACATTACAATATTTGAAACAAGCATTCCGCTCCAAACATCAATTCTCATGTTCTTTATCTCTTCTTTGGTTGTTTCGACTTGCCTTAAAGCAATATTGGTTTTACCTGCCAAAATTTCTTCTTCAACCTCTTGCGAAGTTTGCCAGAAAAAAAGATAAGGAGAAATCGTTGTTCCAAGTATTGCGCAAATAATAAATACTTCTTCGCGGCCAAACACAAATGACGGCTTGACTACGCTCATCATTATTGTCCCCCAATCAAGCCCTTTTATGAGAAGGGTTGAAAAAATGTATGTCAAAAGAACTAGCGCCATAAACTTTAAGAACCTAGCATATTTTTGATATGTCGAAAATATTTGCATAAATAAGCTAATCACGGTAAAAAATATTACCAAGGAAACAAAAGATAAACTGGGGAATAAAAGCATTGTTACCTGTGTCATTGCGCCAAGGTTCGCTCCAATATTGAATGCGTTTGCGGCAAAGAGTAGAGCTGTGCATAAGTATAAAACCCAGCGCGGAAAATGAATCCTTATATTGGCCGCCAAACCTCTTCCAGTGGTCAAACCAATACGCGCGCACATTTCCTGAACTACGGACATTAGCGGATAAGTAAGGAAAGACAGCCATAAAAATTGATAGCCAAATCTAGCACCTGTTTGCGAATATGTAACAATTCCGGATGGATCGTCGTCTGCCGCTCCGGTAGTTAAACCCGGACCAAGCTTTTTCCAATACTCTTTTGCTTTTAAGACCGGCTTTTGATTTGCAATCATTTCAGCAGCAAGTCCTGATTCGGATACCGTCTTGTCCAATATTCTCGCAGGCGCCTCTGCCATCTGTTCAATAATCTTTTTCCCCATCATTTACCTCGCTTTAATGAATTACCCCGCAACCAAGCAGTCGGGGAATATTTTCTATTTGAAGAATAATTTCCTATTGTTTGAATGGACCATAATTTAGTGCAACTGTGAGTATAACTCCTGCCGCCATCCCAACGACCGCCAGCCAACCGAAAAGCTTTACCCAAGAAGGATGGGTTTCCCTCCCCATAATCTTCTTGTCATTACCGACAATCATGATTACAACCAGCAAAGGAAGCGCAATCACGCCGTTCAAATAGGCCGAATAATAAAGTGCTGTTATAGGGTTAATGCCGGAGAAGTTTAAAAGGAGCCCAAAAATCACAGAAACTGCGATAACAATATAGAAGGCCTTTGCTTTAGTGAATTTCTTGTTAAGCCCTTCTTTCCAATTCATAACTTCTGCCAAAGCATAAGCACCTGAACCAGCTAAAATTGGCACCGCCAAAAGTCCCGTACCAATTATGCCTGCCGCAAATAGTAAAAATGCATGATCACCTGCCAAGGGTCTTAAAGCCTGCGCCGCCTGTTCCGCTGAACCAATACTCGTAACTCCATTTTTGAACAAAACCTCTGCTGTAGTAAAAATTATAAAGAAAAATACAAGATTTGCCAAAATCATACCGCTCTTAACATCTGTTCTCATTCGGGCAATTCGGTGATCCAACGAGATTTGTTTTGCACCCTCCTTTTTTTCCTCTTTCATCTCCTCTACCTCTTCGGAGGTCTGCCAGAAAAATAAATACGGAGTAATCGTAGTGCCGAAAACAGCAATCATCGCAAAAACATACTCCTTATTAAAATGCATCTCGGGAACAACCGCTTCCTTAAATATCATCGCCCAATCGGGACGGATAACAAATCCGGTGATAACATAAGCGAACACTGATAGAGTGAGCCATTTTAATATTTTTGAGTATAACCTATAAGGAACAAAAACTTCGACCGCAATAATTATCAAGGCGAATAATATCGCAGCAAAAATGAAATTGATATTAACCAAAAGCTTAAGTGATGCTGCCATCGCTCCAATGTCCGCACCAATGTTGGCAATGTTAGCAATAATTAAAAGCACAACAATTATCGCAACAAATTTTCGCTTGTAATGTTTCTGTAATACTCCCGAAAGTCCTCTGTTGGTTACAATCCCAATTCTGGCACAGGCCTCCTGAACCGCCAGCATTACGGGCAAAAGCCAAGCTGCCATCCAAAGAAGAGCTAGGCCGAACTGAGCTCCAACTGAAGAGTAAGTACCAATGCCGCCCGGATCATCATCTGAAGCACCTGTTATTAAGCCGGGACCAAGAGACTTAAAATATAGATATCCCTTTTTCCAAGGATTCTTTAAGATTTCCCTTGCCTCCAAAAGTTCTGCTTCCGTAACTCTGATCGTACCATCTGCGGCATGAATTGCCTCAATCTCTCCCCAGATAATTAATTTCTTTGCAAAAACCAAAGGAATTCCGAGTTCACGACGGAATTCGGATAGGGTGAAAAATTTTCCAGCAGATTTAAGCTCTTCCACTGGGCTAAATTGATGTTTAATATTCCCCTCAGTCATATGAATAGAATTAAGAATTATGAATTATGAATTAAGCGGTGAAATTCCTTGCCCATAATTCATAATTCTAAATACATAATTCATCAGATATGACTTGAACAATTTGCATCTAACATTTTACATAATTTCTGCCAGTCAGAGATTGACAGTTCCTGCGCTCTGACATTCTCAGAAAGACCCACTGATTTGATTATATCAGAGCATGTTGCTTTATCGATACGATATCCTGCGGATAAGTTATTAACCAAAGTTTTTCTTCTCGAAGCAAAACCGATATGAACGCATCGAAAAAATTCTCGCTCCTGTTCCTTACTGACAACTGACAACTGATTACTGACAACTATCTTCAATATTGCGCTGTCAACTTTAGGAGATGGAAAAAAAGATGATGCGGGAACAATTCCTGCAATTTCGGGCTTGCCAAAAAGCTGAACAGAAACGGACAAAACCGACATACTGCCCTCTTTAGCACAGATCCGCTCCGCCACTTCCTTTTGCACCAGGAGCACAATGGTCTCCGGTTTATGATCTGCCGATAAAAACAATTCCAGAATTTTTGAAGTGATGTAATACGGTATGTTTGCTACAACCTTATACGGCTTATTTCCGATGATTTCGTTCAAATTAAGCTTTAATATGTCAGCATTGATTATTCTCAATTTATGAACTAATTCCAAAGCCCTAATTTCTAATGTCAAATCAAAATCTAAATTCCCATTTTTTAAAATTTTGTCAATCGGGATTTTATTTGTAATTTGATATTTGGATTTTGTCATTTCGGCTAGTAGCCGAACAAGCTTGTCATCTTTCTCGACGGCAACCACATCTCCGGCATGATTGACCAATTCTTCGGTCAATGTGCCAACCCCCGGCCCCACCTCAACCACTAAATTATCCTTCGACAGGTCTGCCGTTTCGACAATTTTGCCGAGCGCATTTTTGTCTACTAAAAAATTCTGGCCCAGTCCCTTCTTCGCCCATAGACCGTGCTGTTTTAAATATTGTAATAGCTCTTCTTTGTTTGTTAAATCCATCTGCTCCATTATTACACAAATTACAAAAAATTATTAGCTGGACTTATTTTGTTAAAAGTGGTATAGCATAGGAAAGGAGGTGAGTAGATTGGTTATCAGAATCTGCCTCATCGCTTTGATTCTGCTGGCAGTTGCTGCGTACATAGCAGCAGGAATAGACTTTGCGGTAAAGCTTGCGTCTCCCGGCTATACCGATACCACACGCCCAGGGATACTACTATCGGTCGGCATAGCCGCATGCTTTCTAGCCGCATGTCTGTCGCACTATGGACGACTAGCTTCCGAATCATTTCTCAATCTGCTCCGTAAAAGGAGACGACGAACTTGAGCCCTCGCAATCTATCGCGCTGGGCTCTTCGCATTTTAGGTCAATAAACTTTCTATCCTTTTATATTAAACCCTCGCGCTTCTAAACCGGCCTTTTTCTCAGACATCATTTTCTTTTCTGTTTCTCTGGCCGCATTATAAGTGCTTTGTGCTTCTGCCCTCTGTTGTCTTAGAGCTGTGATTTGATTCTCAAACGCTTGAATTTTTCTCTGTAAATCTGCTTTATGCAAAAAACTCCAAGAACTTGCGCTGTCTAAAGAACTTTTTGCTTCTTTTATTTCCGTTTCCTTCTCTGATATGCCTTTATTTAGCTTTATCATTAATTTCATTACCTTTTCACTGCTCTGATTGGGATGGGCATGATTAGCGCCCGAGAGTTCTTCATTTGTTCGCCTAAATTGATCCGTAATTTGGCTTCTCTCGGCATCTTCTCTTTCGTTTTTACCATCGACAAGTTTTTTTGCTGCTTCAATTTGTTCAGGCGATAAATCCGGGTCCCGAACTTCTGAATCTTTAATAATAGGTTGGCTGGCTGCTTCACCTAATTCACTTGAGCTCTCTCGATCTTCACGCATATTCCTCCTCTGAAAATAACAATCTATTTACAATTTAAGATTAGTCGTTTGGATAATATTTTTCCACTCTTACATTAGAAATTGTACCTTGACTGGTTGAAACTCCAAGCGCTTCAAAAGCAGCTGTCGAAAGATCAACTACTCTACCCATTCCGGAAAATCCTCCGCCGCCCGAAGACACAATATCCACGCTCTTTCCGTTTGATGGATTAACGACATGCAATCTCGTCCCCCTAGGAACAAGATTACATGCTCCGATCATCTCTGAAGTGCGGATATACCAGCTCGCCCCACCGGAACCATATACAACAACTTTCGTTCCTACTTCAACTATCTCCTCCACCGGCTCCTCTGCGACTTCACTTTTTTGCAATACACGAGAAATCTCTTCACCATCTTCTCTGGTAACCAAGTAATGCCTGTTCTTTTTTCCTTCTTGGCCGGCTTGCAGCACCTTCCTGTTTCCCTTCTCCACCGAAGGGTTCGATTTTTTAACGACTTTAAACGGAATATCTTCAGGTTCGATGACAATGGTCTTGGCCACACGTATGATACTTATGCTCATATTTAGATCCAGCGGAGTCGAAGCAGAAAAATTTATCTTATCATCCTGACCCAGCTCAATGCTATTCTCAGTCAAAAGATCTC
>CAYQPT010000010.1:0-3523 GCA_964419835.1 uncultured Candidatus Saccharibacteria bacterium | reverse complement strand
AAATTTATCTTATCATCCTGACCCAGCTCAATGCTATTCTCAGTCAAAAGATCTCCCACAGTACTTGACCAACTCCGGAATACAAAATCTTTTTTTCCGTCCTTAATTCTATAGTCTGGCGCCCTGTAAAGAGTAATCTTTCCCCCAATTCCCATTTGTGGAGAAGGAAAGGCAGTAAACTTATCTTCCTTATATGGTTTTGCCCCGACCGCTTCTGAAATTAAAAAGGGATCTGTTTCCTTGCTGATCCCACTGACCTCGTTGTCTTTTGTTCCGTCTGATTTAATCACTTCCACCACATAAGGACGCTCCACGGGACTGGAGGGTGTTTGTGATAAGACATTTGAGGAAAAAAGTGATGATGTTATGGCGGCCGGAATTGCCACTCCTGCCAGAAGTCGCACTAAAAAGTTTTTCATATGATACAAATCATTTTACCTGAATGGCACCGGTAGTCAATCGGTAAAATGCCTAGTATTGCCCTCTTTTTAGTCTAGATTTCATCAATTAGCTCTTCTGGGATATTTTCAATAAATCTAGATTTGGCATTGAACTGCATGCGCCCATAAAGATTGCGCTCTTCAGTATAAATTAAATACAATCGCTCTTTGGCGCGGGTTATGCCAACATAGGCCAATCGGCGTTCCTCTTCCATCTCGGACTCATCCATAATAGCGCGTGAGTGTGGGAACAAACCTTCCTCCATACCAATAATAAAGACTGTATTGAATTCCAAACCCTTAGCAGAGTGAAGCGTCATTAGCGTAACCGCATCAGTGTTTTTATCAATTGAGTCAGTGTCCTGAACCAGCGCCACCTGCTCAAGAAAAGCTTCCAGCTTTTCAGCGCTGTCATCTCGAACATGTCGAGAGATCTTGTCAAAAGATTCCTCCACTTCGGTCGGAATGACAAACTGAGATGCTACCGTTTCAAGCTCTAAAATATTTTCCCATCTCCCCTCTCCCTCCGGAGTTTTATCTGCCAGCAAGGAATTTTTATACCCCGACTTCACCGCGACCAAATTAATCAAGTCATCTAGCCGAATATCCTCCGCCTGCTTCCTTAATTCTTCGATCAAAATGAGGAAGTCGATAAGTTTCTTTGATATTTTTTTATCAGTGATCTGCTTGGGATTAATAATCTCGGTTCTTGGAATTTCCCTGATTTGAGCCAGAGTCTTGTCGCCAATCCCTCGCGTAACGCAGGTTGCAGCCCTCTCAAAAGCAGTTAAATCGCTGGGATTAGCGATAACACGAAGGAAAGCGATAATATCTTTAATTTCTTTTCTCTCATAGAAACGCACTCCACCAACGACACGGTAAGGAATGTTAAACCGAAGCAATGCCTCCTCGACTGAACGCGACTGGGCATTGGTCCGATATAGAACAGAAAAATCAGACAACGCACGGTTTCTAGAAAGCGCCCTAATCTCCATGCAGGCAAACTCCGCTTCGTCTTTTTCATTCAAAGCTTTGTAAACACTGACCGGCAAACCTTCCTTATTGTCTGTCCAAAGCGTCTTCTCGGTTCGCTGGCGATTATACTTAATTACCTTGTCCGCCGCGGCTAAAATTGTCTTGGTTGAACGGTAGTTTTGCTCCAATTTAATAACTTTGGCATTTGGATAATTTTTCTCAAAATTTAAAATGTTGCGGAAGTTTGCCCCGCGCCAACTGTAAATGGATTGATAGTCGTCCCCCACGACCATAATATTTTTGTGCTTTTCCGCCAGAAGCTTAGCCCACAAATACTGCGCTTGGTTCGTATCCTGATACTCGTCAATCAAAATGTATTTAAATTGATTTTGATAATATTCCAAGACCTGCGGATTCTCTTGAAACAACTTTACGCACTGCATAATCAAGTCGTCAAAATCCATACCATTCGCTTCGCGTAAATATTTCTCATACTGCTCGAAAACCTTAGATACCACAGTTTCAAAAGGAGAATTGACATATTTTTTGTAATCTTTCGCCTCCATTAACTCGTTTTTGGCGCCTGAAATAAAATACTGGACCGATTTTGGATTGAAATTCTTCGAGTCAATATTAAAATCCTTCATTATCCGTTTGATAATCGAAAGCTGGTCGCCTGCATCATAGATCGTAAAATTGCGCTCATAACCTAGGTGATGCGCTTCCCGCCGGAGAATCCGGACACAAACAGAGTGAAATGTTCCCGCCCATGGAAGACGGTTTGTTGTCCGCTCATGATCAGACCCACCAATTAAATGATTTACCCGCGAAGTGATCTCGGCCGCCGCCTTATTAGTAAATGTTACGGCTAAAATGTTGAAAAGCGATATTTTCTTTTCCTTTATCAAATAGGCAATTCTGTGCGTGAGCGCCTTTGTTTTCCCACTCCCTGCTCCTGCAAGAATCAGAACTGGTCCTTCGGTATTAAGTACAGCTTGTTTTTGAGGATCATTTAAATTTTTTAGGAGATCATTCATGACCTAAGTATTTTATCAGCTAATTTATACTAAAAACAGTCCATGATTGGACTATCATTTTCTGAAAAAGGAATCCCTAGCTGGCTGTTCGCCGCTTGGGAAGTACTGTTAACGCTTCTCTATTGGAAGCTTCCAGATAGATTGTCGGCTGCCAATATGGCTTATGCCGATATGCCGAATGCTACTTTCAACTGGAGACTGAGAACACCCTTGCATCTTTCTATCGCTTGTTCTCTGCTACCTAGTTCTTTCGCAATCCGTGCAAACGCTCTTTTGGCTCTACTGAGTTCTCTCTCAGAGTGAACTCCCTTACCGGTGAAATTGTTGCGAAGATCAGCGACGCGCTCATCAACTGTTTTCTTTCTCATCGAGCCACCCCCATATGCCCCTCAGTGTTTTTGGGCATTTTTATTATAGTACCAAAATGTCAAGTAATGCTGTCAAGTGGATAATTTTACCCCATCAAAAAAATCCCACTCTAAGTCGGACTTTTTTGATGGGGCGCAAACTGATTTGTGGACTAATCGAGAATTATTATTTTAATTATTGCTCGGCCACTTCGGCTTGCGCCCGTGAGAGGAGTCGCAAAGTCTTTTTAAATCATTTGTGGCTTCCCTTATTAAACTTAAATTAGTTTAACAAAGGATTCCTTGATTTTCTCTCACTGTTTGTTTTTTGTTTTTACTGAATTATAAGTCCAGTAACAGGGAATTTGTTCTTGTCCGCCGTCCGCCGGCTGGCGGAGTCGGATTGGCAAGAACGAGCTGGGAGGAAGTTTGCAACCATTTATTTTAAAGATTGTTATCAAACTTCCTTCTAGAAAGGCAGGGGTGGACCTTTCAAAATCCCATCTCGCTCCAGTCAAAAAACCCTTCTTTGCGGAAGGGTTTTTTAGTTGGTTGGTAGATAGTTAATAGTTGGTTGGTATAGTGAATTCTTTGTTCTACTACCCGACTAACCTTCTATCTGACTAACCTACTATTCTTTGCCCCTCCGGCAAAATATTTTCATTATTCAGTTTTTAAAGTGATTAGATCATTGTACATTTTCTAACACAACTTGTCAAGGGAC
>CAYQPT010000009.1:0-30998 GCA_964419835.1 uncultured Candidatus Saccharibacteria bacterium | reverse complement strand
AATTAAACCACATGTTCCACCGCTTGTGCGGGTCCCCGTCAATTCCTTTGAGTTTTAGCCTTGCGGCCGTACTACCCAGGCGGCATACTTAACGCGTTAGCTTCGAAACGCAGAGGGTCGATTCTCCACATTCCTAGTATGCATCGTTTACGGCGTGGACTACCGGGGTATCTAATCCCGTTCGCTCCCCACGCTTTCGCTCCTCAGTGTCAGGTAATGTCCAGAGGACTGTCTTCACCATTGGCGTTCCTTACAATATCTACGCATTTCACTGCTACACTGTAAGTTCCATCCTCCCCTACATACCTCAAGTTATGCAGTTTTGAATACGGTTCTTTGGTTGAGCCAAAGTATTTTATATCCAACTTACAAAACCACCTACGAGCTCTTTACGCCCAATAAATCCGGATAACGTTTGCACCCTACGTATTACCGCGGCTGCTGGCACGTAGTTAGCCGGTGCTTATTCATCTGGTACCTTCAAGATTATTCCCAGATAAAAGAAGTTTACGATCCGAAAACCTTCATCCTTCACGCAGTGTTGCTGCATCAGGCTTTCGCCCATTGTGCAAAATTCCCAACTGCTGCCTCCCGTAGGAGTATGGGCCGTGTCTCAGTCCCATCGAGGCTGGTCAACCTCTCAGTCCAGCTACCCGTCATCGCCTTGGTGAGCAATTACCTCACCAACTAGCTGATAGGAACAAGGCCTCTCCCCAAGCGTCCCTCACCCTTTATGGACTTAATTCGCTAATGCGAATTAAATTAGACATAGTCTGTCCATGAAGGGTGAGGGACTTTGATCTTACGATATTATGCAGGATTACCCCACCTTTCGGTGGGCTATCCTTCACTCGGGGGTAAGTTCCTTGTTATTACTCTCTCGTCTGCCGCTGGCCGATAAATCGGCCCGCTCGACTTGCATGTGTTAGGCACACTGCCAACGTTAATCCTGAGCCAGGATCAAACTCTCCATGTGAAACACCTTAATTATTCAATAGTTGGTTTCATCCAGCGCAGCCCGAAGGGCGGAGTCGGATTGCTCCAATAAAAAATAAAAATGATGTTTATATTTATGAGTTTGATTAGCTCTTTACTCCGTGGTCCGCCAAAGGCGGCTTTACGGGGTTATACTCTAATCAAATTTTTTCTCTCAAAGAAATTTCCAATTCCTTCATGTGGAAAGAATTGAAACAAGCGTACTTATCACTATTTAGTTGTCAAAGAACAACATCAAGACAAAAAATTGTCCCCTAGCTTTTCTGCCTATTTATTTTTGATTGCAGATCTATATTAGCCAAAAAAAGCTGCTATGTCAAGGATTTATAGTTCGAAAAAATAATTGATCGTAAATTAGTTTAATTGCCGAGTTTGAAGTTGACAGGCGCGCCAACCTTAGAACCGGCATCATACGAATAGATCGTTTTTACTGCACAACCGGCATAATCACTCATGCTGTTCGTGCTGTCAGAATCTGTTTTTTCCAAACTTGCATAAACAAAACCTTTACGTTGGTTGCCGTTATAGCTGGCCGGTATTCCCGCGCAGCCAACTGGATTTGAAAAAAGATAATCCGCCCTATAATATCTATAGCCTGTATTACTAGACGCAGGAGCGCTGTCACACTTATCTCCATGACATTTTGGATCAATCGGCATTTGCTCAATATATCTCCCGCCATTCGGTCCAACAGTTGAATCTAGGGTACCGCCTCCGGCACTAGAAGTTTCGATGCTATAATCAGTGGCTGGCAGCACCCCGCCATGATCAGTTCCATACATTACAATTGCGCTCATTATCATTGATACGTCAGATTTTCTTTTCGTATCACGGCTTTTTGCCTGTGCGCCCTGCAAGTTCACCGTAATTAGAGTCGCTAAAATACCGATAATAGCGATGACCACCATCAACTCAATTAAAGTAAAAGCTCTTCTAAAATGTACGAACTTTTTCATATTCCCTCCACATAAAACAAAAAATATATCCAATTCTATTTTACACGGGAGTATCTGATAAATCCAGAACAAGGAATTATTTCAATACCTTTTTTCTCCAATTTGTCCATAATAATGTTCATTCCAATTGAATCTGAAGCCATGTGTCCAGCAATTACAACATTAATATAGTGCTTTGCCGCTTCTTCTCTGTGTTTTTCGCCTAAATGCATTCCGATTTCTGTTCCGATCCCATAGTGGCTCATTCTTTCAAAAATTTTTTCGCTTCCGCCTGTTCCCCCAGTCATTCCGGAGACTACGACTTTTCCAGCTCTAGAATTATCATTTCCAGCAAAAATAGTCGGTCCGGCATTTAGCTTAGTCGCTTCTTTAAACTCCGGAATTTCCTTCAATGTCTCGATCACTTCCCCAACGGTCTCAGGTTTTTTCCTGGAGATATACTTATCCACAAAGTTCCAAACGGAGTTGTCTGCAGGAGTGTGGAAATTTAAAAGTGGAATGTCTAAAAGTTTTGCCGCATCAACCGGCTTATAATGGTTAATTGGAGCAATCATACGAGATACTTCCCTGATCCGATCAACGAGAACTCCTTCGGCAATATTTTCCGGCATACCCGCTTTCGATAAGACTTCGGTTTGTATATCCATAACCTCATGTAAATTGGTCAGTGCCTTTCCTTCAGGGTGATGCGCAATAATTAGGTCAATTTTCTTGCCCTGTCGTTCCAATTCTTTGGCCAGCAGAATTTCTTCAACGCCAATGTCTATGCCCACTAAAACCCTTTTAACCTCCCGATTTGTGTCGCCAAAATGGATCCCTGAGTCTGAATACGGATCATTGAGTTTGCTTTTATCAAACTCTACTTGTTTTTTCTTGGGAAGGTCAGAAAATTGCTCTTTCCTTTTCTTTAGAAGTTTTTCAATTTTTTTTCTCCCCCGAGGATCGTTCTCGATCCCAGTTTCAATGCCCAGATCATATATTTCTTTGATGTTCATAGCTATCTTCCTAGATTATTTTATCGACAATTCCATATTTCTTAGCTTCGCTCGCCCTCATGTAAAAATCTCTATCCGTATCTTTTTCAATAATATTGAGTGGTTGGCCCGTATTCTTAGCCAGAACTTTGTTCATTTCCTCACGGATTTTCAAAATTTCTTCCGCTTGAATTTTAATGTCTGAGGCCTGACCTTTCGTTCCGCCCATTGGCTGATGAATTAAAATTCTTGAGTTTGGAAGTGAAAAACGCTTCCCTTTTTCACCTCCGGCTAAGAGAAATGCCGCCATCGAAGCAGCCAAACCGACACAGATTGTGGAAACCGCCGGCTTAATGTAATTCATCGTGTCATAAATTGCGAGACCGGAATAAACCTCACCGCCAGGAGAATTTATATACATTTGGATGTCTTTTTTTGGATCTTCCGATTCCAAGAATAAAAGTTGTGCAATAATGGTATTTGCCACAGCGTCGTCAATCGGTCCACCCAAAAATATAATCCTGTCCTTTAAAAGACGCGAATAAATGTCGTATGCACGCTCACCTTGAAAGGTTTTCTCGATAACAGTAGGGATCAAATAGCTCATGTTGTCCTTTTTTTAATTACAGCACATAATATCATTCCAGAGAAGATATATCAATAAAAAAACATAACAAATCGTAGTATGTATTATGTATCAAGTATCAGGCAATCCACCCCATAATACCTGCTACGTGGCCCATGATACCAGCGCTATGCCGTTCGCTCTTCAAAAATGAGCGAGAATGCATAAATAAAAAACAAAGAAGCTAAAATGATCATAGTCACCATTGGTGAAGTTAAGTCTGCCATTCCACCGACTACAAGTGCAGGCAAAGATGTGGCCAATCGCAATTGCATTGAAGAAATGCCGAACACTCTTCCTCTCTGATCCTCATGAGAATTCATATGCAAGAGCGTTTGAGCTGCAATCTGTATCATTGAGGTCCCGAAACCAAGAATTACAACGACTCCAATTAAAATTAATCTAGAAATAACAATTCCCTCATAAAATCTGAACAAGGAGAATAAAAGTAAAGCAATTGCTCCGATAAAAAACCCTCCGTCTAAAACTTTGGACTGATTCAGTCTTGATTTTCTGCTGAGTAGTATCGCTCCAAGAAGCATGCCTGCACCTGCCGGAGCAATTATAGCCGGACCAACAAATTTGGGGTCAATATTTAGAACGCTCTGGCCGAAAGCCGGAAGCAGTGTGATTAAAGCTCCCATCATCGTCCAGCCAATGGTCAATTTGATCATAGGATTTAAAACATTCGCTCTGTCCTTTAGATATTTAAGTCCGTCTTTAACCTCGCTCCAAACTTCAATAATATCAGACGCAAGAGTATGCAAGGAAAATTTTCTGTTTTCTTTTTTGTCATAATTGGAGAGCATTCTCGTTGCTTCAGTCGCCAACAAGAACAAACCGGCACAAATAGCAAAAAGCCATTTTGAGCCAACGACATTCATAATCGGTCCGGCAGCTGCGTACCCAACTAAAAGCGTGGCGTATGAAGTTGTCATAACCAACGAATTTGCATGTACCAATTTGTCTTTCGGCACCATCAAAGGAATTGAGGACGATTCCGCCGGAGTGAAAAATTGGGACAACGCGGAGATTAGGAAAATTATTTCCAGCATCGCCAATATGTTACTGTGAGCAAGAATTAATAATATTGCCGATACAAATCGGAAAATATTTGTAAAAATTAAGATTCTTCTATAATCGATTCTGTCTGCTATTGCGCCCGAAAACGGCCCAAAAATCGCCACCGGAATTGCCGATGCGATCATAACAAGAGAAATTGAAGTATTTGACTGAGTTTTTTCGTAAATGTCTAGAACGAGAGTGAATGTAACGATATTTAGTGCGATCTGAGAAAAGACTTGGGAAAACCAGATTTTCTTGAAGTCAGGATATTTAAGTACGCTTAAGAAAGAGTTTTTCATAAAGTATAATTTCCCAATTCTCAGTTTTCAGTTCTCATTAATTTACCAGTTTCCACTCGCAGCCAAATTGATCAATGATCAAATGATAATTAAATGAAAATTGATCAATGGTAAATGAAAAATATTATTTGGTTAGCTTGCTAACTAAATAACTTATCGCCTTTTCGCCGCTCTTTGGATCTTTTGCGTCCCATTTGTTATCTTCAATAATCTTGCCCAGAAGAATCCCGACCTTAACATTTTTTTCCGCCTGCGGTTTCATTTCGGCCAACACTTGCTCGCGTGTCTTTTTAATGCTGCCCAAATACATGTCAAAGTTAATCCCCTGTCTTGATAGTTGTTCCGAATATTGATGAAGCATCCGTTCTGTTTCATTTAAAATTAGGGAATCAGGAACCTCTGCTTTTAGAAGTGGTAATACTTTATCCATTACCTCGGACTCCAGAACCCTCTTGCCTTCTTCTTCCATTTCCTGATTTAAATTCTTTTCAATCGCTTTTTTCAATTCCGCCATGTTTTTATGGCCGAATTTTTTGGCAAACTCGTCATTTAATTCCGGTAATTTTACTTCTTTCAAGTCTACCAATTCGATATTGAACTCAGCTTCTTTGCCGGCATATTCTTTGGCGTGATAATCTTTAGGAAAAGTAATTTTGAAATCTTTTTTCTCACCCTTTTTCATACCCAAAATTTTCTCTTCAAATCCCGGAATCATGTTCCCTTCACCTAAAATAAGTGGATGATTTTTTGAACACATCTGGTCAATCCGTACTTTTTTCAAAGTCCCCTCAAAATTGATCTCGGCTCTGTCACCTTTTTTTGCCGGCCGTTCGATTTCAACAAAAGTGGAAGATTGTTTTTGAAAATGATCAAAAACCTTTTTAATGTCTTCCTCGCCTGCTTTTCTTGCCTCTTTCGGTTTAACCTTTAGTTTGGAATAATCACCAAGAGTTGCAGGTGGCAAAACCTCAATTTCGGCTTCAAATTCAAAAACTTCCTTTACATTTTCTGTTGACTCGCCATAGGAAGGATATTTATTTATTACAATATTGGGCTGATTGATTGGATTTAATTTTTGATCAATAATCGCCTTGTAATAGTTATCTGACACAGCCATGTCTAGCGCTTCAGACAAAATGCGTGATGTTCCCGCTGCCGCTTCAACCAGTTTTCTTGGTGCTTTACCTGGACGGAACCCGTCCAATTTAATCGTCGGAGCGATTTTTTCATAAGATTTATTATAGTAACCGACCATTTCCTCAGGCGAAACAGTGATTGTCAATTTAAATTTACCCTTCTTTAGATCTTGTGATTTTACTTCCATTTGATAAACTTTCTATTAAATAATTTTGGCGTCATTCCGGACTCGATCCGGAATCCCGTCATCGCGAATGCGACAAAATAATTAGATCCTGAAACAAGTTCAGGATGACTTTAATCTTAGCTTAGCAAAAAAATATGCTTTTTAAAAGAAGTTTGGGCGGGCCGACAGAGCGGCCCGCCCAATTACTGATCCGATGCTGTGGTCAGCGTCGGGGATTCTGCCCTCCAGCGCCACGCTCAAGGGCATCAATTGTCGCCAGATCGCTGGCGGTCACAGGGGTTGCCACACCTTGAGTGGTACTGACACCCTGTCCAGGAGCCCATGAGGGTTTGTATCCTGGAAGATCCCAGGGAGCCGGACCAAGTGGTTCGAGGCCCCTGCCGCCTGCTCCAGCGGCCAGCGCATCGTTGACATAGTCGTCGAATGCGGTCTGGCCAGATCCGGTGGAATTCTTAACAACATTCATCGAATTGCCCCCCCGTTCTCTCATCGATAATACTTCGAGAACTAGCTCACTAAGATATATCACATTTTATACAATATTTAAAGTGTTGGCGCAACATAAAATACCAGCCGTTAAAAAGCTGGTATTTTATAGAACTTATTTACTTACTACTTATTCACCTATTTACTGATCTATTACTTTTTCCCTGCTCTGTGTCCCTTCCATCCCTTAATCGCTTTTTCATACGCTTCGTAAGTTCCCGTATCATACCACTGACCAAAGAAGGGATAGCCGTACATCTTCCCCGATTCAACAATTTTAGGGTAAACTTCCTTCTCAATCGAGATTACTTTCTGGTCTGGAAAATATTTAAATACTTTTGGTTCAAGTATGATCATACCGGCATTAATTAGGTTACTGGGCGCATTTTCCTTTGTCGGCTTCTCAACAAATCCATCGATCTTTGAGCCCTTAAGCGAAGCAACTCCAAGCCCAGTTACATCGTCCACCGAGGCAAGAGCCATTGTGGCCAGTCCGCCGGAGTTCTTATGGAACGCGATAAAATCATCTATATCAATGTCCGCCAAAACATCGCACCAGATCAAAAGAAAAGTATCATCCAAGTATTTTTCCGCCAATTTTAGAGGGCCTGCCGTGCCTAGCGGCTCTTTTTCTTCAATATATTTAATATTTAAGCCAAATTTTTCGCCATTTCCAAAGTAGTCCTTGATCTGCTTCCCTTTATAACCAATGGATAGATAAATTTCAGTAATTCCATGAGACTTTAAGAGATCAAGTGAATGCTGAAGAAGCGGTTTTCCCTGAAGAGGTATTAGTGGTTTTGGAAGCTCATAGGTAAAAGGTCTAAGCCGTGTACCCTTTCCGCCGGCTAAAATGACTGCTTTTTTGATCTTATTTAATCCGAGCCCCTGTTCAATAAGGTATTCTGTTGCATGGGACCGGTTTCTTATTTTCATACCGTCGACCATTCCATCGATTTTTTTGATCAAATCTTTCTTAACTGTAACGGTCAGTTTTTCCCTTTGCATATTTAACTCCTTCCTTAATTTCGAGATATTCTAATTATACAACATTATACGATAATGTTAAAAATAGTTCAATGACAAATATTAATAACGGTTGACGGCTAGGGTAACGACGCCCGTTTCGGTCAAGTTATTCGGTAACGTAACCGTAACCCATCCGCCAGCTGGCGGAACGATACTAGCCTCGTAACCGATTAACAACAACCGCATGTTAACTTATTTCTACTTTAAGACGAGGATTGTCCTTTACCATTTTTTCGAGTTCCATCTTAGAAAGAAGCCCTTTTTGTCCGTCAATATATCTTATTACAGACGAAGAATTGGCAATTCCCCACTCTAGAGCTTCCGATATACAGTTTTGGTCACTTTGGCCAGACCAGCCGCATAAAAGGAGTTTTGCTAGAACTCCGGCAGCAAAACTGTCGCCTGCTCCTGTTGCATCTACCACACCGGCGCTGCCAAGTGAATTTATCTGATAAAACTTTTCTCCATCGTAGGCCCGAGCTCCCTCTTTCCCGTTCGTAATCACTACCAATTTTGGACCAAATAAATGAAGTTTTTTAAGTACTAAATCTGGAGCCGGTTTAATAGGTAGGTTAATGAATTTTAGTGCTTCCTCCTTATTCAAAAACAAAACTGAGGTGCTCTGGAGCAAGCTTCGGAAATGGCTAGCACCTTTTTTAATCTGAATCGCACCCGGATTCCAAGCAATCATGGAATTCTCTTCGCAATGTTTGGCAACCAAATCTTTCTCCAAATCTTCCGTATTTTCTCCAATCGGTGCCAAAAAGAACCATTTCGATCGGATATTACTTTTTATTCTAAGCTCTTTGTAATCCTTCAAACCATGATAGACAAAAACCGTTCTTCCTTCCGGCAACGAAAAGATGGTTGAAAAGTTCGTTTTCATATTTTTGTCGACTTTGATATTTGAGAGATGAACCGATTCTGAGGCAAGGCGCGCTTTGATTTTTTCCGCCGGAGTGTCTCTTCCTACAATTGTAACTAGAGAGCTGGCAATCCCCATCCTAGATAATCCCACAGAGACATTGCAAGCCGATCCCCCAATCTCATATTCCACTTCCTTTAACGGAATTTTCTCACCCAACTCAAAACTGACACCATACCCACCAGTAAAAGTTGCATCTCTTTTAACATGAAGGTCTAAGGGAAAAACAAAAACATCTTCGAAAGCATCGCCAATTGTGACAACATCATATTTCATGAAAGGTAGCAGGTAGTATGTAGTAGGTAGTACGAGAACGCATTATACCTAATACCTGATACATACTACGACTTATTATTAAATAATCTGATCTTCTCTGTAACAATATTTTTAATATTATTCATACTTAACTTAAGAACCTCCCTGTAATCTTTTGCCGCCGGATCAATATCGGACAAGCCATCAATAAAAGCCCGCCTTATTTGGGTGTCGATGTTTATTTTTGAAATACCAAGCTTAATCGCGCTCGCAACATCCGTTTCAGACAAACCCGAGGCACCATGAAGCACTAGTGGAATGGAAACAACCTTTGATATTTCCTCGAGCAAACCGGTGTTAATTTCCTCCCCTTCCGGTGCGCCATGCTCGTTTCCGATTGAGATTGCGACAGAATCGATTCCGGTCAATTCGACAAATCTTTTAACTTCCTCCGGAGAGCTAAAATGATCTTCGTCGGAATTCTCGCCGCCTTCGCCCGAACCGATTGCACCGATTTCTGCTTCAACCGAAACATTCTTTGGTCTAGCATAATCAACCACTTTTTTTGTCAGCGCCACATTCTCCTCGAAGGGCAGCTTCGAACCATCTATCATAACCGAGCGGTAACCGATGTCGATACATTCTTTTGCAATCTCAAAGTCTTTTGCATGATCTAAGTGAACTGCCGCTGAGATTCCGCTCTCCTCAATCTCTGTTTTTACAATGTTGAAGATTTGGCGCAGTCCGGCGTATTCAATCGCTCCCGGAGTCGTCTGAATTATGATCGACGCGCCGGATTGTTTGGCAGCTAAGCAAATTGCTTTAGTCGCCTCCAAATTGTTTGTATTAAAAGCGCCAATGGCGTATTTATTTTCCCTTGCTCTTTTAAGCTCATCCGCAACATTTATAAACATAAAACTCCTTCGGAGTAATTTCTAATTACTAATTTTGATTGAAGATTTTTTGAATTAAGAATTCGAGTTTGAATAAAAATTGGAAATTTAAAATTAAAAATTCTAAAGCGAAGCTTTATTAAGTGCTTCGATTCCGGGTAATTTTTCTCCTGCCAAGAATTCCAAGGCCGCCCCTCCGCCCGTTGAAATAAAGGAAAAGTTCTTCTGCATATTATTTTGGTCGAGAAACCCCACCGTGTCACCACCGGCGGCCACTTTTGTGCCAAATGTTGAATCAGCGATCGCCTGAGCAACAGCTCTCGTACCTGTTGCATATCTTTCATCCTCAGTATAACCCAAATTACCGTTCCAGAAAACTGAATTTGCATTCAAAATTTCACTACGGAAACTCTCAATCGTTTTTGCACCAATGTCCAATATTTTAGCTTCATCTCCTTCGCCTTCTTTCACACTATCTATCGGAAGTATTATCTTGTCTCGCAATGTTTCCAGCATTTTTTTACAGTCCTCCACCATCTCCGGTTCGTAAAGCGACTTGCCTATGTTTTCGCCTTTGGCAAACAAAAAGGTGTTTGCTACCGCACCGCCGATCAAAACCCTATCCGCCTTTTCAGCTAATTTCATTATCAGTTTCGCTTTGTCTGCAACTTTTGCCCCGCCCACAATCAGTACAAATGGAGTTGCCGGAGTCTTTAGTAAAAGAGATAAGGAAGTGATTTCTGACTCCAAAAGCAGTCCTGAATAACTGGGAAGATACTCAGTGATTGCATCCACTGAAGCGTTGCTTCTATGGCAAACGGCAAAAGCGTCGTTTACATAAATGTCGGCATAGCTAGCAAGCTTTTTGGCAAAATATTGGTTGTTGGCCTCTTCTTCCGGATGAAAACGCAAATTTCCAAGCATCAAGATACCCTTTGTGGGCATTTCTTCAATTTTTTTTAAAATTACTTCGTCATTCACGACATGGTCAGTTGCAAAAACCTCCTGGCCAAGTGTTTTTGCCAACTCGGCCGCAATCGGTACGGTTGAAAACTCCAAATTTACCTCTCCTTCCGGCCGGCCTACGTGCGTACCAATAATTATTTTTGCATCATTCTCAAGAAGAAATTTAATTGTGGGAACCGCTGTACGAATACGGTTTGTATCAGTAATTTGCCCGTTTTTCATCGGCAGATTAAAATCGACCCTCAAAAACACTTTCTTATTTTTAACATCTACATCGCGAATGCTCTTCATGGCCCTCCTAAGCTTTTAACAATTAAATCTTAACATTATTGGGCAAAATAAAAAACTAATAACTGCTTATCCTCTTTTGAGAGATAACTCTTTGGAGTATAATAATGGTGGACAAATGCCCGTATTTTTTATGTATATAGCGAGGGAAAATATGTTCCGGAGGGCGCTAGAGTTAGAAAAACAGATAGAACAGGTCCAAAGATCGACAAAAACATTGTTTAAGTTTTTTGTACCAATCCATAATTGGCTGCGAATGAAGTCTAAGGCCTACTATAATTGGTCTTTGAAACCTTATTCGCACTTCCTCCATTGGGCGGTACTGTTTCTTTGCCTCGCTTCATTGCCACTCTTTTTCTTGAACATAAATGGCAAATTACCAACTACCCAGGCGGCAGGAACTACTTTTACTGAGGATTTCTCGACAATAACGCATAAAGATGCAACCAACACAACAGCCGTTTGGGATACCGCGAGCAGATCAGTTAGTGTCCCGTATGAAAAAGCACCTTACTTAGATACCGGAGGAGATGTCTTCCCTGGAGACATGGTGAATACTGGGTCGGCATTCGTTACCAGCTCTTCCAGCGCAAATAACAATGTATCCTACATTTTTGGTGGACAGAAAAAAGGGACGCCCAATGTACCAAACACTACCATTTATCGCTATGATCCAGCCGAAGACGCGGGACACAGGTTGACTACATTGGGTACGGTGCCCGAGAAAATGATGGATAAAAATCCGTTGGGAAAAACCAGCGCTGTTTATGCTCCCGATCGAGATAAAATATATATATAGTTAGCGGTACCGATTCCAATGGCACTGGTAATCTTGATGAGTCACAGGAGTATGTTTGGGTTTTTGATGTAACAACCGAATCAATATCTCGTCTTCCTTTTACAGTCGGCAATCGTTCTTCTAGCCCCGGATTGGCCTACAAAGATGGAAAGTTGTACATAGCAGGAGGATTAGAGCAGTGGGAAGAATGTGTGGGCGCTTGTCCGGTTAGTTCCATATACACGCTTGATATTGATACCTATCAATTAAGCACACTGTTTATTATCCAAGGAGCTGTTATCCCAAGTGCAGGAGCGACAGTCTTTTTTGGCACAGGCGACCTATCTGATAATCTTTTCATTGTGGGCGGGTACAATCAGAACAATCTGACGCTTTGGCCACCCGATAACCCCTGCTCAGTAGATGGGGATGACCTGAATTGCACTTCGGATGACTATATTACTTCTTCCTTTGAGACCAAAAATATTATCAGCATCGTTAACGTAAGTACACTAACGGCCACTTCTTATACTGATAAAATGACTAACCCTGCCGTTTACTCTGCCTTTGCACAGAAAGACAATGATGTTTACTTTTATGGCGGTGAAAGCGGCAACAATACATCAACGCTTACCCCTTCTAGCCAAATTTCCCATTTAGATCTCAATAACGTAACTACCACCGGCATGGATATATCCAATATGCCAGATACGATGCCGGCGCTTTTTGGCCAATCTGCAGTTTACGGGCTAGATGACACGGTTTACCTATTTGGGGGTGATAATAAAGTCTATACTCACGATATTTCCTCCGATATTTTAACTAGCAGCCAAGATCTAAGCGCCTTCAAAGATCGAACTGTTTCTGCTTATGGCCAGACAGACACGGACGGCTACATTTTAGGCGGAGACGACGGAAATACAATTGTTAAATATCATTTTGCAGATAGATCGTATTCAAACCTTGGCACCTTGACCGAACCTCTTTCGGGCAGAGGGATTTATGCAGGTAATGGTAAAATTTACTTTTTTGGAGGAGAAAACAAAAAGGCTGTCTATGAATTCAATCCGGTGGCTCCATCACTTATTCGTTTGCAGGATAGCGGAAGTGATCTTTTGTATAATGACTGCGAACCAGACACCTGCACCGCAGTCTATGATTCAACCGGCGACAGAATCATTATTGCATCAGGATCAATAGTTCAAGAATATACGCCGGGAGATACAACTGTCCTAACTTCATCCTCTACATTAGAAAATTCCGGAACAGGGATCTTTACTGATGGATTCTGGTCAGATGGAAAAGCTTACTTTGTTTCAAATAGCGCTAGCCCCAAGTGTTATGCCTACAACCCAACTAATAAGACTTCGTCTTCACTTACTTGTCCCACCTTTGCTAATTCTAATAATCAAATTTCAAATTACAATTCAACCGCTTTCACATTCCAGAATGCAGGAGCAGCATACTATTTGGGCCCTTCGGAACCAGGTAATGGCTTTTCAAACATCTTTAGATTGGATTTTGGCACCGACAGTATAAGTTCTCGAAAAGCTTCCCTAACAATTCCAACAATAATTGACAGGACAACAAATGTTCTGGCGGAGTTCTATGATTCTGTTACCGGTTATTCGTATATACCGATGAACGACGGCAATGTCATCATTATGAATCTCAATGTTCAGTCAGAAAAGAATGCGGTCTCCTCAACAAAAATTAATTCTGGCACGGCTGAAATAGCTCAAGCTACTTTAACTGCGGTTGATAGCAAACCAACCGGGACATCAATAGAATACAAGATGTCTAGCGACGGAGGAACAAATTGGGAAACCGTTCAGAACGGAGAACCTATTATTTTTTCTCATGTTGGCACAGAACTGCTTTGGAAAGCAGTTCTTACCGCAGTAGCAACAGACGCCCCCAAGATAACAAATATATCCATTGCTTACTTTGGACAACAAAGTTCTCTGTATATTGCCGATTCTCAAGGCAACTCAAGAAATTCATATTTTAACACAACGGGACAAATAAGCCAGACCTTAAACGTAGGGCTAAGAGATAGCTCAGGCACCAGCACCATTGCTACCAAAGACCTTCAAATTTCTCTTTCCAGCGATTCGGCATCAGCAAAACTCTCAACTAATGGTAAGCAATGGCGCCAATCCCTTAGCTTAACCATCCGAGAAGGGCAAGAGTTTGCGATTTTCTATGCCGTGGCTTTGGCTCCCGAACAATCCTCAGTTACAATTCACTGCGACGGGATGAGTGATATTAATTTTATTATTAGGGGCGATGGGCCGGGTGGTTATAAGTCAAATTTTAGTTTCTATCCGAATCCTCCAGTTGCCACGGTGGGAAGCCCTATTACAATTAGTGCTGATACAAGCTATAGATCTGAATCAATATCTATTGATGGCACCACCAGTTTTTCTTCTTCGCAAAATGATTCCATGCCAACTGTAAATACTAACGATTCAGGCGCCGTCATCCACTCTTCTTCTACAATTTATTCCACTGTTGCCGGAGAAAGAACTATTAGTCTCTTATTTAATAATGCAGGAACCAGTTACCTTTTTGAATCACCTCAAAAGCTCATATTCCTTCCCACTGCTATCTCGTCTATTCGTTTAAATTCTTCATCCGAGCAAACTGTTAAAGCCGGAGAGATCTTTACTCTGTCTGCATCACTCTTTGATAAATACGGTAACCTTGGGACAAACTCAACTGATAGTATTACTCTCTCTTCAACCGATCCTACATTCTCTACATCTACTTTCTTTCATAAGTTTGTTCCTTCTGACGCAGGAAATTTTGACTTTACCGATATAGTCCTCAGGACTGCCGGGAACCAAACCATTACAGTTAAAGACAGTAATACCGGTGCCTCTGAATCAATTGATATCACCGTTCTCTCATCCAGTCCATTCGATGCTTCTTCCAAGATTACATCCGATAAAACAAAATTAGTTTTGAACCGCGATAAAGCAAAAATTACGATTAGGATAGCTGATCCATATGGTAATGGTGTGGGAAATATTCCTGTGCATATTAAGAATGCTCTTTCATATGGCACTTTAGATAAGTTCGATTCCCGAACTGATTCCTCCGGCATTGCCACTTTTATCTATACTCCCACCAAAGAAGGCATCGAAGACTTTCATGCATACACGGACACCTTTGCACTCACTGACACTTTAACGATAGAGACCGTTGCAGATACTCTGATGAATAAGATTGGGAGTATTATTGACACCCTTCAGAACAATGCCATCGCTAAGACAATCGCCAATGCCGCAAACGCTGTTGCAGCTACTGCCGCCACGCTAGGGTTGATTCCAATGATCGCCAGCGTAATTGGAAGCGCTCCCGCAGCCGCTCATGCCATTGCATATGCTTTTTCACTGGGACTGGAAGCGATTGGTATTAGAAAGAGGCGTCGTTCTTGGGGAAGGGTATATGACTCAACCACTGGAAAGGGAATTGACATGGCAACGGTTAGATTGTTCGATCAGAAATCAATGAAATTGGTTGGCACTGTAGTCACTGACTTAAAGGGTCATTTCAGTTTTCAACCCACTCCCGGCACCTATACTATCTCAGTCATTAAAGACAGTTATGTTTTTCCCACAAATATTTTTGCCAAGTACGGAATTGCCGCAATCGATAAAAGCTCCTCCAGAATAAGCTCGCACTACGTTGGTCAAAGTATTACTGTTACTAGCGATAATAACCTCATCAACCTAGATATTCCAGTTGACCCACACAGTAAAAAGGCCACTCTGCTAATAAGGGCGAAAATTTTTCTTTCAGATTTATTTGAAATAGTCACCTCAGGCCTTTCATACATCTTCTTGCCAAGCATTATCACCGGCTCTCTTGTATCTGTGTTCGCCGCGGTTATTCTTCCCACACACCGAAACATCACAATCTGTCTTGTATACATCATTATGGTAGCCATATATGTGATCTCCCATTTGAGTAAGATCAGAAAGTTTAGTATTGTATATGATTCGAAAGACAAAAAACCAATACCCGAAGCAGTCGTATCCGTATTTGATAAAAATTATGACACGCTAAAGGAAACCAGAATCACTGATAAATTTGGCAGGTTCTCTATTTCTGTTCCAAAAGGAAACTACCGCTTCAAGGTCGAAAGAGAAGGATTTGTATTTCCAAGTACGAAGACGAAGAAACATTCTTCAAGTGACGGAAAATATAGTAACCTTTACTTTGGAGAAATGCTGGAAGCCAAACAAGAGAAATTTATCAATGTTTCCGTGCCGATGGATCCTAAATATGGGGAGTTGACCATAAAATAGCCCCGTATTAGTGATTGCTCGAACCGAGATTAAAATGTAAAATGAGGTTGGAGCACATTTGGTAACTGCCCTTAAAGGAGGATTTTGGAAGCAAAAGTAACGCTGCACCAGTTGCACCAGATTATTGGTTTAATTTCTAAAACATATAAAACCTTTGGTGTTCAGAAAAAAAACGGCAAAGCATGTTTTTCTTTGCTTGAAAAAGAAAGTGACATTAACCTCAATTTAAAAAAGCCGATTCTGTCATTTAAGAAAATTCTTCTGCCAAACGGAATTAATGTTAATGATTTAAAAGATAGAAAAATTGCTTTCATTGGTCTTCATAACTGCGATGTTTGGGCATTAAAATCATTTTTAAAAGAGTTCTCGCACACTTCCCTTCTTCCCAGCAAAAATAATATTTTGGTTATTTCAGCACAATGCATCAGAGATCAAAGCTGTTTTTGCGATCTCATGGGAACGAATAAAATTGCTCCGTTTGACTTACATATCCAAGAGATAAAAGGGAATTATGAAGTTTTTAGCGGGAGCGAAAAAGGAAATCACTATTTACAAAAGGCAGGAATCGCCCCCTCTAAAACTAAATTAAAAATAACCCCGATAGAAGAAACTGAAACTTGGCCGCTTGAAAAAATTTCAAAGATTATTGAAAATAGAGCTGGAAATGAAAAATTCTGGAATGCCACTGCAAATACCTGCTTTGGCTGCGGTGCCTGCGTTGCCGTTTGCCCCCTATGCTTTTGTACAAGACAAGAATTTAAAAATGACTTAGACGGCGGAAATTCCCAATGTCTAAAATGGGATGCCTGTTTTGCAAAAAGGTTTTCTGAGATTCAAAACCACCATGACCTCCGGCCACAAAATGTCGATCGATTATATAATTGGTACCATCATAAATTTGTCAGAGCGAAATTCGAAAAGGACCACTTTCTTTGCACGGGTTGTGGACGATGTATTGATGCTTGCCCTGCAAATTTAAATATGAATAATATTATAAGTACGCTGATCAAACTAAATTCTCCAAAAAATGAAAAACAATAAAAATTTTGACTACAACGAATACGAAATCATAGACAAAGAGGAGATTGCCCCAGAAACAATTCTTTTCACCTTGAAGGGCAGTTTTGAATTTCTTCCGGGACAATTTGTACAAGCCATGCTTCCACGGTATGGAAATATTACCCTAGCCCCCTGCTCCGATCCCGAAATTAAAAATTCCTTTCAACTTTGTGTCAGAGCGGCCGGCTCGGCATCTTCAAAAATCACCGAGCTATCCCCCGGAGACAATTTGAAAATGCGCGGACCTTACGGAAAGGGCTGGCCTATATCAAAAATACTGGGTAAAAATGTCACTTTGATCGCCGGAGGTATGGGGTTGGTCCCGCTACGTCCCATTATTTACTATCTCACTAAATACCGTTCCGAGTACAAAAAAATTAATCTAATTACTGGCTTTAGAACTGACCACCATGTTGTTTTCAAGAACGAACTATTAAAATTAAAAACGAAAATTTCCGAACTAGACATCGAAGTGGAACATATTATTGATAAAAGCTTTCCTGCAGATCAAGGATTGATCACACAGCCCCTCGAAAAAATTAAGTTTGATAAAAACTCACTGGTTCTAATGTGCGGCCCAGAGGTAATGACCAATCATTGTATTCCAATACTTTTAAATGGCGGTGTAGAAGAAAACAACATCTATATTTCATACGAGCGCAGAATGGAGTGCGGCATCGGTATCTGTCAACACTGCAACATCGGCAAATACAAAGTTTGTGAAGACGGACCGGTTTTCTCTTACGACAAAATTAAAAGTGAGTTAACTCGTTAATTAGTTAATTAGTTAATCCGTATGGACCAAAGAGATTTTACAAATTTAGATGTCTGGAAAAGATCCCATCAACTGATGCTAGATATTTATGATTTATGCAAAGAATTTCCTAAGGATGAAAAATATATTACAGGAGACCAGATAAAACGAAGTTCCTCGTCAGTTCCCGCAAATATTTCAGAAGGATACGGTCGTTATTACTTTCAGGACAATATCGCGTTCTGCCGTAAAGCTAGAGGATCATTATATGAGACAAAAAATCATTTGATAAAGTGCAAAGATTTATCCTTTTGCGATGAAGACAAAAGCTTAAAGTTCATTGAGGAATGTAACTTGATCGGACAACTATTGAATGGATACATTAGACATCTAAGGAACAGCAAACCCGGAGCCCAAAATGAATAGCGAGTTAACGAATAACAAATTAACAAATCACGGAATCCGAAAATCACTGGCCATATTCTCCCTTACTTCTTGCGAAGGATGTCAATTTGAATTGCTTTCTTTCTATGAGCATTTTAATCAACTTTTAAACTATTACGACATTAAGAACTTCCGCTTGGGACAAGAAAATAAATTTCCCGGCCCGTTTGATGTTGCTCTAATTGAAGGAAGTCCGGAAACACAAGAAGAATTCAATATTTTAAGAATTGCACGCAAAGAATCAAAAACCATAATTACAATGGGAAGTTGTGCACACATGGGCGGAATACAGTCAGAGAGAAATAGAATGCCAGAAATTTTCCACAAAAAAGACAAGGTCAATACTGTCTCCGATATAATAAAAGTTGATTACACCGTCCCCGGCTGTCCAGTTAGCCACGGAGAACTTATAAAGTGCCTGATGGAAATCTATTGGGACAAGGGATTTAATCTGCCCGATCTGGCTGTATGCTTCGAATGCCGCCAGAACGAAAATGAATGCCTTTTGAAGCATGATAAACCATGTTTGGGACCGATTACTCGTGCTGGTTGCGGAAGCATCTGCATCAATCGCGGAGAAGCTTGTCTTGGCTGTAGAGGTCCAATTGACCAAGCTAATTTCAAGAAAATGAGACAGATTTTAGGACCGCTACTAGAAAAAGAAGAGATTGAAAACTGGCTCACAATCTACGGTGATTATGAAAAAATTCATAAAAAGATAATGGAGAATAATGCCTAGAGAAGCAGTACCAAAAATTGAAGGACACGCCGCTTTTTACACTCACCTGCAGGCAGGACGGGTAGAAAAAGCGCAAATGATCGGGCTGGAGAACGACCGCTTTGTCGAAAAGATTTTGTTTGGAAGAAAATATTATGAAGCACCAATAATTACTTCTCGCATATGTGGAATTTGTCCCACCATTCACAATGTGACAGCGACTAAAGCGATCGAAGTTGCCTGCGGTATTACACCTACAGAGCAAACCGATAATTTAAGAAAACTAATGCTTTGCGGACAAATGATTCAGAGCCATTCGCTTCATCTCTATCTTTTGGTTCTACCGGATTTCTACGGGCTCTCCTCATCTTTTGAACTACAGAAAAACCATCCCGAAATATTCAAAGAAGCGATCTCCCTTAAACAATTTGCCGATGCAATATTAGACACCGTTGGCGGACGAGCAGTCCATCCTATCGCCAATGTCCCAGGCGGATTCAAGAGTTATCCCAAAATTGACAAACTAAAGTTATTGTTCGAAGAAGCAAAAAGAAATTTAGAGATTGCTGAAAAAACTGTCCGGCTTTTTGCCAGCTTTAAATACCCCCAAGTTGAAAGAAAAATGACTTACAGCGGACTATCAAAATATCATGAATATGCCTATTATGACGGCGATGTTACTAATTCAAGGGGATTAGAATTTTCGCCAGAAAAATACAAGGACTATATTCACGAAGAACTGCGTCCATACACCAGAGCAAAATTTGCCACTATTAGGGGAAATGAATTTATGGTTGGTGCCCTAGCCAGAGTAAATCTCGGCGTTCAATTGATGGGAAAGGAAGTACGGGAGCTGTTAAAGGAATTGGAGATTTTCAATGAGTGGAACAATCCTTTTGACAACACCATAGCCCAAGCAATTGAAAACTATTATTTCGTTATTGAGGCCATTCGATTGATTGAGCATTTTATAAAAAACAGGATCGACACAAAAGAGCCGGTAAAATTACCGAAGAAGTTTGGCGTCGGAGTCGGTGCCTGTGAAGCCCCTCGCGGAACACTTTTCCACTACTACTCATTGGACGAAAATGGCTTCGTTAAGGACTGTGACTTAGTCACTCCAACCGTACAAAATCTACCAGCGCTTGAACTAGATATGAAAAACTTAGGACCGGTAATAAAAGATTCCGAACCCGAGGAAAGGTCAAAAACGATTGAGATGCTAATCCGCGCATACGACCCTTGCATCACCTGCGCCACACACTAGTTGAATAAGAATATAGATTTAAACAGTTGCCCATTAAAAAATACTCCTGTTTAGAAGGAGTATTTTTTAATTTAGATATTATTTCTCAAATGGTTTTGCAACAATCCCTTTAGCTTGCTCGATGCCCTTTTTAACTGATTCGCCAACTGCATCTGCCCCTTCTTGGGTAACTTTTCCGGCCGCTGCTTCTGCCTTTGCTGCAACTTCAGTTACTGCATCTTCGGTCGTTTTTCCTGACTCTTTTAAGGCGTTAACTGCTCCCACAAAAACTTCTTTTACTCCATCGGTCACATCAACGACACCTTCTTTGCCAAGATCAATTACTGCACCAAAAATCTCTCCTATATCCTCGCTCCCATCCTTAACTAAATCGGTTGCCGTATCCATCAGAGATTTTGCAACCTCACCCGTTCCCTCCACCGCTCCCTTTAACATATCCTTTAAGCCCATTCTTGCCTCCCACATATTAATAATCTGTTAAATTTAAAACTTTCTCTCTAATGATCGTGCTCTGCCATCTCTTCGTGTGTTTTGATGAATTCCAAGTTCTCCTTGGCTTCTTCTTGTGAAACTTTAGAGAGCGCTCTTCCGTCATGCATTAAAATCCAGTCACCAATTTTCACTTCTGGCGCCAAAGAAATATCTGCTTTGTACTCCTTATCATCAAAGTCAAAAAAAGCAATATTTTCTTTAATTTCTTTAATTTTTCCCGGTATTGCTAGACACATATTGTATGACCTTCTAATTTTTTACGATATACTCCGCAAGTTCAACTAACCGGTTTGAATATCCCCATTCGTTGTCATACCAAGCAATCACCTTAATGAGATCACCCTTGACTACCTGTGTCAATGAAAGATCAACAATGGATGAGGCAGGATTCATTACTAAATCAGAAGAAACTAGAGGTTCATCACTTGTTACTAAAATATCTTCCATCTCATTTTCGCTCACCTGCAAAAATTTCTTGTTAATCTCTTCTATGGTGGTTTTTTCTTTCAACACAACTGTGATGTCTGCCAAAGAAACAACAGGAGTGGGTACACGAATAGCAAGACCGTCAAAACGCCCTTCAAGTGCTGGTATGGTTTTAAACGCCGCCTTGGCAGCTCCGGTGGTTGTGGGCACAATATTTATTCCTGCCGCCCTAGCACGCCGCAGATCCTTATGCGGGCCATCCACTAGGTTTTGATCGGCCGTGTAGGAGTGAACCGTTGTCATTAGAGATTTTTCTACGCCAAAGTTATCTTCCAAAACTTTCATAACCGGAGCGATGCAGTTTGTTGTGCAGGAAGCATTCGAGACGATTTTTTCTCCGGCGTATTTTTTCTCGTTTACCCCAAGAACAAAAGTCGGCGTGTCATCTTTGGCCGGTGCCGAAAGCACGACTTTCTTTGCGCCGGCGTCCAAATGAGCTTTAGCGTCTTTTTCTGTTAAAAATATTCCGGTTGACTCAATAACAACATCAACACCTAGTTCTTCCCAAGGCAGTTTCGACGGATCTTTTTCTGAGTAGAATTGGATTTTTTTATTATTTACTAAAATCTCACTCTCATCGTAACCAACCTCTTTGTTATAAATTCCATAACAGCTATCATATTTCATTAAGTGAGCCAGCGTTGGCAAATCGCCCAAGTCATTTACTGCCACAAGTTCTAAATCAGGTTTGTCTAATATAATTTTTGCCGCCGCCCGTCCAACCCGTCCAAAACCATTTATAGCAATTTTCATTCTCCCTCCATCTTTACATCGTTCTTAAAATTTTTGTTGTCGGACCAAATCGAGCATACTTTTACAAAGTCTGCCGCTCGCAAGCTCGCTGAGCCGACCAAAGCACCATCTATTTCAGGTCGAACGGCGTATTCCTTAGCATTTTTAGAATTTACGCTTCCACCATATAAAATTGGGCAATCCCGTAACACAATTTCCCTTAAAGCATTGATGACTTTAACGACATATTCCACCTCTGCATTCTTGTCTCTGTTTTCAGCGGTACTAATCGCCCAAACCGGTTCATATGCGACCACAATATCTTTGTAATGCTTCTTTGGTACATGCATCAGCGCTTCTTTGAGTTGATTTATCACTCCCGTCGGATATCGGACAGATTTTTTTTTCTCGCCAACACAGATAATTGGAGAAAGCCCCGCTTTTAACGCAGCAATTACTTTTTCATTAACCTCCAGATCAGTTTCGCCAAAATTCTCTCGTCTTTCAGAATGACCGACTATCACATATTTAGCCAGATCTTTTATCATTAAAGGTGAAATTTCACCGGTATAAGCGCCTTCCGGTTCATAGAACATATTCTGAGCGCCAAGAGATATTTTACCGCCCTTTCCGACAACAGAAAGAACTTCTGAGAGCCAAACTACCGGCGGACACAAAACAGCTTCGATGCCATGGATATTGGCAACATAGTTGCGGATAGTTGTCGCTAGAATATGGGCGTCTCCTGCCTGTGTATACATTTTCCAGTTGCCAACCACCATTGGTCTTCTCATAATGCTCCTCACTTTCGAATTAGAACTTATCTTTTGGCTGTGTGATAAAGATCCACAACCGCTTTTGCCAACTTATCTGAATCATGATAAAGCGGGCTTTTTTCATCAATCAAATCTTCTTTGACAATTTTTATTCCTTCATATTCGTCGTTTCTGGTTGTAATATTGTTAATCGCTCCCAATTTCAACTGGTCATTGGATTGTTTAATTATTTTGCTATTTGCTAGACAATAATCAAAGATTTTTTCTGGCACATGCTGACTTATTGCTTTGATGTGATCTTCTATCGTGTAGTCTCTTGTCTGAGTGCGCTCTGTTGAGCTGTTGGCAATGTAAATTTTGACCGCCTTTTTGTTTTTTGATATTGCGTCGGAAATATCTTTAATTAAAAGGTTTGGAATAATACTGCCATATAAGCTTCCCGGCCCGACTAAAATTAAGTCTGCGTCAGTAATAGCTGAAATGGCCCCCTGATAGCCGTCGGCTTTTTTGCTAAGAGTAATTTTCTTAATCTTCTTTAATTGTTCATCCAAATGCTCTTCTCCGACTAAGGTTTTTCCGTCCTCATATTCTATACAAATATCGACATCGGAAAGAGTAGAAGGCATAACCTTACCGGCTGTTTTAAAAATTTCAGTTGTTACTTCAATTGCCTTATCAAACGAACCAAAATAATTAGTTAGTCCTGTAATCCAGATGTTGCCAAGCGTATGCTCTGAAAAAGAATTGTTTCCTTTCTCAAATCTATATTCCAAGATATTGGAAATCAATTCTTCGTCGTATGCTAAAGCAGATATGCATTTCCGGATGTCGCCTGGCGCTAAAATATCAAACTCTTTCCGCAAAACTCCGGAAGACGCTCCGTTGTCAGCGACGGAAACAATCGCTGAAATGTCATTTGAATAGTTTTTAAGTCCGCGCAGAAGAGTAGAAAGTCCGGTTCCCCCGCCAATAGCAGCGATTTTTATACGTCCTCCCGCAAGACACCTCGGATCATTTGGTTCGTATTTGAGATCATTCCACCATTTCTTAATAAAGCTTTTAACCATAGCAAGAAATCCCTTAGTGTTTAAGTACTTTCATTATAATACGCAAGTTTCCCAAACGCAATCAGACTACCTATTTAAATAGCCCTTTTTTATGCAGGGATCGATAGTAGGTGATAGCGAAACGGTGAGCTTCGTCGCGAGATTGTATCAGTACATTTTGCAAAGGCAGATTATTTTTGACATATTTTGCGATTGGTTCGTCAGAAAAATGAAATTCGTTTTTATCCCGTTTTTTACCTTTTGAAATTGAAACAACCGGAATTTTTAATCTATTTTTTTTCAACACATCCGTAGCCACTTTCAACTGTAGCTCTCCCCCATCAATAACCAATAAGTTAGGCAGAGGCCAGTCATTCTTGAATCTCCTCTCAAGCATTTCGTTTAATCTGGATAAGTCACTCGAATTTTGACCCGTCATCTCGAAGATCCTGGAAGGGCCAGACTCGATCTGGGATCCAGTATTCAATTCTCTGGATTCCAGCTTCCGCTGGAATGACGCTCGAGAAGATCCTTGCTTAATTCTTAATTCATAATTCTTAATTCTAAAGCGCCTGTAATCATCAGTGCTTTTCTTGCCGTCTTTGAATACAATCATAGAGCCGACAACATATTTTTCACCAATGTTTGATATGTCATAGCACTCAATTCTCGGGAATAAAGTATTGTCACCAGTAAAGAAATCATCTCTGAGCCCTATTGCTACTTCTTTCAAGTGATCAAGTGCATTTAATTTATCTCGAATGAGCCCTGCTTCTTCAAAACGCTTCTTCTTACTTAAATCTCTCATTTCTAAGGATAATTTTTTAATAACTTCCTGTTTTTTACCACGCAAGAAACTTTTTAAATAATTGATATTTTTGTAGTACTCCCCAGTATTCACCCAATCTACACAAGGTGCTGTACAAACACGAATATCGCCGTATATGCATGGACGGCCCTTTTTACGGTATGTGGAATATTTGGTTATGCTGCAATCCCTGAATGGAAATATCTTCCGTAAGTAAAAGAGCGATTTTTTAAGCAGAAGTCCTGATGGATATGGACCAAAGTATTCAGCTGACTTATCTGAAAAATCGACGTTTTTAAAACGAACTAGTTCGACTTTAGAAAAAACTTCATCAATAATTTTAGAGTCCTTCTTTCTTTTTGTGATCTTAATTACAAGAAATGATTTGTCATCTCTAAGTCGAATATTGTACTTTGGTTTTAGTTTCTTTATTAACTCAGCTTCCAGCAAAATAGCTTCAATTTCGCTCTCGGTTTCAACAATTTTTATTTCCTCTGACAAAGATACCATCGCATCAATTCCCGGACCGCGGCCGATTTCTTTTGCAAAATACGACTTTATACGATTTTTTAAGTTCTTTGCTTTTCCCACATACAAAATCTTGCCTGTTTCATCGGCAAACTGGTAAATTCCAGAACTCTTGGATAATTTTTTAAAATCATACTTCTTCATAATCGTGCACGATTATATCAAAAAAGAGGAACGATTAATATGACCTCAAAACAAAATAGCACAATTTAAATATTAATATGGTCCAAGGACTCTATTAAACTCTCATCCGACATAACTTTTGTAACTTCTGCGCCTCCCGCTGCGAGTGACTTCTCAGAAATAATAATTCGAACGGGGCAGCCAACTAAATCGGCCTCTGCAAATTTCTCGCCAGCCGATAAATCTCTGTCATCATAAAGTACCTCAACGCCATCCTTTTTGAGCTTGTCATATAATTTTTCTGCCTCTTCATTCTTGTTGAGAGATAAGATGTGAACTTTATATGGTGCTATCTCAATCGGCCAAACCATTCTATTTTTCGTCACATCGTAACAAACCTCAACAACCGTGGCCATCGAGCGCGTCAGTCCAATCCCGTAGCATCCCATTACAAAATCTTTTTCCTTGCCATCTTTATCAAGAAAAGTCGCCTTCATTGGACCTGAAAACTTATTTTTAAGTGGAAAAATATTACCAATCTCAATTCCTCGGTCTGTTTTAATCTCAGCCCCGCATTTCGGGCATTTGTCGCCTTCTTTGACTGTTGAGATCTCTTTGTTTTGGGCAAAATCACATTCGCCAGCTGGCGAATCACAATAATAAATTGTATCTTCACCCACAGGTGTTATAACTTGAAATTCGTGGGAATATTTGGAGAATATCCCGCCTGAGGCCTCAACTAGTTTTGTTTGGAGCCCCATTCGCTCAAACGCTTTGAAATAAGCTGGAATTGATTTATTGTAAAATTCCTCATGTTGTTCCTGACTTTCAGAGAAACTGTACATGTCCTTCATAATAAATTCACGCCCACGAAGCAACCCTGATTTTACCCTCGCTTCATTTCTAAACTTTGTTTGAATTTGATAGAGAGCGAATGGTAGTTCTTTATATGATCGAATATTTTTTCTGACAATATCAGTGACTTCTTCTTCATGCGTTGGTGCCAAACTAAGTTCTTTACCGCGTGAATCTTTCAATTTGTAGAAAATATCAATTGCTGACTCCCAACGATCTGTTTCTTCCCAAAGTTCTTTTGGCTGAAGAACATTCATCAGAATTTCCTGACCGCCGATCTTATCCATCTCTTCCTTGATGATATTTTCGATTTTTTTATAAACTCGCATGCCAAGAGGAAGAAGGGCATATACTCCAGCCATGTGCTTATGAGCAAACCCAGCCCTTATAAAATAAGACGCATTAATAGAATCTGCATCCGCTGGAACTTCCTTCCGTGTTTTAAAGAAAAGCTGTGATTGTTTCATTTGGTTTTCGTTATTAGTTATTAGTTAATTCGTGACTCGCTAGTTAACAAATTAACGAGTTAACGGATCAACAAAATCTATTTATGAAATAAATTTACAATATCCCTGTATGTAATTGCAACAATTAGTAGAATTAAAAGTGCATAACCGATCATATGGATAGTATTTTCAATCTTTTCTTTGACAACTTTTCTGCGAAAAATCTTCTCCAGAACAATAAAGACCAATCTCCCTCCATCGAGAGCAGGAAAGGGTAGAATGTTAATTATCGCCAAGTTAATGGAAAGAAGAGCCACAAATTGGAGCAACACCATTATTCCTGCTTTTATTGCCAAGCCGGTAAGCACATAGATTTGAACCGGACCGCCAACACCCTGCTCGACCTCTCCTGTCGAGAACAACTTATGAATAAATGCTCCGAAAAATTGATAGGTTAATTTGATCAACGCGTATGTTTCAGTAAGGGCCGCATATGGAGCTTTATACCATGGTACTCGAACTATTGCGTTCTCAACTATTGAAATACCGAGCGGAGCGTCTCCGGACGCTTCTGTCACTTCCTTTTCCGCAGTCGTATCACCTCGCTTATACTGGATAACAATCTTTTCGCCTTTATGAGCAGCAGTGAAATTCTGCAAATCGGAAATACTTTTAAATTCAACTAAATTATTACTTACCTTTGCGCCAAGCACAATATCTCTCACTTGCAACCCGGCCTTCTCAGCTGGAGAATCTTTTTCGAAACCTGCTATCAAAATTTCTGATGAAATAACTTTACCCGGAATCGAACTGGCAGGAGAAGCCAAAGGTGACATACCGACCGCAAAACCAATCATTAAAATAAACCATGCTAAAATTACATTCATGAGCACGCCGGCAACAGCGATCATAAATCTTTTTCCTGGAGCTTGATTTTCAAAAGCTCTCGGGTTAGAAGAATGCTCCAGCTCACCGAGCATCTTTACATATCCACCAAGCGGAATTGCATTGATCGAATATACTGTTTCACCTCTTTTTTTTGAAAAAAGCCGGGGCGGAAAGCCAATTGCAAATTCTTCTACCTTAACGCCTGCTTTTTTGGCCATAATAAAATGACCAAATTCATGGACTAATACGAGAACACCTATCACAAGTAGAAAAATAATTATTGTAAGAATCATAACATTTTATACAGATGTACAGATTGGTCGCAGATGTACAGATTTACAGATATTTAAATCCGTATATCTTGTGTAAAAATCCGTATATCCGTATCCCTTCTAAATTCTCATTATTTCTGTTTCTTTATCCGTCACTATCTTGTCAATTTCTTTGTTCTTTTCCAATATCAACTTGTTCAAGTCTTCTTCGGCTTGATATTTATCATCTTCTGTAGCTTCTTTATTCTTTACTGCCTGCTGAACCTTGTTCCAAGCTTCGCTTCGAACATTTCGGAGCGATACTTTGGCCTGCTCGCCAAATTTTTTAACCTGAGCGACAATTTCTTTTCTTCTCTCTTCGGTCATTGGGGGCAAAACCAACCTTATTTGAGTACCGTCATTAATAGGTGAAAGCCCAACATCTGAAGCACGAATAGCTGATTCAATATCAGCAAGTGCGTTTTTATCCCATGGCTTGATTGATATTTGCGTTGGCTCCGGAATGGTAATTGAGGCCATTTCTCTGATTGGAGTTTTATTTCCATAATAAGGAACAAGCACCCCGTCTAAGATGCTGGCGTTGGCTCTACCGGTTCTTATCCGTGATAATTCAGTAGTGAGGTTATCGATCGCACCGTTCATTTTTGGTTTAATTTCAGTTATGATTTGATCAATCATATGGCTCCTTAAAGTCGTCTATACCGATTACAAATTTTTTCTAATTACTAATTTACAAATATGCCTTGCGCATTTGTAATTCGCTCTGATTCGTAATCGATATTAATTTACTCTATTATTGTCCCTATTGTTTCACCTAAAACAGCTTTTTTAACATTACCGCTTTTCATAAGTTCAAAAACAAGAATCGGAATGCTATTATCCATGCACAATGTCAGCGCGGTATTATCCATTACTTTATATCCCTCGTTGACCAGATCAAGATAGTGCAATTTATCTAATTTTTTTGCGTCAGAAAACTTTTTTGGATCTTTATTATATACACCATCTACCTTGGTTGCCTTAAAAACGACTTCACAATTGAGCTCGCACGCCCGAAGCGCTGCTGCTGTGTCGGTAGAGAAATGAAAGTTTCCTGTGCCCCCACCAATAATTACAACCTTTCCTTCGGTCAAATCTTCCAGCGCCTTTTCATGCGAATAGCTGGTGCAAATCTTCGGCATATCTACGGCCGAATAAACCTTGTTTTTAACTCCAACATTTGAGAGCGCGTCACCTAAGGCAAGAGAATTCATTATAATTCCAAGCATGCCAACACGGTCACCGGTAATTCTCTCATATCCACGTTCTGCCGCTTCTCTTCCCCTAGAAATATTACCGCCGCCAAAAACAATAACCACCTCTGTGCCGATTTCGGTAGCTTCTTTAATCTGGCAGGCAATGAAGTCGGCAACGGAAGGATCAATGCCAAAATTTTGCGAGCCAAGTAATACTTCGCCCGAGAGCTTTAATAGGATTCGTTTGTATTTTTTATCCGCCATATAATTATGGTAGCAGATTAACGGCCAATTTCAAAACGGCAAAATCGTGAAATTACGATGTTTTCACCAATTTTTGCAACTTTGGATGTTAGAAGCCCACCAACTGTCATTTCCTGATCTTTCACAAATGGCTGGTTCAAGAGACAAATCTTAGAATAGAATTTTTCAAGTTTACCGTCTATAATCTTTTGGACAATTTCGGCCGGTTTCTTTTCAGCTGCGAGCTGATCTTCCAAAATCTTTCTTTCCTCTAGAACTTCTTCTTTAGGAACATCGTCTTTTGACAAATATTTTGGATTTGCAGCCGCTATATGAAGTGCGACATCATGAACAAATGATTTGAATTCGTCATTTTTCGCTACAAAGTCTGTCTCGGACAAAACTTCAACCAAAACGCCAATTTTTCCGCCATGAACATAAGATTCAACCAAGCCGGATTTTGTTGTTCGCTCTGACTTTTCGGCCGCTTTAGTTATGCCTCTTTTTCGAAGAAATTCAATTGCCTTTTCTTCGTCCCCGCCAGTTTCGATAAGTGCTTTCTTGCACTCCATCATTGGAAGGCCGGTCCTTTTTCGAAAGTCTGCTATCATTTGTGCTGTTATGTTCATAAAACTCCTTATATATTTATCATTGACCATTGATCATTTTACATTTATTTTACCATTTATAAATTTTAAAAATGCTCAAATAGGTAAATAAATGATCAATGAAAAATGTGAAATGAAAAATTAATATTTATTTCTCTTCTTTTGCTCTTGCTAAACCCTTATTTTCCTTGATTATTCGGGAAAATAAATTGGCAAATAGTTCAATTGACTTTGTAGCGTCATCATTAGCTGGAATAGGATATTCGATACTTGAGGGATCCATATTGGTATCAACCATTGCAATAACAGGGATTTTTTCCAGATTGGCTTCTCTTAAAGCATTTTTTTCATCATGAGCGCCGAGAAGGATCATTGCGTCCGGCTTCTTTTCAAGATTGACCAAGCCACCAAATAATTTCTCTCCCTTTTCAGTTACCTCACGAAGTTTTGACAATTCCTTTTTGGAAAGTTTGCTCGTTGCTTCCATTGCAAGCTGTTCTTTTTGGTCTTTAAACTTCTTGATAGCGACTTTTACGGTCTCAAAGTTGGTCAAAGTTCCGCCAACCCATCTAACATTTACATAGGGCATTCCGCAGTTAAGCGCTGCTTTTTTAACCAGTTCCTGTGCCTGTTTCTTTGATCCGACAAAAACGATTGTTTTGCCTTCGGCTGCAATGGTTCGAACATAGTCAGCTGCTTTTTTAAGTTCTTCTTCTGTCTTTTCCAAATTAATGACGGAAACGCCATTTTTGGCCATGAAAATGTAAGAGGCCATTTTTGGGTGCCATCTTGAAGTTTTGTGCCCAAAATGGACACCGTTGTCGAGCATCTCGCGAAGAGACGGTAAATTTACCATTGGTTTCCTTTCTGTAAGTCCCGCGTAGCTCAAGGAGCATAGTGGGATAATTCCTTTTAACTGCCACCCAACCTCGTCTCGGCAAAGACGGACGAAGGAATTTGAGATGAGTGTGATTATTTGATCTTTCGATCTGCTTATATTAACGAAGTTATCATACACTAATATTAGAAAAAATTCAAGTTAG
>CAYQPT010000008.1:0-34320 GCA_964419835.1 uncultured Candidatus Saccharibacteria bacterium | reverse complement strand
ATCTGTTTTCAATATTTATCCTACCACATAATTGCTCAGCCGTCAACATCTTTGCGCGCTATTTTTGTAGAAAAATCACCCCATCGCAACAAGGTGATTCTTCGTATGATCTTTTTTCTTATGCCTTCTTAAGTGGTTTTCACCGCTTCAGTTGGATTGATCCCAGGTAAATCAATTTCATTAACCTTTGTCCTCTCTAAAATTTCCGCCCCCACAAGTTCTTTTGGCTTGCCAAATTTTAACCGTGATAATTCAGTAATCGCCGAACCCAGTTTCTGGTTTACATTTGGATCCGGAGGACACCCCTGCCCGTTAAACGGTTTGCTTGGAGCGCCATCAATCAACATTTTTATATAGAAATTAAACTTGTCAATATTAGTCATATCATCCATCTTGAGTGGATCATACTCTTTGACTAAAAACTCAGAATCGGCGGCCCCAATTCTAAATGAGATCAGTGTTCCCGCATTGCCGATTACGGCATTTCTAATCTTTTCGTCTAACTGAGCAATATACTGGTTAGTAATATTTAGAGATAATTTGTATTTACGCGATTCAGATAGAATAGTTGCAAACACATCCGTGATAAAGTTCTGGAACTCGTCAACATACAAATAAAATGGAGTTCTTTCTTCCTCTGTAACATCCTGTCTTGAAAAAGCGCCCATAGCAATCTTTGAAACTATTATCATGCCCAAAAGAAAAGCGTTTATCTCCCCTATCAGGCCCTTTGAAAGATTGCAGATTAAAATCTTCTTCCCATCCATTACATCACGAAAATCGAAGGAAGACTTTGTCTGACCGATAATATTGCGCATCATATCATTTGTCATAAAACGGCCGAATTTGGAAGTAAAGTAGTTAAGCATCTCCGACTTATGAAAGTCTGCCGTTTTAGCCATCTGCTTTTCCCAAAAATTCCGCACCACCGGATCAGTCACATATTGTAGGCGGTCTTTTTCAAATTCCGGATCAGTAAATAATCGCGGAATATCAATCAATGTTCCACCGTCAGGATGGGCCATTAAGGTTAAGGCGGCATTTCTCATCCAGTGTTCAAACTGGGGTCCGACAATACCGGTTTGCCCGGGATCAAACAATTTATAAAATATTTGTATCGCCTCCTGAACCAAGAAATCTCTTTGCTCGGCAGTTTTCCACTCAAGCATATTTAATCCCATCGGACGCTCGGTATCTGCAGGGTTGAAATATATAACATCCTCAGCACGCTCTTTCGGTATGCGGTTCATGATATACTCGGCTGCATCGCCGTTTGGATCAAGATAACAAACACCCTTGCCCTCACGAATGTCCTGCATTATCATATTTTCAAATAAGACCGTCTTACCAACACCGGTTTTACCAATCATATAAATGTGACGTAACCGGTCAGCTTCTTTAATTTTAATTGGGATCGTTTGACCACGGTAAACACTATTGCCGATAATTGTTCCTTCTTTCGGCAAATTAGATGGAGGCGGCTCTTTCTTTGCCAAAAGCCAAGCAATGTTAGGAGTTTCGACAAAACGATTTGGCAAGTGATACATTGAAGATAGTTCCTCGGTATTTAATATCATCCGCGGTCCCCTGCCGTACAATCTAAATACATAATTAGCCGCTTCTTCAGATTTGCTTTTCGGATGTTTGACGGTCAACCCATTGGAATCAGGAGCGTTGAACTGATTAAATGCCGCCACAATTTCTTTGCCATTTTGCTGGGCCTTTTCAATCGTCGGCGCCACACTAACAATTCTGATTTGGCATTCAAACCCAAGCTTTGCCGCCTTCTCTCCCAATTGTTTAATTTGACTTTCCTGCTGAGGAGTCAGCTTCATAGGATTTTTGGGATTATAGAACTCGCCGTGTTTATCATCTTCACCCTTTCCCTGCAACGCGCTTCCAGCTGATCCCAAATAATTAAAAAACGCCTCCCCTGCTCGCACTGTAGCAGAGCTCGAGTGAGATATCCGCGATTTGCCATGTTGAATGTTGAAAGCTGCCCGCTCCCCCGCCACCCGCCAAACTCCGGTTGTTGGACGGACCAGTATTTGAATTCCGGCAAGTTCATCTTCCCCTAATTTGGAAAGTGAATTAGAAAGAGCGTTTAGCGGATCCTCTTCAAGCGCTTTATATGTCTTGAGTGGAAAGATATACCGTTTAATCAATCCCAAATTAACAATGTCAATTTTCAGCGGTTTTTTAGGAAAAATAGAGTAATTTTTGTCCTCAGAAACTTCAGCGTACGGATATTGCGATTGAATTCCCTTGGTGACCGTCTCAGAAATTCTTTTTGGACAACCAATATAAAAAGTAATTAAATTGTCTTTTGCGATCAGTTCGAGAGAGATATGGTCTTGCCCGCTTAGCCGTTTCGTTACAGCATTGTCGAACATAGCATTTAGATTGGCGTAAAATGGTTCAATGACAGCCAACATTTCTTGGAAATTTTTTCTCTGGTCATCTTCTTCCGCGTGGCGTTCTCTCGGGACTAGGACCTTAAACATTACCCAGTCTTCGGTTAATTTGACTTGATTTTTCCTCAAAATGGACCGTCGTATATATTGATACAAAAAATATCCCGCAATGAAGATTGCGATAACCAAGAGAGGCCAAATCCACCATGGCGCCCCTCCGGTACTGCTGCCATATGCATCAGTATTGCCGTAGTAATTTTCTGTCATTTATTTCTTATTCCTTACCTGCGGTTTCTGCCTCGTCCGGACCTGCTAGGTCAGCAGCGGTTAAATCACGGGAATCTATCCTCGAAATGTCTTTTACTGTACCGTGCCTATCCTTGGGCCCACTCTCTATGGTTGACTGTTCTAGCGTTTGATCTTGAGATTTCTTTCTGCCTCCAAATATATTTCTAAGCCATCCTTTCTTGGGCGTTTCCTGAACAAAATTTTGTTCGATTGGTGCCGTTGCTTCTTTTTGTGCCGCCTGATTCAGTGCATCTGTTGGCTGTTCCTTTGCCGGTGTTTCCGCAACAATTGGTTTAGGACTTACTTCTTGTTGCCCCGGTAAAGCAGGTGTTGGCGCCGGAGAAACGCTTTCGACCGTCTGAGCAGACGCCGGCACAACTGGTTCAGCAATTTTTGGACCAACTTCTTCAACGGTCGGCTTATCCGGACTTGAAACTACAGGTTTTTCTCCAAAGATATCGCCAATAGAACTACCTCCACTCTCGGCTCCGGTGTCAGCTTTTGCTTCTGTGGCTGGCGCTTCTTTCACTGCAAACGGCTCATTCGTAGGAATATTTTTTTCTGCATCCCTGCTCGGTGCTAAATCCCGAATGGTGCCAACGGGAATTGAATCCTCTTTCAATGTCTTTGCTATAATTTTAGATTTTTCAGCCCCTTGTGCATCAAAAACTGCCATCTCTGTTGCATCTGTCTGCTTTACTGGAGCTTTTTCCGCTTCCACCGGTTTGGGTTCGCTCGGCGCCGATTCAGAAATCTTGGCTTCCATGACTGGAGCTGGCTCCACTGCTACTACCTTATCTGCAATCTCCGGAGACTCCGCTTCCTCTCGCTCTCCACCGCTTAATTCAATCCCTGGGATTATTTTATCTGATTTATCTTGCTCAACTGCTGATTTTCCGTCAAACGGTTTGGCAGTTTTGAGAATTTTTCCAAGGTTTTTTATCATCCTCTCATGTAATATAGCGCCAGATAACCCTAAATCATCATATGCGTTATCTTTATGCGAGTCAAAATACTCATAAATCTTATTTTTGATTGCTGAATCGGAATACGTTTTTGCTTTTTCTAATATATTTTTTCTTAGTTCTTTAAGCTCAACTAAGTCTGCCTTTAAAGTCGCCTTTTCTATAATCCTATTACTATCAACGCGTCTATCAGCTGTTGTGTAAGCGCCCACAGATGTAATGTCTTCTGTTGACTCTGTTTCTTCGGCCTCAATTTCATCCAACTTTCTCTGGTGATCAGCCCTCTCTAGACAAACAGCTTTGTATGCATCAACTAACTGGATGAAATTTTGATATTCTGTTTCTTGTTCTGGCGTTAATTCTATCTTATTCTCAACTTTTTCCTCATTAGATTTTACTACCGGCTCGGCTGAATCTTTAAGCTGAGTTAAATCTTCTTCACTTGGTTTGAATTTAGAAAGTTCAGATGCTTTTATGATCCTGCCTCGAGGATTAGGCGATTTTAACATCTCACCAAATAAATCTCTTAATGACTGTCCGTCAGCCCTTTCAGTATCACCGCTATGTTGCTCAATTTTAGTTAGTCCGTTGTTGTTCATATTTTTTTTACATTACTTAAAACAATTTAGCCCATTCAGTATTTGTCATCATAATTTTTTCTTCTCCTTTTCCGTTTGAGGTAAAGACAGCAGGATTTCCGTCAGGTGTTTGATTTACACTGCCTGATTCAACCGTAATGATTGTGTAGTTATCATCGACAGGGTCTATAGCGGTAATTCTCGCCCACATATTCTTTTCCTCATTGAAATACACATCATCTATTCCTATTGAGTCATACTCCGCATTCTCTAAAGTCATCTTATTTTTTTCGACCAAAACTACTTTTACAGGAGGCGCCTCAACCGGCTCTGCCTCTACCGCGGTCCCTTGCTCTACTTTTTTTCTAATTTCGGGAATGTTTTTCGCCTGTGAATAATCTAGTGATTTCACGGTACTCTCATCAAGTTTCTCAATCGGTTTTCGTAAGTCAATAAGCGCAAAGTTAGGATCTTTGACTCTGCCATAATGGCTATGTTCACTTCCATTCCCATTTGAGAAAATGGTGGCAATCTTACCATCCCAAGCGACAAAAGGGTCTGACTGGTGCGCTCTCACCAAAACCTTCGCACCAGAGTTGGAAAGGAATTTTTCCAATGCATCTCTTCCAAAAATAAACCCTGCTCCTCTATCGCTAGCAGTTACGCCACTTCCTTGGATATTTTGCCCTGGCATTCCGATATAATCTGGTGGATCTGACCAGTGTAGCGCTTCTTCGTTGTCTTGAAGGTCGTTAAGGTTGGTAAAATCCCCTATTCCACCATGCATTGCCACAACCCCATTTTCAGTGACAACAGCATTAGGCATTGAAGAAAAAATATCTAAATAATTACGATAAACTTCTTCGCCTTTTTGCTCACCATATTTCACCTTCAAAGTATTTCTAAGATAAGCGGGGCCATTGGTATTATTCCCGTTTACCCTCTCCTCTTCGTGGTTACCCTGTAATAGTATCACATTATTTGGATATTCAGTTTTTAGATTTAATACTTGCTCTAAATTCTCAAGGTCTGCTGTTCCTCTGTCTGCGTAGTCACCCAACATTACAACCTTGATTGGCTCGCCGTTAGCTATCTTCTGGAAAAAGTTAGCCTGGTTTAAAATCGCTCTCAACGCAAGCGGATCACCGTGAGTGTCACCGATAAATATCGCCTCGCAATCACCCTTAAGATAAACTACATCTTTATCTACAAAAGACCCGCTTCCTTCTAATTCCCCAATTGTCGGCTTTAATTTGCCCTCTCCTGCCGCTTTTTCTGCCTCAATTATGCTCTTTGCTTCAGAAATTAATCGCTGCGCTTCTTCAGGCGACCTAGTTCCGGCTCTTTCATAGATATTTCTAATTCTTTCTTCCGTCTCAACATCCCTTTCCCCTTCTCCAAAACTCATGCTTAAAGCGGGCTCTTCTCCCAAGGTTCTGGCAACAGGAGGGACAATATCTACTCCATCTGTTTTCTTAATGCTCGCTTCATCTTTATCATCGGCAGGTTCGAACTCTCCTATTTCGTAACCCATTTCAAGAGCCATGACTCTATAGGCTGCCAAACGATCCAGGTAATCTTCATTATTCCGACCAGATTTTGGAATATCCAAAATTAATTTTCCGGAACCTGCCATAGAAGCAATCATATATTCCATATATTCTTTCTGAGTTGCGCGGTACCCATCAGCCTTTTCTCCGGCTATATCAAATCTTCTCCAAAATCTTGCGGCTCTCTCTTCATCATTTGCTTCCACAGATTTTTCGGCTTCGACTTGACTACCTGACGCAGGAGGACCGGCTGTATCTGGGCCTCCACTTTCTTCATCGATTCCCTCCTCTTCGCCTTCCCTCTCAACAACTGTAACCTGGGGAGCACCGCCGGAGTCATCATCGGTTTCTTCTTGATCTGAATTTTCGTTGCCCTCTCCTCCATCAGAATCCCCTCCCAAAACATGCTTGTATTTTGCCATTGCTTGTTCTACTTTTTTCCTTTTAGATTCATCGCTCTCAGAAAAACGGCTTACGGTCGGTTCTGCCATCGCCTGACCAAAGAATGCTGCCCCAGCCGCCAGTATTGCTTTGGCATTTTCAATCCAGGCTTGGTTGTAGGCCCCGCTTGAAGCAGCTTTTTCCAACATGCCATAAAGTTCTTGGTAGCCAGTTCCAACATCATGCCAATGATCTCCTAGTTTGCTCAATATGTCCCCTGAAGTGTATTGATCCGGATTAGGTATTCCGCTTGCCAAATGCTCCCCGGTTTTGTGTGCAGCGTCTTTTAGGTATATTAATTTATCTGTTAAGTGTTGTTGAGCATCTCGCAACAAAGTAACTTTATGAGCAATATCATCACCATTAAAGTCGACTGTTATTGTTCCGCCATTTTCCAGTGTACTCCTAGCCGCGCCGGTGGCATTTGATGCCGCCTCTGCTGCTTTATCTGACGCTAAGTGTGCACCTGCAGCCAATCCACCTAAGAGTGAGGTCATCATTGCCGTCCAGTTTGCAACTGTTTCTGCCTTTTTTTCTCCTTTGCGAGCTTGCGTTCGCAGTTCTCCGTAATTTAACTGCTTAGCACCCTCAGTATAACTTTCTTCTTTTCCAAGCCCGACATATACTTGATCGTCCCCCTCTCCAATAACCTGTACCCGCGCTTTACTTGAATCGTACATTAATTCAACAATTTCCAAGTATTGTTTTTTATATTTAGGATCCGACATTATGTCTAGTTCAGGATCTTCCGTTTGTTTCCTTATCTGCATTTCGTTTAGATTATCAATCAGCTCTGTAATTTTGTCCGCCATCGCTTCTTCAACTTTAGCGATTTCTTTCTTCTGGCGTCTCTCATCACCTTTAAACAACCGATATAGCTCAACCGCTCCCCTGCCCGCAGTGCCTGCGGCTAGAGCGGTCAGAAGAACCGGCCATGAAACAGTACCTAAGGCCGCTCCCCCTACAACACCAAGTGTTCCGGTAATTGCGGTTTTGATTCCCAACTTTTTAAGCCGCGCTTTAGCTTCCTGCATGAAAGTCGGGCCATTGGCAACATCTGCGCAAGCCAACTTCGCGTTTAACTTTCCAATCCTTCCCTTCCCATAATCCTGCTCCAACCTTCTTTTTCGGAGGACGTCCCTTACTTGTCCATGTCCTTCAACCAAAGAATTAACCTCTCTAAATATTTCGCTTTTCTCGGCTTCTTTTTTTTGAGCTCTCTCGGCTTTTCTTCTTTTTAGTCCAAGCAAATCAATGCCCCGGCTTCTCTCTGCCTGTGCACTTCTCTGAAGGTGTTCTGTATCAATATCGGTTGCGTCTAAATCCAACGCTCTTGCTTCGTCAGATAAAGCCGCAGCTTCATCTTCTAAATCACCCGTTTGATCCGGTTGTAATTGTTCTGCTGGCATCGTTTGTTACTGTTTTATTTTGGTCTTCTTTTTGTGTTGCCGAAATAATGTCTCTGTTTGATTTTGTATAGTTGGCGTAAGTTTTTAATTGAATTTTGTAGTTTACCGCCTCTTCCATCATCATCTGCGAAAGATTAATTTTCCTATCGGCTAAGAATTTGTTGAGCTCCTCATTCTTATCCGGTTCCATCAAATCCATCCACATATTCATTTCATCTTTTGAAATCATCTCTGAGACACGGTCAATTACTCGAAAACGAATTGTATCGAGCATTTTTGCCATGAGTTCATTTTTTTCTTCGGCGGTCAATGATTCTGCACCCAAAAGAGTAAAGATATCTTTTTCGATAATATCTTTTACCGTAAAATTATCGCTGTCTGCCATTTGCCCTCCTAGAGATCTAGAATATAAATTGAAAATTAAACAACGCTATTGTTATTATACTAAGAAAATAAATTTTCATCAATTTAATTATACCTTCAAATAACTAAAGCATCAACAATAAAATTAAGCTGGTGAAAAACTGCTCTGGACACGAAAAGAGCTCCGGCCAATGACCGGAGCTCTCTATTCGCTTCCCGAAGGAAGACTTCTAGTGGGATCCTCTCCCACCACGACCTCCGCCACCGCCCCGTGCAGGGGCAGTTGCGGTTGCAGTTCCACCGCCACCAGCAGGAGCCGGTGCAGTTGTTTGCTCCGACGGCGCTCCGCCTCCCCCATCAGGCGGGGGTGCTGCTGCGGCTGATCCTGCGGCAGGTGTGCGCGGCGCGATTGCCGCAGAACGTCTGCGACCAACGATTGTGGGAGTCCTACTGCTCCCCCCGCTTGAACCGCCGTAAACGCCATCGAGATCGTCGATAACGAGCACGTACGGTCTGTTGGCCTCTGCAATGGCAACTCGTTCAGACGATTTTGCCTCGTACATTCGTCCGATCATATCAGCATGGGCATTTTGCCCGTTCATCGTTACCTGATCGGGCTCATACTCCAGCCTGCTGACGGCGCCGTCAGCTGAGATTTCCTCAGTGCGAACAGAGCCGTATCCTATATGGTGGACACTAACTCGAGCGGCGCCTCCATTGATCATTGACCTGAGGAAGGAACCGATTCTCCCGCGAGTGCTCCATACGAGGAGCCCACCGCACACTATGAGCGCTGCAATCAGCAACCACATAGGGTAAGGAGCATCCTTGCCGTTAAGACCGTTCCAGCCGTTCGCTCCTTGCGGTCCTTGCGGACCTGTCTGGCCTTGCGGACCCTGAGGCCCCTGAGGTCCTTGCGGACCACGGTAGCCACGGGCTCCTCGATAGCCACGGCCAGTTGCGCCTTGAGGTCCCTGCGGACCTTGCGGGCCCTGCGGACCCTGAGTGACGCATCCTCCCGGAGCAGGTGCTGCGGAATATCCAGCAGCGCTGTCGGGAGCAGAGAAGGTAACTTCTGCCTGAGCCCATACGGACACAGACGCGACGGCCAGGATGGCCGTCAGAGTGACGAGGTTAACAAGATGTCGGTACATTTTGACCCTCCTGCCGCACAAAACGGCGTTCCTTCACGCCGGATTGGCGGCTCGAGTATATTTGTATTTCTCGAAGCAAGCTGATCACGCCGTTTTGCGATCAATCTGCTTCGAGAAACTATTTATTGTTGTCAATGTGCTCACTCTCCTACGATTTTTGGTCATAAAAAAGTGCGATACAGTGCCACATAATTCCACAGGCGGAGGGGGAACCTATGTCTAGGCACGAGGCCTAGAAATGAATTATGCAGCACACTATCGCACTAAATTGTTATGTTTGCCTTTCTTCCGGCAGGGGTTCTTGTTGTGAATCCCCTCACCATAAGAACATTGCATTGTAGCACACCAAAAGAATTTTGTCAAGACCTAAAAAACCCAATCTAAAAAACCGATATTAACAAAAGAGAGCGCCTTTGGCGCTCTCTTTTAATGGATACAATTTTGATTACTCTTCTTCCTCTTCATCTTCTTCCTCTTCGTCCTCTTCTTCGTCAGCTTCTGCTTCATCCTCAGCCGGTGCCTCTGCCTCTTCGGCTGGTGCTACTTCTGCTTCAGCTTCGCCATCCTCTGCAGGTGTTTCTTCTTCTACTGCTTCTTCTTCAGCAACTGTTGTGTCTTGGTCATCATCACTCATCGTGCCTCCTAAATTAGTAACTAATAATATTCTCCCGCAACGCGCTGTTTATATGGCCCTGCAGGTCCCCTCTATTATCTTTTGTTTGAGAGGCATAAGTCAACCCCTCAAATAAAGCAGTATTATATTAAAAACTACCAATTATCCACAATCAAAAATATATTTATTTTTTATCGCGAAGTAGCTTCATCAACATTAAATATTGATGCAAGTTATGCAAAGTTGTAAGCCGTATTCCTAAAATTTCATTTGACCGGAGCAAATGTGAAATATACGCCGTACTGAATCCCCCATTGCAAGCAGGACAAGTACATTTTTTGTCGATCACTCCCCCATCAGTTCGATATTTTGAGTTCAAAAGATTGATCAGCTTGTAATTAACCTTAGATTTTATATAAACCGAGCCATGTCTTGCTAATCTTGTCGGCAACACACAGTCAAACATGTCCATCCCAAGTTTCGTTGCTTTGACGATATCATCGGGTGTTCCTACACCCATTAAATATCGTTGTTTGTCTTTCGGTAATATCTCGCCCATCAGTTTTACAATCTTCCACATATCTCGCGTTTCAAAGTCAACCGCCAAGCCGCCAACAGAATATCCATCAAAATTTAGCTCGACTAATTTATCTGTGCAATATCTTCTTAAGTCTTCATGCAACCCGCCTTGCACTATACCATGCAAGAGAGGCCTTTTATTAACTGAAATACTCTTTGTTTTTTTGTCAAAGTAATCTTTAGCACGCTTTGCCCAAGCAATTGTCAGATCAACCGCCTTTTCGACTTCTTTCCTGCTTGCTTTTCCACTCGGACAAACATCTAACGGCATTAGAATGTCTACTCCCAAATCAAGCTGGATTTGAATAACTTTCTCAGGAGTGAATAAATGCTTGCTGCCGTCAAGAAAAGACTTGAATTGAACCCCATCCTCAGTGACCTTGACAAGTCCCTGAGATTTTCCATTTTTCATTTCACAATTTTCATTAATTTTGTCATTTTTAAATTTTTCATTTAAATGATCATTGAGAATTGATAAATGAGAATTGTTTTTAGCCAAACTAAAAACTTGGTATCCGCCGGAATCAGTTAAAATGGGTTTATTCCATCCAATGAACTTGTGCAGGCCGCCCAGTTTTTTAATCAATTTCTCACTGGGCCTAAGATATAGGTGATAAGTATTACAAAGTATGATTTGAGCGCCCAGTTTTTCCAGCTCTTCCGGAGAAACACTTTTAACACTTCCGACTGTTCCTACCGGCATAAAAAAAGGCGTCAGGGTTTTTCCATGAGCAGTTGTGAGCTCCCCAACTCGAACTCCGTTTTTCAATTTTTTAATTAATCTATATGACATAATACATTATTTTAGAGGGCAGGTGCGGCATAACTTTAACCGCACCCCGACTGCACTTCATCTTTGCTCCCCTCAGCACAGATTGTCCGGCAATGACTCTTTTCCGAACGGCTTGATCTTTCCCAGCCGCTCAAGATCGGAAAGGTCAGCGAACATGAGACGCCCGTTGGACTCGATGTCCACATTCTTGGCGGCACATGAAGCCATTGCCATACCAAGTTTGGTGTAACCCATTGCCTTGACCATATTGGCGATCACGAGGAAGTCAGAGCGGTCGATCTTCCATCGATCCACACCGCTTTCCGTGATCTTGGCAACCCAAAGCTCGAACCGCCTCCTCGCCCATGCCAAGTTCTTGATGTTGGCATTGTAGCGGACTCTTCTCCGCCACCGCTTGCGTTCGACCTTTCCGTCGTCGCCATGCCACCTTCTTTGCTTAGCAGGAAAATCCCCGCCGTAGTAAGGCCTCTTCCGCCGGTCCCACATTTTGTGGTGCCTCCTCTCAAGTGATACCGCACGAAGCTGTACCTACATTACACTACAAAGCGTATTTGGTCAACAAAAAAGAGCCCCGAGGGGTTCTTTTTTGTTGCTTACTTGCTTATATGTTTATAAGCTTAATAGCTGAAAATTATTTCATTTCAACAGTAGCGCCGGCGGCTTCAAGTTTGGCTTTTGCTCCTTCAGCATCTTCCTTCTTGGCGCCTTTCAAAACCTCTTTTGGAGCTCCGTCAACCAAGTCCTTGGCTTCTTTAAGACCAAGTTCCGGTTTGATTTCTCGAACTGCCTTGATAACAGCAATCTTTTGTGCGCCTGCATTTGAAAGAATAACATCGAAAGATGTTTTCTCTTCAGCAGCTTCTGCTTCTCCACCTGCGGCTGGAGCAGCACCAACCATTGCTACAGGAGCAGCGGCTGAGACGCCGAATCGCTCTTCTAGCTCTTTAACTAATTCGGAAAGCTCAAGAACTGAAAGATTCTCGATTTGAGTGATCAATTCTTTGAACTTTCCTGATACTTCTTTTTTCTCTTCCTTAACTTCTTCTTTTACCTCGGCAACTGCCTCAGTTGTTTCCTCAACTTTTTTCTCTTCTTCTGCCATTTTTCTCCTTACGATTTTATATCATCCCGACCGGAGTGGAGGGATCTTTTTAAAGATTTCTCGACTCTTCGCCTTGCGATCTCGCTCGAAATGACAATTTATTATATTGTTTATTAAATACTCATCGCTTATTTACTTATTCACTTACAACTTATTTACTGGCTTGATTGTTTCTCTTTGTAGCCATTTATAATATTGATCAAACCGCGAATATTTCCGGCAAGAACATTGACCATACCTGAAAGTGGAGCTGCAATTGTGCCAACGACTCTTCCATAAAGTTCTTCTCTTGAGGGAAGCGCCGCCAACTGCTTTACCATTTTGCCATCAATGTATTTTCGCTCTAAAATACCACCCAAAATCTCGATTGCTTCATTTTTTTTCGCAAACAAAGTGATTTCCTTAGCTGGGGCAACTTCATCTTCCATTGCAAAAGCAATCGCAACCGGTTTTTCAAAAACTTTTCCATCAAACTCGATCCCACCTTTTTTCAAAGCAATTTTAGTAAGAGAGTTTTTGGAAACATTAAACTCTACGCCTTTTTCGCGAAGAATGTTTCGAAGCGTCTCGGTTTCCTTTACCTTAAGCCCTTTATAATCGACAATGACAGCTGATTTCATTCGTGAAATCTTATCGTCGAGCTTATCTAAGAGCTTCTGTTTCTGTTCTTTTGTCTTTGCCATAATACAACTCCTGAGATACAGATCTACAGATTTAGCTCAAGATTTACAGATATACAGATTGTTAATCCGTACATCGGTACATCAGTGAAAGATCCGTACATCGGTATTAAATAAAAAATGCTGCGTTTCCGCAGACAATACAATCAAAATCATAATTCAATGATTCTAATTTTTCTCCTCGGCAGGTAATTAAGTCTCGGCTCAGAGAGACGGACGCCTGCTGTCTGTGGATTTATCCCCGATACGGGGGTTAGATATACAGTATCACATTTATTTATCGTTTGTCAACGATTTTTAAGATTGAAGGCCGCGCTTCCGCCCGCAAGGCGGAAGCGCGAAAGAACTGTGGATTGGAGATAAGCCAGCGCTTGTGTTTGGAGTCGTATTGCACGACCCCAGTAACAGACAACCATGTATCATCCTCAATCCGCACATCACCGTTCCGCTTGAGTTTAACCCAAGCATCATCTTCTCCGATGATTAGCCATCCAAGCTTGTAGTCATCGTAGAAGTAGCCGCTCACCTTTACCAAGGTGCCCGCTGGTACACGACCATCACTGACCTCGATAATAGTCGTCTGTCGTGGTGGTTTTTTTGCGCTGCATGAAAATATCAGCAGAGCCAAAACCACAAAGACTAGCAGAGCGAACAGCAGCGTACCAATAGCTGCAATGTTCGTGCTCATCTTGTCATGTTCGCTTTTCATCCCTCTCACCCCCGTCGTCGACATCTTGTCTAAATAGGAATATACAATATTTAGTTCCTTTGGTCAACAAAAAATCACCCCGCCATGGCGGGGTGATTTTTTAGTAACTACTAAGAACTAGCTACTGATTTACTTTTTAGCCACCTTAATGCTTGGTCCCATTGTTGTGGTTAAATACAGTGATTCAATTTTTTTAAATGGAAGCACCCCAATAACTGCATCATAGTTCTGCTTTATTCTTTCACAGCCGAAAGAGATTTTTCCAAGCGGCATATGTACAATATTGAAGCTGTCTGCTCTGTATTCAACCTTACCGCCCTTTAGCTCTTCAGTGGCTTTAGCTACATCTTCTACAGCCGTTCCTGCTTTTGGTGAAGGCATAAGCCCTTTTGGACCAAGAACCTTGGCAAGAGGAGCCAATTTGGGCATAACTTGAAGCTGAGCAATCATAACATCGAAGTCGATCTTCCCAGTCTTTACGGTTGCGATCACTTCCTCGACATTGCTCTCTGTCACAGCCAAAACTTTCTTTTCTTTTACCACGCCACCCGAAAGTGTAACCATCCCCCGAATATTTTTTTCTTTAGGATTTATTTTAGCATGCAACTCAACAGTTGCATCAAATTTTGCCGGTGAAGTCTTAAGAGCCAGTTCAATTCCTTCTGCAATGGCATATTCTTTATCTTGTTCAATTTGCTTTGCAATTTCCCGGTATTTCTTTCCGTGTCTTGGTTTTCTTCGAGTCTGTTTCTTCTTTTCTTCCTTGTCCCGCGTAGCTTCAGCGGAGTGGGATTTTTCGATCTCTTTTTCCTCTTCTTTAGCCGCTTTTTCCTCGGCTTTTCGCTCCTTTTCTCTTTCCTCTGCCTCTTTCAAAATTTTCTTCTCGTCGACGACCTCTTCAGAAGCCATCTCAACAACTTTTTTCGCTGTCATTTTTTTCTCCTTAGTGGTTCAAACCCCCTCACCCTTTGGGCTACAACAATCCAATTCTCTTTTTTAGCATGGCATAAGATTTTGCAAATCTTTTTAATTGCTTTTCTCTTTCCCGTGCTACTTTAGAATGTAAATACGCTTCATAGTAAACCAATATCCAAGGACACAATCTCTTCGTAGAAAAATTCTTGCCTGAATTATGTGCTAACAATCTTTTCTTCAGATCAGAACTGTATCCGATATAAAGAGATTTGTCCTTCTGGCTTTGAAGTAAATATACATAATACATTCTAGACCAAAGGGTGAGGGGTCCCACTTATTTAATTTATAACAAATTACTTTATCATTTTTTTTAAGATCAATCAAGCTATACCTTGCTTGGATTTTCTTCTTTTCCTGTAATTTCAATCGTGTGGCAAAGGATCTCTTTATTAGTACCAAAATATGGAATCAAATAATTTATTCCCTCTAGGATAACGTTTTCAAGGATAGGTAACTCTCTTTTGCTTATTTTTCCTAAAACATAATTAACCGTTTCAATCCGGTCAACTTTTTCTCCGGTTTCAGAAATTCCGATTCTAATCCGAATAAAGCTATCAGTACCAAGCGCCGAAATAATATTTTCCAGCCCCTTCTGTCCGCCCGAAGACCCTTCTTTTCTGATCCGAATAGTGCCGACAGGTAAATCTATATCGTCATTTATAATAATTAACTCTTCCGGCTCTGCTTTATAAAAGGACAATATTTTTGAAACTGCACTGCCGGATAAATTCATGAATGTCTGCGGTTTGGCCAAAATTATTTTTTCACCTTTTATGCTTGCTAGCGCAATTTCTGACTCAAATTTTTTATCCAAATTAAATTTTAGCTCTTCGTTTGCCGGCTTAATCTCCTCGCACTGTGCCAATCGGTCAACAAACATAAAACCGGCATTATGGCGAGTGCCTTCATATTCTTTCCCCGGGTTTCCTAAACCGACAATAATTTTCATTTTTCTAGTTCTCAGTTAATAAGTTGTCAGTTGTAAGTTATTTTTGAATTCTAATCCAACCATGTAGCAACTTACCGACTTCGTCAGCCAACGATACAATCTGATTATACGTTTCATCCTTTATATAACTCAGATCTTTTGATAAACGAAGTTGATATTTTTTCTCCTCTAGAGACCCTTGCGACATATTGTAAAAACGACAACTGTCATTCAGAGATTTCCTCTTAAATCCTTCAGCGATATTTGATGGAATTGATACGCCAGCCCTTCTTAGTTGACTTTTCAGTCCGAATTCCTCACATTTTGGAAAATCATTTGTTAACTTGTAAATAATTAATACTAGCTCATGGGCTTTCTGCCATACTAGTAATTCTTCGAATGTTTTAATTCCAGCCACTTGCCCCCTACTTACTACTGATTTACTGACAACTGATTTACTAAAAATTACATCCCTGGGATATTGAGGTTTCCGGCAATTTCCTTCATTTTCTCTGCTGCATAAGCCTGCGCTCTAGCGATTGCCTGTGAAATTGTATTTTTCAAATCCTTTTCAAGCTCTCTTTTATTTTCCGGCTTAAGGGCTTCTTCAGCAATATTAATATCTGTCATATGCTGTTCGCCATTAAAAACTACCGTAACCCAACCGTCATTACTCTTCGCTTCAACCTCAGTGTCTTTTAGCTCTTTCTGAATCTTTCTTGCTTTCTTTTGCAATTCGTACAACTCTTTGGCTTTTGAAAAATCAACCATATTGCTCCTTTCAGTCGCATTGATCATTTTACGATTGATCAATTTTCATTAAATTTTCATTTCTCAATTATCAAATGGAAAATATTTAAATAAATGATTAATGAAAAATGGTAAATGATAAATTCTAAGTTGTTTTAAACAACTTAGATATAATATACAGTATGATACTTAAAAACAAGCTCAAAATCAACAATAATGATACCGTTGAAAGTAAAACGAATAATTGCTCCGGCACAGGCAAACCACCAAACCGCCAGGAAGTAAAATGATAAACGAGCGCCAAAGCGACTAAAATGCCTAAAATTGAAAGAGCAATATTCCTTAAATCCTGCCAGCTGGGCGTCATTGTGACCGCAATTGACAAGACAAGATACAGGATGACAACAGTCTTTACTTGATGAAAATTAAGCCGCGAAAAAATTGCCTTAAAAGTTTCAACGATGGTCGAGCGGGACAAGTCTAGCTCAGTAACATTTACAGAATTTATTCCCAAAATTTTTGACAGAAAATAAATCGCCGCCGCACCAACTGCAAAGGGAGAAAGAGAAATTAAAATCTGACCGAGAATTGGAATCCGAGGTGACGAATGATGAACGCTCCCCCCTTCTTTGTCAAAAAGCGCAATTTTGGTAATTTTAGCACCGGTTACTATACACATCAGCGCATGGGCCAGTTCATGGACTATAACACCAGGGGCAGCAAAAATGCGGTATCCTTTTCCCAAAAAAGACCGTGAGAGTAAAAAATCGATAAGAAACGAAGCGATTAAAATAAAAACCAGCATCAGTAAGAATTTTGCTTGAACTGAAGAGATGTCAATCTCTTGTACAACCTGCAGTCTATTAAATATATCCATTACCCCTCTTTTCGTATTATGTAGCAGGTATTATGTAACAAGCAGAGTTACCCGCCTAATACTTAATACATTATACATGCTTCATTCTAAGTTCGGCTTCAATAAATCCGTTCAAATCCCCCACCAAGACCTTATCCGGATCTTTCGATTCAAAATCGGTCCGGTGATCCTTTACTAACTTATATGGATGCAAAACGTATGATCTAATTTGATTTCCCCACTCTGGAGCAGAAAAATCACCGCGGATTTCTTCAACTTTTTCTTTATGCTGTGTCAGCATTAGCTGAGCCAATCTTGAACGCAATATTTTCATTGCCATTTCTCTGTTTTGAAGTTGGCTCCGTTCGTTTTGGCAGGTTACTAAAATACCTGTGGGCAAATGTTTTATTCGAATGGCTGTCGAAGTTTTATTCACATTTTGCCCGCCGGCTCCGCCAGAGTGAAAGATATCTATCCTTAAATCCTTTGGATCAATATTTACTTCAGTATCAGATTCAATTTCCGGCATCACTTCCACAAGAGCGAAGGATGTCTGGCGTAAGCTTTTAGCATTATACGGCGATTGACGGACAAGACGGTGAACGCCGGATTCGCCTTTTAACTTCCCAAATATGTAAGATCCGGATATTTCAACGGTAGCACTTTTTATTCCCGCCTCGGTGCCCCTTGTTTCATTTAGCACAATTGCGGTGGCATCGTTGTCCTCGGCCCAACGCAAATACATTTTGAGCAGCATTTCTGTCCAGTCTTGGGCGTCAACTCCGCCGGCACCGGCATAGAAATTCAAAATTGCGCTTTTTATATCGTACTTGCCGCTAAATAGGGCATAAATTTCCAGTTTATTTACTTCCTTTTTTAAAAAATCTTCTTCTTTTTCCGTTGCTATTTCGGAGAGCTCGTACACATCATCAAACTTCTTAATCTCTTCCTTTAAAACTTTGAGCTCCTTCGATTTTTCCTGCGCTGCTTTTTCATCCAACCAAAAATCAGGAGAGTTCATCTCTTTCTCAATAATAGTGGATTGCGCCTTTTTGTCGTCGATCTTTAATATTCCGCGCAACTCTTCAATTCTTTGTTTGGATTCCATTTGCCCCAATTGTATCAAAACAGCGCTTCTTATTCTATATGTAAAATCCCCCGAATTTCTCGGGGGATTTTACATAGCTGCTTACTTATCCCGCTTTCTGCGGGACCCCGCCAGAGGCGGTGGCAACTTATTTACCGATCTACTGGTTTAGTAACTGACTAATAATCTTTGTCTCTTCCTTGGCTAAATGTTTTCGATACTTGATAAAACCGTATGCACCCATTAGTAATGAGGCAAAAATTACAGATGCTGTTTCAACCGGACCGGTTGCAGGAAGCGGTTTAGCAGCTGACGGAGTGACAGGAGCCACTACTACAGGAACAGCTTCCGCAACAATTGTCGTCTGAGCTGTCGCCTTAAGCCCGTCCAAAATCACAGTGTTTATGAGGACTGTGCCAGCTTTTGTTCCGGCATCAATTACAACTCTAAACTTAACATAACTGTTCTCTCGAGATTCAATCTTAGCTAAGGTTATTCCACCACCGACAAGACTATCACCATTGGCAAGGACCTGTTCGGACCCACCGTTAATAGATATTACGGCCGAACCACTTACAAATTTTGTATGAGGAGGTATGACATCTTTTAAAAGAACATTTAATGCATCAATCTCACCTGTATTGGAAAAATTGAGCTTGTATTCCAACGTATCGCAGGCATGCGCCTGATTGGACGGAACAAAATTAGATTCTCCGGATGTTACATTACGAACCAATTTGGAAACATTAAGATTCGGCTGTTTTGGAACTTCTTTTGCTTTTGTTTTGAACTCAAAAGTAATAAATTTTGAGAACTGGAAGCATCCCTCAATATCACCAAGGAAAAGACCTGTTGTCACAAGCTTATTACCCTGCTCAAAAGAAAGAGGAACTTCAACCGGATCCTCGCCTACAACTTTAAATAGCTTAACGCTGTTTGGCTCAAACATGATATCAGCGTCTTTGTTTAAGTTAACCGTAAGCGTATCCGACAAAGAAGCTGCATTTCGTGCCGACTCAGTAGCCGACAAAACTGCCTTATTATTCGTGGTTTGTGAAGGTATGGATACCTTAACAACCACATCTTCGGCAACACTTCCGACGATGTTATTATGGACGAAAAGTTCGCCCTTAAACTCATCTCCGGCGTTACCATTAACCGGATCAACCCATTGATGTTGATTTTGTGTAAGGTTGCGCCCTACAAAAAATTCAAGCTCATCCGCAAAATGCGGTTGTGGCGAGTCCGTTGCTTGTACTATTTTTGGCATTGCAAACTGCATTACCATAGCTAAAATTGCTGTTATTCCAAACAGCTTTTTTGTTTTTTCTTTCATGAAATTGAATAATTTCATCTATTCCTTTCTTTTAGCCCGAAAATGGGCAATAAGCATAATGCTTACTAACTTACTACTTAATTTCTATTAAAGCTCTATCTAATCTAACAAATCGCTCCGTCCCGCATAGCCCTTCGGGGCGTCGTGGGATTTGCTAGATCAGTCGAGGAGCGGAAACCGTTAGGTCTCCGCTCAACGGGTCGTTGGTCGGCCCCAATTGGGCTAACCCGAGAAAAGTCATCACCAAGGCCGATGTGGAACCGGCGTGGGGCATATAACGGGCGGCGGCTTCGGCTTCGGCTTCGGGCACGCCTGATTCTGATTATTGAACCCCGTCACACCGACGGAAAGCAATGGAACATAAGTCGTTCCAGATGTGCCGACGGGAAAGCTGGATGACACCTGGCCGAACTGAGCCGTTACCAACAGTGAAGCTGTCGCCATCGGCTGCTCCGGCTCAACTTCGCCACAAGACACATCCATCGATCCCTCGTTGCATGGCGTGGTACAAACTGCCGCCACTTTGCAAGGAACCTTCCGGATCTGGAGCGGGTTGGAGCAGTCCATGATGATCACGAACTTATTCCCGCTCGAATCGATCGCCACCAAGCATGGCTCGCTTCTGAGAGTCTGAGTCAGAGTGACCGGACGGCCACCCTTCCAAACCCCGATCAAGACTTCGCCGCTAATGGTGTCTTGATACCACGATAACCCCAGGAACTGCTTCTTAGCGCATGACAGCCCATAGTATTGCTTGTAGCGCTGCCAGTAAACGTCATTGTTGCAGACCCGCTGTTTCCAGTCTGCAGCAGATACGACAGGTGATGTGATAAACGCCCATGTTCCATCACCGATGTGACGAGGCGACGCCAGCGACACGCTGACGCAGAAAAGGAGGAATACTATCACTCCTATCTTCATCTTCATTTCAGGTCTACCCCTATCACCCCGCTAGCGGGGACATTCTCGGGCTGGATGGCGAAGAACATGTCCGGGCCACTACCCGTGGATGCTGAGTACTCGACATAATCGCCAGGCGCCACATCTATGTTAACTGTGGTGGTCTCGGCCGGCCTGTTCCAGCTCCGGACCCGTGGTGTCGGTCTGCTATGACAGTCCTTAACACACAGTGTGTATGGCTTGCAGGACTTGATCTTAAGCCTGAAGCTGTAACCACTGCCAGTTGTCATCCTGCTAGTGTTACTAGCCTGAACTGCCTGAACTGCCGCCTGGTTGTACTGGCCTTCCAGCTTCGCCAGATCAAGATCCGGTCTGGAATCTGTCACCGCATACGAGAACCTCGTAAGAAGGTAAGCATCCTCGATGCGTCGCTTCAGTTCGTCAGAGTCAGGGACATTGGTGATTCCCTGCCAGTAAGTGGCCAGGATGACCGATGGATCGATCATTGTGAACTGATAGTATCCACTCACCCTCTGAGTCTCACGATTGATACCGATCGACCCCCCGGGAAACTTGAGCGAATTCTTCTTGGCGTCGTTGTATGACGCCAAGTCAATCGCGTAGACTCCATTGGGAAGATCGTCCAAGGGGATACTGAACTTCATCACGCACGGTCCGCAACTCTGGAAACAGAGCGGGACACAAGCGGATTCGCTCTTAAGCCATCCCTTTGCGTCCTTAAGCCTGTGGTAGTCAACACCCGAGATGTCGATGGAACCGACAAGGTAGCGATACCCCATGTCCCTGCTCCTCGGTTGCCAGAAAGTCATCTTGAGGGAGGGATCAACCGTTGCTCCGTCTAGCGCACTCCCGTAAGGAGTGCGAGCAAGCCAGAGCCGCAGGTTTAGCACCCCGTACTGGATGTTCGTCTGGACACCAAGTATGTCAGCACCTATGCTAACAGCGCCAGTCACATTATTGGAGCTTCCTCCACCGAGGAGAACTCCTGCACCAGCAGACTGAGCCCCGGCAAACGCCGGAACAAGCAACGAAATTGCGCACACAAGCGCGATCAGCCTTCTCAGCTTTCCCATTTCAAAACCCCTTCCTTTGCGCGCCATTAGCGCACGGACAGTGCGCACGATGGCGCGTGTGATGTATCATTATCAATGTGCTACCCATGAAAGAGAGCACCAATCCATGAGTCGTTTCTCTCTATCAAGCAAATATTCCGCTTTAGCGAGAGATGGATGATGATTAGTTGGTGGTTGATAGTTTATAGTTGGTAGTTTTGAACCCAGATATGACCCTTCTACCTTCTACTCTCTACTTTCCATTTAGCTAATTCCACTTCATCTTCCGCTAAGGTTTCGCCTCTTTTCAGGCGCAATATCGCGCCGTTTACTCCCAGAGGCACTTTCCCTTTATTCTGACAGAATTTATCAGAAATTTTTTGTTGTAAGTTCCAATTTTTGTCTTAGAACCAGCCAAGAAAAAGGTGAGAAGTGGTCGGAAGTTGGCGTGGCTAGGCCCACATTTTTTAAGGGGCCAACAATGCCGACCAACCGAATAAAACCGCCACTCATAATTTCCCCAGATCTCAGCCGATTCTAAAACAAAAAACACAGGATCCCCATCCTGGCAAGTTAGCCCTTCCAATCTAACCGCTTGTAAATACTCTAGCACTTTTTTCAATTTTTGTCAATATGACAAAGTCACAAAGAGTTCATCTGGAGATCAAATTTCGGCAATGATCGATTTAATATCACCGATGTTTTCAACTTTTACCGCCTTTAACCTAAGTGCTTTTGCGTTCGCAAATCCTTTCAAATACTCAAGGAGGTGCTTTCTAAATTCAATAATTCCATAATCCCCCTTACTTTCATAAGCTAGTATTGCGTGTCTTAAAATTATTTTTTTCAACTCATTTTTGCTGACAGAATCTTTGCTAAATATCCATGGTTTGCCAAAAACTGATCTCCCAACCGCGACGCCATCTAAAAATAATTTGGTATTTGGTATTTGTAAATTTGACATTTCATTGGAAATTAGAAATTTGTCATTAGAAATTTTTGATATATCACCATTACCAATCACAACTTTATTTGGAAACATTTCTTTTAATTTGAAAATATTTTCCCACCGGGCATTTCCTGAGAAGCCGTTCTTATAGTTCCTTCCATGAATAATCAAGGCGTCAATTCCGGCGTCAAATAGCACGGGTGCAAACTCAAAAATCTGATCGTCTCCATCCCAGCCAAGTCGCGTTTTAACGGAAACCGGTAGATCTGTATTTTCTTTTACCGCTTTTACTATTTTTGCTGCCAATTCCGGGTATTTAATTAACGCTGCACCGTGATCACTTCCCACCACTTTTCTAGCTGGACAGCCCATATTAATGTCAATGCCGTCCGGTTTCAAATTCTCTGTTATCCATTTTGCAGCAATTCCAAATTTTTCAGGATATTTTCCAAAAAGCTGAACCACGACAGGGCGCTCTTTCTCGGAAAATGACAATAGTTCCGCAGTGGCATTATTCTTATTTTTCGCCTCAACTTTAGTGCCCAATCTAGATCTTTTAACTTTAAATTTACCATAAGCCACAGCATCGGCCGATGTCAGTTCGGTCATTACGACATCCGCGCCAAATTCACGGCAGAGAACACGAAAAGCAGAGTCGGTGTATCCGGCCATTGGCGCAAGAACTTTAATCGGACGCTCTAAATTTAACCAGAAATTACTTTTCTTTGAGCTCATATCTGTTTTCTGAAAGATCTTCGATTTGCCAGCCAAGAGCTTCAATCTGATTTCGGAGCTTATCCGACTCTTGAAAAGCTTTGTCTTCCCTTGCTTTTTTTCGGTCTTCCGCTAATACAATTACTTCTTTTGGTGCTGATTTTGCTTCTTCAAATACCAATCCCATAATCTTATTCATTTCTGAGAATGTTTTTTTCTTATCTAGGTTCGCAATATTTTCATCTCGTATCATTTCCCATAAAACCGCAAGTGCGGATGAGGTGTCTAGGTCATCGTTTACTTTATCCATAAACTGATTTAAATACTTATCCAAGATTTTACCATCGCCTGATCTACTCCCTAATAATAAACGGGACAATCTCTCTCGAGCATTTTTAGCAGAAGCTAATCCTTCCCAAGTAAAGTTTAGTTTTGATCTATAGTGAGTACCAAATACCAGATAACGAAAATCCATCGGAGAAAAACTTTTTTCTTCTAAATCAGCTAATGAGTAGAGATTGCCCAGACTTTTAGACATTTTTTTGCCATCAACGAGCAAGTGCTCCCCATGAATCCAATGGTTTACAAATGGCTTTCCGTTTTTTGCCTCAGATTGGGCAATTTCATTTTCATGATGAGGAAAGATTAAATCAACAGCACCAGCGTGAATGTCGATAGTTTCGCCCAAAACATCATTTGCCATCGTTGAGCACTCTATATGCCAGCCCGGCCGGCCTTTTCCAAGCCGCGTTTCCCAAAAAATTTCTCCGTCGTCTTCGTCCCATGCCTTCCAAAGCGCAAAATCGGCAGGATTTTCTTTGTTGTATTCGTCTTTCTCAACCCGGGCACCAATTTTTATTCCGCTTTTATCAAGCCGAGATAGCTTGCCGTAATCTTTAAATTTATCAATTGAAAAATAAATTGAGTTGTCTTTTGCTTTATAGGCAAATCCCTTTTTCACTAGGTCCTCAATAAAAAGGACTATTTTTTCAACATATTCGGTCGGCTTAGTAACAACATCCGGTTTTAAAATATTAAGCTTTTTTAAATCAATAAAAAATAATTCTTCATACTTTTTCACAACTTTTTTAAATTCATCTAACTTTCGCTCACCTTTTAGAATTGTTTTATCATCCACATCGGTAATATTCATTACATGCTTTACTTCATAATTATTTGCAATAAGCACTCTTTTCAAAATATCCTCAAATAAATATGTCCTAAGATTGCCAATATGAGCAATATCATAGACTGTTGGTCCACATGCATAAAAACTGACTTTATTTCCAACTGACGGATTGAATTCTTCCTTCTTTTGAGAAAGAGTATTAAAAATCTTCATGTTTAATTTTCATTAATAGTTTTCTGCTTTCACAATATCACATTTAATGCATAATATTAAGTTATTAAAACAAAAAACCCGAGCCAATCTACCTCTCGGGTTTTGTTTTTGTATTTGCCGATCCTTCTCTCTAGGCGACGCTAGGAAGTTCGTCCTCTTCAAATTCTTCCGACCCAAAGCCGCCATCCATTGTCTCAAATTCGTCCTCCTCTTCGTCTGCCACTTCATACGACGAGTCGTTGAAATCATTGAGTTTGACCATTTTACTTTCGCAAATCGGGCAATAATCATCTTCCGATCTTTGGCCGCACTCCCCGCACACATACTCTTCTGCCATATGAACCCTCATCTTTTCCGCCAAAGGGCGGTTTAATTTTTACTTTCTGAATTTTAGCGGGAAGTTGTTTTTACTGTCAATAAAAGTTATCCACCTATGGCTGATTTTGATAAATTAGTTAATCCAGCAAATAATTTATGATAAATTATGATAATTAATATTCCCTTCGCCCTTCCAGGGACCTCTTTAGTGTTACCTCGTCTGCGTATTCTAAATCTCCGCCAACAGGTAGTCCTCTAGCAATTCGCGTAACTATGATTTCTCCAAAATCAGCATTCACTTTATCCTTAATAAAAGATGCGGTTGCTTCTCCCTCTAAGTCTGGGTTAGTAGCCAGAATAATCTCTTTGGTTTCGCCGTTTTTTAAACGCAGAAGCAATTGGTTTATTCGCAAATCGTCGGGCCCAACTCCACTTATAGGAGAAATTGATCCGCCCAAAACATGATAAACTCCACTAAAAACTGCCGATTTTTCTAAGGCAATTACATCTAATGGCTCCTCCACTACTGCAATGACGGACTGATCTCTTCTTTCATTTGAACAGATATGGCAAGTTTCATGCTCTGCAATATTAAAGCAACGATCGCAATGTCTTAAATTTTCCGTTAACCCCAAAACCGCCTTTCCAAGATTAGAAATATCTGACACCGGTTTTGAAAGCAAATAAAAAACCAGCCGCGCCGCAGTTTTTGGTCCAACACCGGGAAGCTTTGAAAACTCATCTATTAAATTTTGCACGGATCTTGGAAGCATTGATTTTTATTCTCTCTCTGTTTTATCTTGCCCGCTCACAGCATCTTCGGCGGCGGCAGTATCGGATGATTCTGCCTTTTTATTTGGATCTTCCCATGACGCATATTTACACTCCGGGTACCTGGAACACCCCCAGAACATTCTGCCTCTTTTTGTCCTTCTCGTCACAACATCGCCCTCACCGCAGTCGGGACATTTCATCCCCGTTGATTGCAAAATTGCCTTTGTATTTTTGCATTTAGGGTAATTTTCACAAGCTAAAAATTTACCAAATCGTCCTTCCTTTAAAATCATCTTTCCGCCGCATTTTTCACACTTCTCTGCTTCGGCCTCGGAAACAGATTCCATTTTACCATCCTTGCCGGCAACTTCGTCAGAAGCGGGAGCATCAATCGGCCTTGAATATTTACATTCCGGATAGCCGGAACAAGCCATAAATTTTCCGTATCTTCCCAGTCGGATCAAAAGCGGTTTGCCGCATTCAGGACATTTTTCCTCTGTCATCTCCGGCTTAATAATATCCTCTTTATTAATCTCTTTGCCTTTCACAGATAAATTTTTCTCGAACGGAGTATAAAATTCTTCAATTACCGGTACCCATTTTATAGTTCCATCGGCAATCTCATCAAATTTGTCTTCCATCTTAGCTGTAAACTCATAGTCCACAATATTGGAAAAATGATCAACCAAAAGATCATTCACAATTTTGGCAATATCGGTTGGGAAAAACCGTTTTTCCTCCAGAGTCACATATCCCCTGTCTTGAATAGTTGCCAAAGTCGGCGCATAAGTTGAAGGCCGGCCGATACCAAGTGATTCCAATTTCTTAACCAGCATTGCTTCAGAATATCTTTTTGGCGGTTCGGTAAATTTTTGCTGCTTAATAAGATCGTGAAAATCCAAAGTCTCCCCTGTTTCCAAAGAAGGAATATTGTTTTCAATTTCTTCTACTTCTTCATCTTGCCCCTCAGTATAAGCCCTGATAAAACCGTCAAACCTAAGACCTTCGCCCTTGGCAATAAATACAAATTTTTCTTTCGCCGATGCCTCAATTGAAACGGTAGTTATATCAAACAAAGCATCCTTCATTTGTGATGCAACTGTGCGTTTCCAAATCAAATCATACAATCGCTGCTCTCTACTGTCGGAAGAAGCATCCTTCCTATCGACATGGGACGGTCTTATGGCTTCATGGGCCTCCTGCGCCCTTTTGGTCTTGGTTTGATATTTCTGGGCTTCGGAAGGCAAGTATTTTTCACCAAACTCAGATTTTATAGCGTTCCTGATTGCCTTGACTGCTTCTTCTGAGAGGTTGGTCGAGTCTGTTCTCATATATGTTATCCTGCCCGCTTCGTATAATTTCTGCGCCAACATCATCGTTTGTTTAGCAGAGTACCCCAATTTTCGAGATGCCTCCATTTGCAGTGTTGATGTGGTAAATGGAGCAGGTGGTTTTCTAACCGATTCTTTTTTGGAAATATCCAAAACCTTATATAATGCGTCCTTCAAATCCTTCTCGACTTTATCGGCTTTTTCCTGACTATTTATATCAAATTTTTTAACCGGAGTCCCATTAATTTCGGATAAAAAAGCTTTAAATGTCCGATCTTCCTTCTGCTTGGATAAATTTGCGCCCAAAAGCCAAAACTCCTCTGCCTTAAAACCTTCAATCTCTCTCTCCCGCTCAACCACTAAACGGACCGCAACAGATTGCACACGACCAGCCGATAAGCCGGATTTTACTTTTTTCCACAGAAGAGGTGAGAGTTTGTATCCGACAAGGCGATCCAAAACCCGTCTTGCCTGCTGGGCGTCAACCAAATTCATATCGATACTTCTAGGATTTTTTACTGCTTTTTCAATAGCGGTTTTGGTGATTTCATTAAAAACAATTCGTTTAATATTTTGCGAATCTTCTTTGATATTTAACGCTTTTACAATATGCCAAGAGATAGCTTCTCCTTCGCGGTCCAAGTCAGTTGCAAGATAGAGTAATTCTGCAGTTTTCTCCAGTTTTTTTATTTCAGAAATGATTTTTTTTGCTTTAGCCGGAACTTCGTATTCTGGCTTGAAATCGTCTTTAGTATCAATCCCGAGTTTCTTTTGGGGTAAGTCACGAACATGACCAAAAGAAGCCAAGACCTTATAGTCCTTGCCCAAGTATTTCTCAATTGTTTTGGCTTTCGCCGGCGACTCAACAATTACTAGGTTCATGCTCTCCTCACTTTTCTTAAATTTTTATATTTGTTTCTAATAAATGCTATCAGTTAACTTCCCTAAATGTCAAAATCATTTACCATTTGTCATTGATCATTGATCATTTATTTCTCATTTAAATATTTATTAAATTGATTAAATGGTAAATTTATAAATTAATGAAAACTGAAAAATGATAAATGATAAATTACTCCGCTTAGCGGAGCATATACCTGCCGCCTCCAATATTATCCACCAATCCTTTCATCTCCATTATCGACAATGTAGTGTTGACTGCAATAATATTTAATTCCGATTCCAAAACAATGTCGTTAATGTTCTTCTCGCCTTTTTTCAAAATTTCGAGCACCTTCTTCTCATCTTCTGTCTCCGGTAATATCTCCTTGGCTTTTTGCTCCGTTTTTTTGATCTCAATATTTAAATCTTCAAAAATATCTTCTGGTTTCATTACCGGCTTCGCGCCTTTTTGAATTAACAGATTAGTCCCCTTAGAAGTTTCGGAATCTATATTTCCCGGAACAGCAAAAACCTCCCGATTATACTCCAAGGCCTGATATGCCGTTATTAGCGCACCAGACTGCTCCGCTGCCTCAATGACCAATGTGCCAAGTGATAACCCCGCAATGATGCGGTTACGGGCGGGAAAGTTATATTTTAACGGCGGAGTCCCGGGCGGAAATTCGGAAACAATCGCCCCGCCTTTTTCTAACATTTCTTTTCCAAGATTCAAATTACTGGCAGGGTAAATTTGGTCCAGTCCACAGCCCAATACCCCAACCGTTACTCCGCTGGCGTCCAGCACTGCTTTGTGCGCTACCGCATCAATACCCAGTGCCAAGCCGGAGATAATGCAGAGACCGGCCTCACTGCAAGATTTAGATAATTTGTATGCAACCTTTTGGCCGTAATGTGTAAATTTACGACTCCCCACAACAGCAATACTTGGCATTCTCAACGCCGCAATATTTCCTTTTATATACAGGATCACAGGATGATCGTGCGCTTCTTTCAGCAAAGCGGGATATTGTTTATCGTATATTGTTGTATAACCGATGTTAAACTTTTGAAGCTTCTCCGTCTCTTGTTCTGGATTAAATTGCTTTTTTGCTTCAATAACCAAATTCGCAGTTTTTTCGTCTAAACTTTTGCGTAAAATACTTTCATCCGCATTCCACAATTTTTCAGGATTACTACCAAAAGGAGCCAGGGCTCTTTTAAGAGTCTGACTCCCAATCTTTTCATGTGCATTCAGCGCAAGGAGATATTTAGTTTGCATTATCGAATAGAAAAACTATCCAGTATTAATTGCTGCACATCGGTTACTTGTCCCTTTGTTTCTTTATTAGAATTAATTTTATAGATATGGTTGTTCTTTTCAAAAATGATCATGTAGCTATCTGACATTCCAGACTCAATACCCTCATAAGCTTTTTGACCAATAAATGTGATTTCTTTTGTAGACCTAAAATAATTGGTATCACTAACCATATCACTAAGAGTTTGATATTTTTTAGGATTATTTCCATCGGCTGCCGCCAAGTTGTCATAATAAGAAATAGCGATATCGGATGGTGGCCCTCCGGCTGGTACATTTTTCTTAGTTATCTCATCAAGAATTACCTGCGTTTCCGGTGAATTAAGCAACAAAATGTTTGGGCTTGATGATATTTGCTCGGCCTTCCAATCTTTTGGATATTTCAGCGTGATGCCGTAAGTATCATTTCTATATGTCTGCCAATCAGCAGTCCCATCGGTTACCACAACATCGCTCAAGCTCTTAGCGATATATAAATATATACTATTATACTCCCTGATCGTCGTCTCTTCAGTGTTTTTGGTCGTTAGTGCGCCAATATACGCATAAAAATCATCAAGAGATGCTTTAGCAAAATTTTGATCATTTAAGCTCTTTTCTCTAATAGAGCGGCCCTGAACTTGTATCTGTAATATATTTGTACTGCCATCGGTCATGATTACTATCGCATCCAAAGATGCATTCACATCCTGGCCGATGTTAGCAAAGTACACAATTCCTCTGTATTTTTTGTCGGCAGTTTCGATATATTCCGGCTTAGAGTTAGCCGCTATCATCGCGTTGCTTGGCGGAAGCCAAAGTTTTCCGGCATCCTTAGCGCTTCGATCAACATACACTTTTTTTATCTCCGCAATATCATCATTGAATTGACTTCCATAGGCACTGAATTTAGAAATATTAACAGAAACATTTTTTGGATTACCTGAAAAACTCAAATTGCGAAAATCCAAAGGAATCGGCCCGTCGTCTTTTCCAACATCCTCTACTTTTGGCGTGGTCCATTCTTTAGGATATTTAAAACTAATCCCGTAAGTTTTATCCTCATAGGTTCTCCAATCTGCGGTGGCATCCTTCTTTGCGATAACCGGATAATCAGAATTAGTGACTATCAATATTTTATTAATAAAAAGATTCGCGTAGGTGTATGCTCCGCCAAAAATTACTACTGCAAACGCAAAAACTATCAACAGCCCTGTCGACGATTTAATTTCCCTCTTTCCGCCAAAGGCGGACTTCATTTCATTTCGCATTTCCCTCCTAGTACTTATTTAATTACTTGTATAGTATAACAAATAATCGAAGAAGCGACTATTTTTTTAGTTTCTCTACAGCTCTTTTTAAAAGTTTCGAATAAAGTACCAGCCCAACTGCCTCCATATTTCCATGCTGTTCTTTGCCTAAAATATTTCCCCCACCGCGAATTTCCAGATCAGACAATGAGATATTATAACCCGATCCAAGCTCAGTGTTTTCTACAATGGCTTTCAATCTTTTGAATGCATTTTGAGTAATAGTTTTGTTCTTGTATGTAAATAACGCATGCGCTTGGTTTTTGCTTCGTCCGATTCTGCCCCTAATCTGATAAAGTTGGGACAAGCCGAATTTATCAGACTCATCCACAATTAAAGTATTAACATTCGGCAAATCTAAACCGTTTTCAATGATTGTTGAGCAAACTAAAATATCAATTTTTCCATCTGCAAACTGGCTCATCCTTTCCGCTAAAAGCTCTTCTTTCATTTGTCCATGAGCTGTTTTGATCATCAGTTTTGGAAAAATCCTTTGAAGATTCCGGCATTTACCCTCAATAGTAGCGACCTCGTTATGCAAATAATAAACCTGTCCATCTCTTTTTACCTCACAATTAATATAATTTTTAATTAAATTTTCATCATATTGTGCAACTTTTGTTTCTATTGATTTTCGGCCAAGCGGAGGCGAAGAAATTTGAGAGATGTCTCTGATCCCAGAAAGCGCCATAAATAGTGTTCTGGGGATGGGCGTCGCGGTTAAGGAGAGAATGTCCAAGCCGACCCGTAATTTTTTCAACTTTTCTTTATCTTTTACCCCAAATTTCTGCTCTTCATCAATAACCAAGAGCCCCAGGTTTTTAAATTTAATATTCGCGCTAAAGAGTCGATGGGTTGCAACGACAATGTCAACGGTGCCTTTGTTTATCTTTGAGATTGTCTTTGTCTGATCAGCGGGTTTAACAAATCGGGTAAGTCTATCAATAGAAACCGGCAAATTGCTAAACCGTTTTGTTAAAGTAATAAAATGCTGCTCGGCTAATATGGTTGTTGGTACTAGTATTGCAACTTGATAGCCGTTAGCCACCGCCTGGCACATTGCGCGGATTGCCACTTCAGTTTTACCAAATCCCACATCGCCGCAAACCAACCTGTCGATTGGTCTATCATTCTGAATATCACTCAAGATTTCCGCAATTGCTTTATCCTGATCAGGTGTCTCTTTATAGCCAAAAGTTTGTGATATTTCCTTGTCCCACTCTTTATTTGGAATCCATTTTCTCCTCTCGGCCAGCTCTCTTTTTGCATAGATATTTAAAAGCTCCTTGGCCAAAAGTATGACATTTTCATAAGTTTTTTTATATGTCCTTGGCCATGTAGCGCTTCCTAGCTTTGAAAGTTTTGGGCTCCTTCTGCCCACACCAATGTAAGGAGAGAGCTTTTCCTTGAACTCGGCTGGCAAATGTAATGTATCATTATTTAAATAAGTAATTAGATAATAAAGTTGATCAGTCCCGTCAATCTCTTTCGTCTCCATACCTGAAAATATGCCAATACCATGGTCTTCATGAACAATAAAATCATCCGGTTTAATAACTGCTCCATCATCGAGTCTTATTGTATTTGGTAATATTAAGATCTCTTTAAAACGGTTCTCAATCTTATTGTTCTTTTGATTATATGCACATATAGTTTCAATCTCGGGTCCGAAAAATTCCAGCCGGATTGGCAAGCTATGATTTGCCGCAAAAATTATAAGATTCCCACCCGATAAAGAGAAAGTTCCGGCGGTACCTGCATTGGATTCTCGCTGATACCCAAAATCAAGCAATTTTTTTACAATAATTGCGATATCACTTTTTGTTCCAACATTTAATTTTAGTTGATTAATATCTTCCATATTAAATTTATTTGACAAATTATAGCATAAAATAGTATGATTTTGTAAGATGATTGTTGGAGACGTGCTATCTACGAAAAAAACCTTTGCCCCTCCTTTGGTTTTGCCTCCGTGGATAGCACTTCTCTCGCAATATATAAAAAATTCCCATATGGGAATTTTTTATATATTGCGTTTTTAAGATCCTTCGACTCCGCCAAAAAATTGGCTCCGCTCAGGATGACACTTCGTGTCACTTTTCTATTTCAACACCCATGCTTCTGGCAGTTCCGGCAATAACTTTCTTTGCTGCTTCAATATCATTTGCATTTAGGTCTGGAAGCTTTTCAGAAGCAATTTCTTCTAATTGTTTCTGTGACAGTTTTCCTACTTTATTTTTCTTTGAGTTCTCAGACGCTTTTTTAAGATTCAGGATTTGTTTAATCAAAACAGCCGCAGGAGGAGTCTTTAAAATAAAGCTAAAAGTTCTGTCTTCAAAAACAGTGATTTCAACAGGAATTATTGTGTCGCCTTTTTCTCTGGTCTGCTCATTAAACTGCTGGCAGAACTCCATAATATTCACACCGTGTTGTCCTAGTGCTGGACCAACTGGAGGTGCGGGATTTGCTTTCCCAGCAACACATTGTAATTTTATAATCGCTTTAATTGGTTTCGCCATATTTACCTTCTTTACTTATTCGTCCATCAACTTGTTTAAATTTTCTTAGCTTGCAGGAAGTCCAAGGTTACTGGAGTTTCGCGACCAAACATGTTAACCAGAACCTTAACTTTACCTCTGTCTTGATCAATCTCTTCAATTTTTCCTTCAAATCCTTTAAGCGCACCATCGGTAATTTTAACTAAATCGCCTTCTTTGAAATCAACTTTATATTTTGGCTCTTCAACGCCCATTCGTTTTTTAATACGGTCAATTTCTTCTTTAGACATTGGAGTAGGTCTTACACCGAAACCGATAAAACCGGTTACATTTGGCGTATTTCTAACTACATACCACGAGTCATCTGTTACTATCATATCGACAAGCACATAGCCCGGGAATATTCTTTTTTCAACTGTTGTTCGTTTGCCGTTTTTTATTTCAATTTGTTTTTCCTTTGGAACAATTACATCAAAAATCTTGTCCTGCATACTTAAAGATTCAATTCGCTGTTTCAAGGAATCGGCGACTTGTTCCTCGTAGCCAGAATAGGTATGAATAACATACCAGTTCCGCTCACCGGACTGCTTTAATGTAAGAAGATTTTTCTTGGCAACTGGCTTATCTTCTAGGGATTCTTCAATCACCTCTTCTTTGTTCTCTTCAATTTTCATGTCTTCTTTTGCCATATTATCCCCTATTTTGAACGATAAATTGAACTACATAAGTCAAACCGTAATCAATCGCCCCCGTGACAATTATTGCGATGGAAGCCGAGATAACTACAATGACAGTATGATTTAGCACTTCTTTTCTTGTTGGCCAACTAACCTTTTTTAGTTCATGCCAAGAACTTGTGAAGTAATTAACAACAATGTTATTTTTCATTTTTAAGTTTAATGTTAGTCACTTTAATTATACTATAAGATTGTGTGTGACCAAGAGTTTTTTTGTATCGTTTCTTGGAATGAAATTTAAAAACCTCGATTTTCTCATCTCTTACATCTTTTGCAAACTCTGCTTCTACGGAAGCACCATCAATAAAAGGAGTTCCGACATGGTTCTGCTTCTCGTCAGAAATAAGCAAAACCTCAGAAAAAGTAATTTTTTTCTTCTCTTGTGAGTCTGGGGCTAGATCGATTCTGCATTCTTTATTCGGTTCAACTTTGTACTGGTTGCCCTTGTAAGAAATTACTGCGAACATAATTCTCCTCTATATTACAATTTTTGCGACAAATCTAAAAAAGACCGACGGTCTTACATTATTTTTAATTTACACATAATTGCAAAAAAAGTCAATAGAGCAAGGTAATGTGTACACACTTTTTGCACTTTTTGGTTAACTTGGAGCATGAAGATAAT
>CAYQPT010000007.1:4754-35829 GCA_964419835.1 uncultured Candidatus Saccharibacteria bacterium | reverse complement strand
AACGGTCAAATTAAGGGTGACGATTCGAAAGATGAAGAGGATGATAAGACAAACTGGACTCCATGGATCGTACTGTTTGTACTGATCATCTTAGCCGGTGCCGCAACGGGCGGATACTTCTACTGGTTCAACGGTGAGGAAGAAGTAAAAACTGTTGTAAGGGAAACCAAAAAAGAGGAAGTTAAGAGATCGGATAATTCTAAAACTGCTAAGAAGTCAAACAACCAGAAGAAGCAAAAGCGCTGGTAAGATAATTGTCATGCTGAATTAATTTCAGCATCTCTAAGACCCTGAAACAAGTTCAGGATGACAGGCAGAAAAAAATCCCTCGGTTCTCTCCGGGGGATTTTTTCTGCATTGTCAAATCTTTGCTCCTTAGCATACCACTTAATTTTATGTGATGATTGATTCACGATCGCAAATGAATCATCACATAAAAAAATAAAAGTAATTTTTGTTACCGATAAATATCATATATAATATAGTAGTAATGCCGAAGAAAAATATTTTCCACAAATTTACCGAATGGATTGAACGATATCTCCCAATGACTCTCAGTAGTCTGATTATTTTCGCTATAATCATCTATTTATTTGTGGTGGTAGGGAAGACCGTGTATGGAAATTATAATTCAAATAAAGATATTGAAAAGCAGGAAGAAGAAGTTAAAGCATTGGAAGTGGAACTGGCGAGTATTCAAAATAAAATAAATTATTATCAAACCGCATCATTTAAAGAAAAAGAGGCGCGGGAAAAGCTCGGCTATAAAGCGCCGGGTGAAAATGTGATCAGTCTCCCAATCGACCAAGAACAAGACAAGAGCCAAGACAAATCTATTGGTGAGGTTCAGATCAAAACCCCAAACTACCGCTATTGGTGGTTGTACTTTTTCGGATAATTTAATCTCACAGTTACGACCAATTAACGCTTCCATATTGCCAATTTTTTTAGAAGGACTATAATAGTAATATCATATTACTTATATTGGGAGGGATAGATGAATAAGAAACATAAGACAATAAGATCTCTTGCTCTTTTTTTGTGCTCCTATGTCTAGGAGTTTCTGTTTGGTATTTTCGCTTTAAGGCAGACATTAATCTGCCTAACTTGGACAAGATAAATACTATCTTAACAGATGGAAACAAGGCTGTGAGTGAAGGCGACTCAGACAACTGGGTCACTTTTACGAAAGATGCGAATGAACTAGGTCAAGGTAAGCTGTCGATTGATAAAATTCCAACATTCTCAGTAGGTTTGGATAAAAACTTTGATTATAAAAAATTCGACAATATAAATCTCATGAATGAGTCTGAAAATATCACAAAGAAATTACAAGAAGCAAAGATTGACACTGTTAAACTGCCTATCGAGTTAAATAACTTTTACAATAACAGCAAAAATATTCCTTCTAGGGTAGAGGAAGAAGTGGAGAAATTCTACAGTGAAGGATTCAATGTTGTCGGAAGGCTCGACCTTACAAGCAGACAGGGCATTAATTCAGAACATTTTATAACGGCTGGCGTTGATTTAAAGGAAATCGCCCATGTTAAGCCTTTCCCAATCGATTTAATAAACCGCGAAAATGATCAGTTTGGTGAGAGCGTAGAGGTACAAAACGATACTGCAAAACTTAAGTTAATAGACTCTGACCATCCTCTTATCTCCAAAAATATAAGCGATGAAGATTATCTTTACTTCTTTGACGCCAACACTCCACTGGAAAATACGGAGGAAATAATTCCTTTAGGATATCATTGTGATAAGATGTTCAATTTAAAAAATGTTGCCGATCCCAAAACATTAAAGCTGTGGGTCAGCACGACCGGCAAGGATGAGGATTATGTGGAGCAGAATGAGGGGTCAGAAGGGTACATTTTCTATGGTCCAAAAGAACTTCAGGTTAAGAAGTATTGTCATGGCAAGATAAAAATTCAATATAGTGGAGCAGACCCGCAGAGGAGCTATTTAAACAAAATTGACTATGACATTAATCCGATTACTGGCGACATACAGACAAAAAACAACAACATCAATTCTGGCTATGTTGAAAAAGAAGATTTTAATTCCGGACAAATGTCAGGGAATCTTCATTGGCTGAATGAAGGCGAGCACCAGATAGTGGATGGGAAACTCAATATTAAATCTTCAAACGCAAACGGTCTCGGGGCAATGTTGTATCAGGAAATATCCGGAACGGGTAATTTTAAGGTAGCCTTCAAAATTGATCCAAAAGAGGGTGAGCCAAATGTTGGAAGAGGAGTTGCTGATACGGGGGTTGCGGTTCTTCAGGATGACCTAAACTGGATTAAATGGGATGGTTCATCATTGTATCAAATGATTAACGGCAGTCTAAAATATACGCATGTTGGAGGAGCAGCGTCTTCTGAGGATGAAAAATATACTTGGTTAATTCTGGAAAAACAAGAAGACCATTTCATTTTTTACTCATCAAATGATCTCCTAGGAAATAAAACTAGAGAATTTGAAATGGTCAGCGTCGGACCGGAGAATTCCGTACTATATAATGGCTTTTACCCTCTCTCTCTGGATTCTTATTATACGCCCTTAGAAAACAATCAAAGCCTTGCCTTCTCAAACGAGAATCCTCTAAAAATTGGGGTGTATACCAACTCAACCTCCAAGTATGCTCCCATTGATGAAATGAGATTTTTTCCCGGAAGAAATATGGGTGAAAATCTTAGAGCCCTTTATGTCAGGGCATATCCTGAAGCCCTAGATGAATTTGTTGAAAAAAATGTTGAAAAATTTTCTGACAGGATAATGTATTGGGAATTACCGTCTTTTACAACCAGGATAGCTCATAGTTGGGACAAAGAAGGTTTGTATTTGGCCGAATTAGCCGTTAGATCCCATCTAATCAATTTAATAAAAGGGAGCAACCCTGACGCAAAAATATTTACAGAGGAAAGACCAAAATCTTTTTATGAATTTAGTAAGATGAACGAATCCCATGGGTTCATTGAGGAGGATTTTGATTCAATGGGCAATGTCTTTTACTACCATTCGTATGATGATGGGCTTGAAAGCAAATGTAGTTATTGTGAGATTTCTCTAAGAGATAAATCTATTAAGAGTATTGATATGTTGAGACAAAATTATCCCGATGGGCCGATTTTTATGAATTATGCAGACCATTATTTGACAAGTTACGGAATACGAAACTATCACATAGATGATTTCACGAAGATGAATTTAGGATTGAGACGATACGGAGTTTTTGGTTACTTCATATCTTCTCTAAAAAGTAATTCCAATAGCCTCGGACTTTTTGATTCTACTGAAAACCCTACACCTTTGTATTGGGCTAATAAAAATCTTGCTAGCAATAAAGGGATTTTTCTTGATCTAGCTGATTCAAGTAATACTTATCCATATAGCCAAGCCGACGATAGTTCAAAGATTATTAAGAACTTAGGATCAGCCCGAATCGGAGTAAAAAATGCCGCTGACATTAGCTCGATAAAAATACTTAGCTCTCTTTCTAACACAGATGATTCATACAGACCGAATGTCGTAGCAGCCTATAAAATGAATAAAAATCTTACCTATACCGATCATTATCAATATTTACTGGAGAGTAGCGATCTAAAGATTAATATTAATACAGCAAGCCCCAACTATGTTTCAGAAGACATAAGAATTATTAAAACTGCAGAAAATACATATAGTGTTAGCGGAGGAATTTCTGGTGATCTTGGGACAACTAACAGTGGAGAATATTCTACTCCAAATGGAGTATACTCGTTTAGCATTCCGCCAAACGATGGACAAAACATTGGTTCGGGCTATTATGCCGATATTATAAAAGGGAATGGTTTTAACGAAATAGCTCACTGGGACAATCCCGGTCAGACTGGCAGCCAAAATATTATAATTGATCTTACAGGCGCCAAATCTCGTTATTTGCAAATTCAATTCAATAAAGCAAGCGGTGCAGAATCCTTTTCTTTGGACGAGATTGAAATTTTAGACTCAGATGGAAACAACATTTCGAAGGACAAAAATTATTCCGCGGAAGGAGCGGACAATTTTGAGTCTAAATTCGCTTCAGACACTACTCCCCCAAACATTGAAATAGTTGATCCAGAAGAAAATGGTGTTGTTTCATACTCAGATTATGAATACAAAATTAAATATAAGGTAGATGGGGTGGAGAAAATAAGAACTGTCAAACTACAATCAGGAAATAATGTTGTAAATCTAAAGGCCAGAGATAAGGCAGGTAATACGGCTGAAAAACAGCTGACATTTAAAGCTTCAAATGTGCCGCCCATAGCGATAAAGGTGTTATCTCCTTTGAATGATTCCACCGTAACAAGATCGAAAATACCGGTTACCTATTTGGCCGATGGCGTCAGGAAAACAATCGAGAAAGACCTAGCGCTTGGCGAAAATAATATTGATATCACTGAGCATAATCAAGATGGGCTAACTTCAACTAAAACTATTAAGGTTACATATCAGGTTCCGGAGAAATCCCCAGAGATATCCAACATTTCCCCGTCACAAATCCAAAAAATACTTATTTACGGTTCTGCAGGATCAACCGATGTTAATATTTCTTACAGCGTCGATGGATTTACCAGATACCTTGAAACTAAAAACTTTCATGTTGGAAATAATGAAGTACAAGTTTCTGAAACAAATGAAGAAGGTACCACGGAACTGACTCTTTCTTACACTGTTGTGCTGGTTTCTCCCCCTCTAATCTCAATCAATTCCCCAGCAAATGGTGCTTCGACAAAAGAATCCTCAATCAATGTAGCTTACACAGTTAATGGTCAAAGTAAGATGAGAACATTTGACCTCGCTGTCGGTAATAACACATTAACTGTTGAAGGAGCCAATCCAAACGATCCCTCTATCACTGCCTCTGCCTCCGTCAATGTTATCCGCGATGCTACCATTGCTCCACCTCAGCAATCCTTCTCCTCCGGTTGGAATATGGTCACTTTTCCAGCCATTAGCGAATCATCATTTGGCACAATTCTGCCTGGTACTTTTAAGGTCAGAAAGTTTAATGCTTCTGCAAATAAATATGAAAAAAATGAAGAGGTTGAAGTGAGACCGGTTCCAGGGATGGGCTACTGGATGAAAATAGACGATATTGCCAAGATTGACAGCGTCAAGTATAAATCCGGCGATGCAGTCTCAACAACAGTACCTGTATCAAAAGGTTGGAACCTGCTTGGTAACCCCTTCTTGTCAGATCTTCCAATCGCAAACCTAAACATCCGCTACAAAGACGGATCAGTCAAAAGCTTCGGCGATGCTGTCAAAAATAAGGACATTGCAGGATACGCTTGGAGCTGGGAGGGTACAGCTAATCCAAAACAATATTACTTCATCTCAAACGATCCGAATAAGTATAGAACATCGGCTCATAAGCAAGCTCACATCTCTCCATATAGAGGCTTTTGGGTCGTGATTAAAAAAGATACTGTTTCTGAAATAATAATTAATAAATAAAAGGGGCAAAAATGGAAAACCAAAACAACGATACAATCAATTTAAATCAGGGCACGGAAGCTCCAAGCGGGGGAACACTTAACTTAGCTCAGGAGGCACCTGCTCGGACACAAAACCTTGCTGCAGGACAATTTGTAGCAAAACTCTCTAGCTTTTTTAAACAAAACATCAAAACGATAATCATTATTCTCCTCGCCGTTCTTGCCATTAGTTTTGCTATAGCTTTTGCAAAATACTACCAAATGTATAAAAGCGAACATCAAATAGTATTAAGTAAGAAAAATTGTGACAAATGTCCGGAAGCAGAACCTTGCCCTGAATGCCCAACCTGTGAAGCAGCGCCTGCCGCAGCTCCAGCACCAGCCAAATCCACTACAACTAAAAAATCCACCACATCATCTTCTCAAGAAGAAGTAATGGCGCCGCCAGCTCCTCCAGCGGACTAGCATGAGAAGATAATCTCAGTCTGTGTTAGCGAAAATATCCAACCAAAAGGTTGGATATTTTGTTTGAATCAAGGCTTGTAGTTTTAACAATTGAAAGAGAGGGTAGACGGGGGTACTATCTTAGAGCTTAATTAGGAGTCAAAGCGATGACAGATTCTCTTAAAAAAATTTTTCAAAGAGGAATAATTCTTTTCTTACTCTTAGAGTTTTTTTTCCCTTCAGAAATTTTTGCCGCAATACCGGATGGGGTAGAGAAGGATGCAATTCGAAGAGCATACTCAGGTATACATTTTACCGTGGATGTTGATAAGCCGTTTCCCAGTTCGCCAATGTCCGCTTTCCCAAACGGCAAAGACACGGTACAGGTAAATATGGAGGCGATTAGAAGGGATGGAACATTTTCGGAAAACCAGCCGCTTCTAATCGAGCATCCAAAAAATGTATCAGTGTCAGGACCGAGAAATACATGTTCGGGGTCGTTCACTCTTTTTGTGTCGTCACAAAAGCCGGTTAGGGCAAAAATTATTGTAAAAATTGCTAATTATCCTAGGGTTAAAAAGAGCTTCACAGTAAATTTTAAACCCAAAACCACCGTCACGAATAAGACAGATACAAACTCTTTTATTTACGGCCAGCCAATTTTATTTTCAGCCCAAATTGATCCGGTCGAGGCGCGTGGCATAAAAAGCGCCAAGTTGAAATTTGTAAGTGCGGCTAGCTTTTATCGTCTAGGATCGGTCATTAAAAGCCATGAGCTTATTGATTTAAAATGTAATCAAGATGGATTATGTTCGGCGGTAATTAACTCAAAGAATACCGGTGTGGAGTTGGCCAGAAGGAGAACTTTCTCTTATACGTTCATTTTTTCCGATCAAATTGGGAACAAATTTACAAAAACCTATCGAGGAACATTTAGATTGCCATAGATTTTAAATCCGCTTATACAAAAATGAACTGTCGGAATATCAACAATTCATTTTTGGTAGCAGGGGTGGGATTTGAACCCACGACCCCAGGCTTATGAGTCCTGTGCTCTAACCAACTGAGCTACCCTGCCATAAAAAAAGAATCAGGAGTTAAGAATTACGAATCAGGAACATCCATGATTCATGATTCCAGATTCATGATTCAAAATTTTGGTAGCGGGGGTTGGATTTGAACCAACGACCTCCTGGTTATGAGCCAGACGAGCTACCGGACTGCTCTACCCCGCATCAACACAATCAGTTTAACACAGAACACACACTTTTTCAATGATCTACCAGATATCTCTTTGTTTACAAATTTTTGAGTGGTGGTATAATTAAATAAATTAGTATTGTGGAGGGATTATGTCAAGAAGAAGCAAAAGGGGACACCTGAGCCCCAGAAGCACTCTTATATATCTGATAGCAGGATTATTAGTGTTGGTGGCTGTGTTTTACCTGTATGCCACAAAAATTAAGGCAGATCAAAGTGCTGAAACTCCAGTTATCCAAAATAATTGCTCTCTAACCCAGCGGCTGAAAAGCGGTACACTGTTTAATTGTCCCGCCCGGGGAGCTCGTTTCACGGTTGATGTAGAAAAACCGTTTCCAAACTCCAATCTTTCAGCATTTCCAAATGGAAAAGATTGCGCAAATGTAAACATTGAAGTACTAAAACGGGACGGAACTTTTTTAGAAAATGAACCGCTGGTTATTCAAAAACCAACCGCGGTCAGCATAACCGGACCCCAAACTACAGGTACGGGATCGTTTAAATGGTGTCTAACCACGACAAGCCCGATACAGGCGAAGATTATAGTAAAAATAAAGAGCTTGCCCAGTGTTAGAGCTTCTTTTACGGTCAATTTCAATCCGAAATTTAAGGTTCAGGATCTAACGGATCGTACCAGCTTCCAATATAACATTCCAATCCATTTTATTGCTCAGATTGATCCTGCTATGGTTCCTGGTTTGACGCAAAAAACGCTTTCCTTTGTTTACACTAGAAGAGTTAATAAGTGGGGAATGTGGAGAAACGAGAAACGAGAAGTTAACGTAAATATGGATTGCTCTAGTGACGGAAGATGTTCGGCTTTAATTGGAGGAGATAATGTAAATTCAAAACGTATTGTTAACGGAACATTCACCTACACATATTTTTTCAAAGTTGAAGGCGGCAATAATTTCCAGCAGACCTACAGAGGTAAATTGAAGTAATAAATTATAGATAATCTTAATAAAGAATATGCAAAATATTGATTGTGTTACTTTTGGACTGGAAAAAAAACTATTTTTAATCTATAATACCGCTTGATTAACAAAAGAATAAATTTGGCAATGAAAACACCATCTCAAAGATCTGTTTTACGTAAAGTTTTACAAAGCATTAAAGAAAATGGGCTTATACAAGCCGGCGATATTGTTATTGTCGCTATTTCAGGAGGTCCGGATTCGGTTTGTCTTTTTGATATTCTTTTCCGATTAAAAGATGAACTTAAGATAGAACTTTTGGCTTGTCATTATAACCATAGATTGAGGGGAGAGGATAGTTATAATGATGAGGAGTTTGTAAAAAAATTTTGCAAAGATAGGGGAGTCGAATGCATCGTTGGTTCTGCAAAAAAAGAAAATTTATTTAAAAATGAAAATTCAGCCAGAGAGGCGCGTTATGGCTTTTTTGAAGAAGTTTTGGGGGAGAGAAGGGGAGCCAAGATCGCCATTGCTCATAATTCTAATGACCTTGCAGAAACCTATCTCATGCGGCTTTTACGCGGCAGCGGAATTCTCGGGCTCATTTCTATCCCCTCTGCCAGAGAAAATTTCATCCGTCCCCTACTCTCCATTTCAAGATCTGACATCGAAAGCTACCTAACGGACAAAATGATTTCTTTCCGTGAGGATAAATCCAATAAAAATACCAATATCACCCGCAATTTCCTTCGCTTGAAAATTTTACCGCTTCTTATTAAAAATATTAATCCAAATCTAATTGAAACACTGTCCAATTCAGCCAAAGTTATGGAAAGTGACTACAACTTTATTAACACGATGACAGAGAAAGAATACAGGAAAATGCTGGTAAAAAGTCAAGAAAGATTGATCGTACTGGATAGAAAAATTTGGCTAAAGGTACATCCTGCTCTGAAGCGATCCGTAATTAGGATGGCAGTTTCAAATTTGGAAGGATTGGTTGATATTACAAATAAACAGATCTTCGAGGTATGCGAAATGATTGAAAAAGGAATTGGAAAAAAGCATAAACTCCTCCCCCATTCATTGCGAATTGAGCTTATCTCTGGTAAAATTAATCTATTAAAAAATTCCAGCGAACAGGAGTAAAAATGAAACAAAGCAATACAAAATCAATAATCTATTCGATAGTAATAATATTGGCAGTAGTTTTAATTTTTTCCTTCTTCTCCCCCAAAAACAACACGCCTAAAGAAGTGGCTCTTTCTGAAATATCCCAGAGTGTCTCTAAAGGTGAGGTCAAGGAAATCGCCGTTAAGGACAATTTGGTCACGGCAACCCTAAACGACGGAAAAAAAATTCAATCCTACAAAGAATCAGGTGCTCCGCTTAAAGATTATGGCATAACTTCGGACAAAGTGGCGATCAATGTAGTGGACACTTCCAGTACCACCGCATTTTATTCTATCCTTTCAATAATTTTGCCGATTTTGCTGATCGGAGGATTCATATTCTTCATGATGCGTTCTGCACAAGGTGCAAATTCGAAGGCAATGGGATTTGGGAAATCGGGTGCCAAGCTTTTTATGGGCAATACTAAAGTTACTTTTAAAGATGTCGCTGGTTTGGTGGAGCCAAAACAGGAGCTGGTCGAAATTGTTGAATTTTTAAAAACCCCAAAGAAATTTAGAGATCTCGGAGCAGAGATTCCGCGCGGGGTGCTTCTGATTGGATCTCCCGGAACAGGCAAAACTTTAATGGCAAAAGCAGTTGCCGGAGAGGCGGGCGTCCCTTTCTTTTCAATTTCTGCTTCAGAGTTTGTGGAGATGTTTGTTGGTGTTGGTGCTTCGCGTGTACGGGATTTGTTTTTGAAAGCAAAACGGAACGCGCCCGCAATAATCTTTATAGACGAGCTTGATGCAGTTGGCCGTCAGCGTGGAGCCGGACTTGGTGGTTCTCATGACGAACGTGAACAAACTTTAAATCAGATCTTAGTAGAAATGGACGGGTTTGAGGCGACGGACAATGTGATTGTTATCGCCGCCACAAACAGACCCGATGTGTTGGATCCTGCTCTTCTTAGGCCCGGTCGTTTTGATCGTCAGGTTGTAATCGATCTTCCGGATAGAAAAGAGAGAGTGGATATATTGAAGGTCCATACAAAGAATAAGCCGATGGATTCAAATGTGGAATTAGAGAAAATCTCCGGTTCAACCCCCGGTTTTTCGGGTGCGGATTTAAGAAATTTAGCCAATGAAGCTGCTATCTTGGCGGCTCGTGCCGGACAGAAAACCGTAACGCAACGAAATATGGACGAAGCGATTGAGAAAGTGATGATGGGTCCCGAACGGCGTTCAAAAATTATGTCAGAGAAAGAAAAAAGAATTACTGCAATTCACGAAGCAGGTCATGCAGTGGTCGGACATTTTGTTCCAAATTCTGATCCTGTCCACAAAATTTCTATTGTATCGCGCGGTATGGCGCTTGGTTACACATGGAACCTGCCAGTTGAAGACAGGCGCCTCGAAACTAAATCCAGATTTCTTGACCAAATTGCTTCTCTGATGGGTGGACGAGTGGCTGAAGAAGAATTTTTCGGTCCTGAAAATATAACCACGGGCGCACAAAATGATTTAAAAAGAGCTACTCTTTTGGCTCGAAAAATGATAACCGAATATGGTATGAGTGAAAAGCTCGGTCCACAAACTTATGGACACAAAGAAGAATTGCCGTTTTTAGGCAAAGACTTTACTGAGCAGAGAAACTATAGTGATAAAATTGCCAGCTTGATCGACGAAGAAGTGACAAGAATAATTTCAGAGGGTAGAAAAAAAGCCAATGAAATTATCATAAAGCATAAGGTTAATGTTGAGAAGATAGCTGATACACTTTTGAAAAAAGAAACGATAGAGGCAGATGAATTCAAAAAATTCTTTGCCAGCAATAAATCAACTAAAACAAAAAGCTAATTAATGAAGCGTTTTTTCGGCTTGTTTTCTAAGGAAAATTCAGTTCGCAGTGCGAGCATAATTTTGATTATTACACTTACTTTATCAAATGTACTCGGACTGCTCCGAGATCGCTTTTTAGCTAAAAATATTCTAACTTCCGATCTCGATATATATTATGCGTCATTTCGTATTCCTGATTTGATATTTAATTTTTTAATTCTCGGTGCAATTACCTCAGCATTTATTCCTGTTTTTTCCGAATACATAATGGGTAAAAAATTAAAGGAAGCATATAGAATAACAAATTCACTTATAAATATCGCCTTAGTGGCTTTGATTATCATGGCGTTATTATTTATTCTTTTTATGCCAGAAATTATGCCCTTGGTCGTTCCCAAATTTGATACTGAAAGGATGAATGAGACGGTTAAATATTCACGGTTATTAATGTTGACCCCGATATTTTTCTCTACCTCCTATATTCTAGGCGGCGTATTAAATTCATTTAAGCTTTTTTTGTCCTATTCCTTGGCTCCAATTGTTTATAACCTATCAATTATTGTCGGTGCTGCCTTTTTCGCATCCCGTTTTGGTGTAATCGCAGTTGTTTATAGTGTTATTATTGGATCGATCTTACATTTGTTAATTCAATTACCTCCTGTATTGAAGCTGGGATTTCGTTTTAGCGCCGTCTTTGACTGGAAAGATAAGGCAATAAAACGGATCATCAGATTAATGATCCCCCGCACTATTGGTATGGGCGCAAATCAGCTGATGCTTATCGTATATACTGCGATTGCCTCTTCGCTGACTGCCGGATCAATTGCTGCATTTACTTTGTCAAATAATATTCAAACCATGCCCTCAGTTGTTTTTGGCACTTCGTTTGCAACAGCTGTTTTTCCAACTTTGACCGCCAAAATTGCTTTAAATGATAAGGAAAGCTTTGCTTTTTATCTTAACCGCACGCTCCGTTCTATTGCTTTTCTCTTAATTCCTTCTTCAGTAATTTTCATTTTAATGAGGGCTCAGATCGTTCGGCTGATATTGGGATCAGGAAAATTTGGTTGGGACGACACTAAACGAACCGCTTTGACGCTTGGCCTCTTTTCTGTTTCTCTTTTGGCTCAGGGATTGATTCCTTTGTTGGCGCGCGCCTTCTATGCCCTTAAAAATACCAGAACGCCAATGTATATCTCAATTGTTACTGCGGCTATCAGTATAGCTCTGGGATTTCCTTTAGCCAAAATGTTTGGGGTTGCGGGGCTTGCACTCTCTTTTTCAATTGCCAGCTTTATTAATGTTGTAATCCTATTCGTATATCTTCGCCGTATTTATCCTGAAATATGGAATAAGGATGTGAGCTTTTCTTATATTAGAATTACAATAATTTCATTAATAATGGGCGTGCTGGTTTGGTATTCGGCGCATGTGGCCTCAAACTATGTGGACATGAACCGCTTTATCGGAATTTTAACACAGACTTGCATAGCGCTTGTCGTTGGGGCTGTTTCGTATTTCGGTTTGAGCCATTTTTTTGACAGCGATGAAATGAATTGGGCTCTTACCAGAAAAATAAACGGGTCAAATCCAGAAAATACTGCTGCCGAAAATATTGAAAAGGCCGAGTATGAAAAAGTATGATAGTAAAAATGATCAAAGTAAAAAACGCTCTATTGGGCCTGTAATAACTGTACTGATAGTAATTTTTCTGCTCCTTCTTTCGGGGATTGTTTTTTTAAGATATGGAAGCAATATTCATCTTAACAACTTTTCCTTTAAAAAAGCATCCATAAACGACAATTTAAAAAACCAACTAGATAATCAAAAAGGCGAGAAGGAAGTGCAAATCAGATTATCGGAAGATGATGTAAACAAATTATTAAATACTGACGCGCCGGATTTTCCCCTTAAAAGCCCTTCTGTGAAAATTACTCCAGAAAAAATAATTTTATCAGGTAAAACCGGTAATAGCCCTCTTTCCTTTAAAGTTGAGGTGGGAATAATTCCACAAGCTCTAAACGGAAAAGTAAACTTTGATATAAAAGAAATAAAAACGGCTGGAGTGTCTGCGCCAAAAGTAGTGACTGACAAAGTAAATAGAGAACTGTCGAGTTACTTAAAGCAATATTCTCCGAGCGAGGATATTAAAATATCAGAAGTTAAATTATATAACAGCTACCTCGTTATTACGGGAGAGAGAGTCGAATAGATGGCAAAGGCCTTTTTATTTTCCGATCTACATTGCAGGGGTAAATATCTCTCTATTCTGCCTGAACTAATTGCGGAAAATAAAGAAATAAAAGTACTAATTTTTGCCGGCGATGTGGTTAGTATGGGGGAGCCGGTCTGGTTCGCAGAAAAATTTATAGAAACTATTCAAAAAATCGGCCTGCCCCTACTTTGGGTTCCCGGCAATAATGATTTCGGCCGGAGTTACTACAAAATAAATGCCAGATATAAATCCCTTGAAGGCAGAGCGGTTGATATCGAAGAAAGATTTTTCACCGGTGTTGGTGGATCCCCTGCTTCATGGGCAGGGCAGTATTCGGGAGAGGATATGATTGACCGTAAAAAAATCGGTGGTTCCATTTTTGTTTCGCATGTCCCGCCACCGGGAATACTAACGCTCCAGCAGAAAGATTTGCCCTCCCCTACCTCGAATAAAAAATTTACTGATTTCCCGCTTGTACATATTTGTGGACATATTCATTACCGCTGGGGCACAGCTTACTTGGGACAAACGAAGGTAATTCAACTAGCTTCGCTTGAGACAGGCCATTATGCTATTATGGATTTAGAAACATTGAAGGTTGATTTTGGGAGGATAAGATGAAAATTGGAGCGCATGTTTCAACAGCAAAGCCGTTTTCGGAAGCGGTTAATCGAGCAAATGAAATTGGATGTGAATGCATGCAAATTTTTGCTAACCCGCCACAGCGCTGGAATCCAATCCCAATTCCCAGTGAAGAGATCGATAAATTTGTAGAGTTGAATAAAAAGTATGACATCAATCCGGTTATTATTCACGGTATTTATTTGATAAATCTTGCTTCAGATGACCCATTTTATTATGAGCAGTCAATCAGGTCATTAACTGATGACATGCAAAAGGCGGATAAACTGGGCGCCTTAGGTGTGAACTTTCATGTTGGCTCAACCAAAGGAAAAGATTTTTCTGAAGTATTGCCAAAGGTTAAAGAAGCCATTTTGAAGATCTTGGACGAATCACCTAAAAAGCCATATTTAATACTGGAAAACTCAGCCGGTGCCGGCAATATTATTGGCGATACCATAGAGGAATTGGCGCTGATTATTAACGAGGTAAAATCAGATCGAATTAAAGTTCTTATTGATACCGCTCATGCTTTTGCCTCCGGCTATAACCTCAGGGATGAAAAAGGTTTGGGAGAGCTTCTTCTAAAATTTGAAAAAGAAATTGGATTAAAAAGATTAGTCGGGTTTCATTTCAACGATTCGAAGAGTGCTCTTAATTCAAATCGCGATCGTCATGCCGACATCGGTCATGGTGAAATTGGAGCAAAAGTATTTGAAACGGTAATAAATCATACGGAGCTGAAAAATCTCTTCGGCATATTGGAAACTCCGCAGGATAATGAAAGCTGGACAGAACAAATCAAAAAACTAAAAAGTATGAGAAAATCATAACTATTTTTGGAGGGGAAAATGAAAATTGGTTTGGCTTTAAGCGGCGGCGGCGCACTAGGTGCAGCTCATATTGGAATTCTTGAAGAGCTCGAAAGAAACAAAATTAAAATAGATAGAATTTGTGGTACTTCGGCCGGAGCGATTGTAGGACTGCTCTATTCTGCGGGTGGCTCCAAAACATTAAACCTGTTTTTCAATCGTTTGGAGAAAGCTGGACTTTTAGATCGGAAAAATATAATTATTCGTCGCAACATGACAATTTTTAATCAGATTTCGGAAATTCTATCCGAATGCGTGGGTCCGAGAACTTTCTCTGACTTGAATATTAAATTTTCTTGTGTCGCCACAAATATTGTTACTGGTGAAGCAGAAGAGATCTCGAGCGGTGATCCGATTAGGGCAGTAATGGCATCCTCCTCTTATCCCGGAGTGTTTGCCGTTCAGAAAATTGATGATAAATATTATGTCGATGGAGGATTGACACTAAATTTACCGGCCAGAATACTAAAAAAGGAAGAAACTGGTTTTATAATTGGATCTTCACTTTATTCCATTTCCAAACTTGATAAATTGGACAAAGAAGGAAGAGCGGAAATCAACTTAATCGACGCCGCAATAAGGTCGGTTGATATTATGTCTAAATCACTGGCAGAGTACGAAGTTTCAGAGTGTGATTTTTGCTTTACTCCGCCAACAGAGAGTTATAAATGGTACGATCTTCATAAGATGGAAACAATACGCGATGAAGGAAGGGAATATGTTAAAGAAAAAATCATCGAACTTAAAAGCGCTCTAAATATCGGAAAAATTAAAAAAAGTTTTTGGCCCTCTTTTACTAAAAACTAGATGTCTATCTGGGCAAGAGAATAGTATTTTCGTTTATAAGATTATTCCCCAAAATAGCCCCATTCAAAATTCTGCTAAGCATTGCAGATTTGTTTTTTGCAGCCAACAGCTGCGGTTTTAATTTTATCGACTCGATTGGATTAAAAGTTAATTCCAAGCCAGTTTCGGTAATTTTTCCTCCGATAATTAGACCTTCTTGCGTGTCTTTGGAAAACGTCTGATCGAAAACAAAATTGCCCAGCGAGTAAATTATCGGTTTATTATTATAAATCCCGACATCTTGCACAACATGAGGGTGGCTCCCAATCACAAGTTCGGCGCCAGCATCAATCCAAGACTTTGCTGCATTCTCTTGCGTCGCATTATGAGTGAGCGAGTATTCCTCTCCCCAATGAGGAAAGACAATAACAAAACGATCCAGATCTTTCTCAGCTTTTATGACTGTATTGATTTTTGCATTATTTGAGAAAGCAAGATAATCGACCGTTATGATACTGATCGGGATTTCTGTGTCATAACGAACAATGTTGCTGTCATCGAAACCATTTTGAGATCCGCCATATTTTGTTCCGGCGTTTTTTAATAGGTTTTGGGTTGTGGCGAATCCGCTGGCGCCGGCATTAAGTGTGTGATTGTTGGCGAGCGAAACCCCATTTAGCCCCAGATTTTTTATTGTGGAGATCGTCTCCGGAGGCATGTTAAATACAAGAGATCTTTCTGGATAATCATCAGTAATTGGTTTGTCACTCACAGGTCCTTCAAGATTGGCAAAAGCAATATCTTTATCGGCAAATAAGGTTTTATCCAAATTATCAAAGATGTGATTAAAGCCAACATTTTTAAAAATATGGTTTACATAGCGGTCATACATCATGTCTCCGCCAAAAACAAATGAGGTCGATTTTACGGAAGACTCGCTAACTTCTTCTGCTTCTTGAAATTCCGTTCCGATATTGCTGATTGGCGCCCTTGCTTTTGTAATCCACAAAAGAAGCGCAACAATTGCGAGTATCATTAATACTAAGAAAATAATCCAAACTCTTTTCATTGCTTCCATTATACTCCGGCTCGTCAATATTGTGGATTTTTGAGCGTAAACCTGGTATCGTTATGAACATGGATCAAAAAAATATCCGAAATTTTTGCATTATAGCCCACATTGACCATGGTAAGTCCACCATAGCTGACCGTATGCTTGAAATTACCGGAACAGTTGCCAAACGTGAAATGCAGGAACAGCTTTTGGATCAGATGGATTTGGAAAGAGAGCGTGGTATCACCATAAAACTGGCACCGGTCAGAATGGTATGGAGTAAGGAGCAAGGCGTAAGTGGTATAAATCACCCAACCCCCAACTCTCAACCCCCAACCAGTTCAGAATTTATTCTGAACTTAATAGATACTCCCGGTCATGTGGATTTTTCATACGAAGTCTCCCGCTCTTTAGCCGCTGTTGAGGGCGCGGTTTTGCTGGTTGATGCGTCTCAGGGGATTGAAGCTCAAACATTATCTAACCTTTATGCTGCTATCGACCATGACTTGGAGATTATTCCCGTTGTAAATAAAATCGACCTTCCGGCTGCCAGACCTGACGAAGTTGCAGAAGAAATTGTAAAAATTTTAGGATGCAAAAAAGAAAACATTATCTATGCGTCCGGTAAAACGGGCGAGGGAGTCGAAGAGATACTAAGTGCAATCGTAAAGCGAGTACCGAGTCCGGACAAAAATCCAAATTACAATCCGCCAGCCGGCGGACAAATATCAAACCCGCCTGCCGGCGAGGCAGGTAAATATTCAAATGATCAATTAAACAATGACGAAATCAATGATCATTGGAAAATGAAAAATGATAATTCAGAATCAAGAACAGGCGAGCGGGAGCCGTTGCGAGCACTGATATTTGATTCTATTTACGACTCCTATCGCGGGGTAGTCTCCTACGTTCGGATCGTGAATGGCAAATTTGAAAAAGGCGATAAATTTTTTCTCATGGAAACCAAAAGTGAGGGAGAGGCGATAGAGGTCGGATATTTTACTCCAAAATTAAAAGCTCACACTCCCCTTTCCGTTGGCGAAATTGGCTACATTGTTACTGGTTTCCGAGGAGTTTCAGAAGCTCGCGTTGGCGACACAATTACACTTGAAAAAAATCCGGCATCTACTCCCCTGCCCGGCTACAAAACGGTTCAGCCATCAGTCTTTGCCTCAATTTACTGTGTAGACGGGGGAGACTATCCTGAACTCAAAGTAGCGATTGAAAAGCTGAAAATGAATGACTCTTCCCTCTCCTATGAAGTTGAACAATCTCCTGCCCTCGGTTTTGGTTTCCGCTGCGGATTTTTAGGACTTCTTCACCTTGACATTGTGAAAGAGCGGCTTGAGCGGGAGTACAATTTGGCGCTGGTTATCTCCAGCCCGACTGTACGATACGAAATCACTAAAAACGACCATAGCGAGGAACTAATAGTCAAGCCCTCTGACCTTCCGTCTTCGGGCGAATATATCGAAATACGCGAACCATGGGTCAAACTCGAGGTGTTTACGCCAAAGGAGTACATTGGCGGGATAATGGAAGTGGTTCAAAATAAAAGAGCAATTTATCAAACCACTGAATTTTTAGACGAGAGCAGAGTAATTATAAATTATGAAATTCCTCTAGCCGAAGTCATAATTGATCTTTACGATTCTTTAAAAAGCATCTCACGCGGATACGCCTCAATGAACTACGAACTGATCGGCTACAGAGAAGCGGACTTGGAAAAAGTCGACATCTTGGTTTCTGAAGAAAAAGTCGACGCTTTAAGTTTCATAATCCACAAATCAAAAACCCTTTCAGAGGGCAGAAGAATTACCGAGAAACTTAAAAAACTAATTCCCCGCCAAAACTTTGAGATAAAAATTCAAGCCGCCATTGGGGCAAAAATAATCGCCTCCGAGCGCATCTCTCCTTTTAGAAAAGACGTCACCAGCGGACTCTATGGTGGTGATGTAACTCGCAAAAACAAACTTCTAGATAAGCAGAAAAAAGGCAAGAAAAAAATGAAACAGATTGGACGGGTTGAAATGCCAACCGATGTGTTTATCAAAGTCCTGCGAAACGAATAATTGTTTGTGGTATACTATAAATTGATAACAAATTTATTTAGGAGGGGGAATGAAGAAAAGTAAACTCGCTTCTGGACTTAAGGGCAGAAAAAAATCCAAAATGCTCATTGTTTTGCTGTCGCTGCTTGTTGTTAGTGTATTTTGTCTTGTCTATGTCGTAAAAAATTCTTTCAGCGCTGACGCGAAATTGGCACAGTTAATAGATACTACGGGTTTGCCTAGCGCATCAAAATCAACCTCTTCATCGACCTCTTCTAATCCGGCATTGATTGTTTGTGATCCTTCGGGTAAGTCAATTAATATGACCGTTACGGTTGTCGATTCTAAAACTAAAAAAGGGCTTGCTGGAGTATTTGTTTCCGATGTTGCGTCGGGAAAAAGAGGGACATGGATAAACCCATTTCCGCAGAAGACTGATTCTAATGGAAAAGTAACTCTTAAAGTGCCTACTGCAATTTGCCCGCAGAAAAACGGAAAAAAGTATTTTTATCTTTTCAATAACGTGAATGGTCTAGCCCCTTTTCAAGATGAGATGGCAAAAAAAATAGGTGCCACGGTTGTTGAGGGTGAGTATACAAAAAAAGCTCTTAGCCCAATATCTTATACCAAAAAGGGCGTTTATCCGCTAGTAAAGTCTGAAAAAGATCTGGCAAAAATCAAACTTAACTTGATAATTAGGTACAACTCGGGCGCATCTACGAAAAGTACTGTCAAAGTAAAAACTGTAGATAAGACAACTGGCGCTACTCTTCCAAATGCTTCAGTCAAACTGACCGTAACAGGGAATAAATGTACGGTGGTTTGTCCGACCTCTACATATAAATACGAATTTAGAACAGGATCAAATGGAGAAACAGTAATTGACTTAACGAAGAGCGGTTTTGTTAAAAAAATTCTAAATTATTCTGCCGGTAAAATCCAAAAAATAGAATTTAAGAACGGGTCAACCGGAGAGCTTTTGGGCACATATACCTCATGGTCAGACGCGGTCACTATAAAAATGTAACCATTTTTGAGCAAATATCTCAAAATCAGCAGAGAGATATTCATCATCTTAAGCGCGGAAAGCTGAAAAAGGACTGATAATTATTGCATAAAAAAAATCGCCAACTTATGCTGGTGATTTTTTGGTGGGCCGCCTGGGACTCGAACCCAGAACCAATGGCTTAAAAGGCCACTGCTCTACCATTGAGCTAACGGCCCATATGAAAATATGGGAAATCTTTCACTATAATAGCCCAATTTACGCTCAAAGTCAACTCTTCTTGCTTCTGATGACTTTGGCTTGCTTTACTTTGCCTCGCGAGGAATCTGTGAAGCTGATGAGCATAATAAACAGCCAGTAAATGAGTGCTCCCCAGAAAGCAGACCAGAAATCGGCAACTTCAAAACCTTTTACAATAGTGCTTGCAAGCCAGAACATGAGAGCGTTTATTATGAGTGTGAATAATCCCAAGGTCAAAATATTTACCGGCAGCGTGAGCAAAATTATAATCGGCCTAATTAAGGCGTTTACCAAACCGAGCACGACCACGGTTAGAAACAGTGCCCATGTGCCGGAAAAATTAATTCCGGGAACGATGTAGGACACAAGAAGTAAAACCAATGCACTTAGAACCCAACGAAGTATTATCATAATTTTTAATTTCTAATTCTTAATTTTAATTTTTTAATTTGATTCATCAATCCGTTAATCTGGTAAATCTGTTATCCCTATGATATGGTCATTTTTTGCGGAAATTCAAAATAACTAAAATAGCCGGGGCGGCCACTATTATGAGCGGCCTAAAATCAAACAATACTTTGGCGACGCGTGAAGTTTCCGTATAATTGGCGCTCGTTTCCGGTGGAAGAAAATTTAATATTGATGACAAAACTAGCGCGACAGTGAGTGCGCTGTAGATTATGACCTCAAACGGAGAAATGTCCCCAGCTTTACTTCCTGAAGAGTGGATGGAACCGGAGATCAAAAATATACATAAAAGCAAGAGGACAATTGAGATTGTAGATACTGAGGCGTTTGAACGGATCCAAACCGAATTAGCTATTGTGGCGTTGCCGTTAAAGAATTTAAAGACAGTTTCAGAAAAAGAGGAAGCTATAACCAGCCCAACATATGCGGAGCACAAAGTAGTAATGGTTTTATCTCGGCGGAGAATAAAACCATAGGCAATACCTACTACAAAGATCAGTGCAATAAACACATCCACGCTGGGAAGTGGCATCAATACCCTCCTAAGTCGCGGTAATTTTTTGACCGCGAGCTTATCTTTTTATTTCTTTCATTATCTCTCAAAAGAGGGCACAGTGTCAAATCAATTTGAGATAAATTAACCACGCGAAAACAGGCATAATTATCCCTAGAGTTCTTAATAAACAGCTAATTTTGGAATAGTTCCAAGTTTCGAAGTGTCTACAACTAGCAAATTATATTGCTATTTTGTGAGTAGAATTATAAACTTTTGCCCAATCCGCCAGCTGGCGGAGGCTAAAAATTAGCTTGTCTGCAAAGAGTTCAATTTTTCTTGAACAGTGCAAAGAGGTGACCAGTAATTTCGATCGTGAAGTGACTCTACCGTTGGTCGTTTAAACGCCAAAATAATATAAGGTGAGTATTAGAGATCGCGCAATAGATGCGGGAAACCAGTCAGATATCAGTAACCGATAACTTATTAAGAGGTCAATTAACTTGATATTCTTATATTATCATAAAGTTTATCATTTGTCAATGGGGGTTAGCCCCACCAGCTTTTCTTGCCACCTTTTTCTGATTCGCGCAATTTCTCCCAAAGTTCTTTTTGTTCTTTGGTTACTCTTTTTGGAAGTTCTACCCGCACGGTCAAAATGAGGTCGCCTTTTTTGCCGCCTCGGTATGCTTTGCCTTTGCCTGGAAATCGGAAAGACATGCCATCCTGGGTGCCAGCCGGGATTTCAAATTCAATATTTTGCCCGTCAACACTTATTTTCATTTTATCGCCCAGAACTGCCTGAGCAGGGGAGATCCGAAGTTCGGCCTGAACTTGAGAGAATTGAGCGCCAAAAAATTCTTCAAAAATATCTCCCAATCCACCGCCAAAGCCGAATCCGCCGCCTTGCTGAAAGTCGGAATAATCAAATCCACCAAATCCTCCAAAACCGCCTGCTCCCGCGCCGCCATTTTGCTGTGCCTGTTTGTAGGTGCTATGACCATATTGATCATATTGAGAGCGCTTTTGCGGGTCGGAAAGAGTTTGGTAAGCTTCGCTCAAATCCTTAAATTTCTTATCCGCTTCAGGATTGTCCTTATTTCCGTTTGTGTCCGGATGGTACTTCAAAGCAAGCTTGCGGTAAGCCTTCTTAATCTCGTCTGTTGAGGCGCTTTTGGAAACACCTAGAATTTTGTAATAGTCTTCTGCCATTTAACCAGTAGTAAGTAAATAAGTGGTAACTAAATCAGTCTATAATATCGAACTTACAACCGATTCATTTACAATCGACAACTTGATTATTTTATCCTAATAAGCGCCCCGATGTCGAGATCGGAGCGCCTTATCAGGAGATGATTATTTATCTTCTTTCTTCTCGTCTGATTTCTCTTTCTCTGCTTTAGGATCTTCCTTGGTTTCTTCGGCTTTCTTGTCATCCGAAGCTTTTTCGGAGTCGGATGGCTGTTCCTGCTTGCTGGCTTGCTCATACATTTTGCTGCCGAGTTCTTGGAGTGATTTGCTCAAAGCTTCTGTCTGAGTTTTAATCTCTTCAAGTTTGTCTGAATCCTTGATCTCTTTTAAGGTTTTAACCTTCTCTTCAACATCAGATTTCAAGTTGGAATCAGCTTTATTGCCGGCGTCTGAAATAGTTTTTTCAGCCGTGTAGATAAGAGTATCGGCCATGTTTTTAGCTTCAATCAACTCTTTTTTCTGTTTGTCTTCATCGGCATGAGCTTCGGCATCCTGCTTCATCTTTTCAATTTCCTCCTTGGAAAGTCCGGAAGAGCTGGTGATAGTGATTTTTTGCTCTTTACCGGTGGCTTTGTCTTGTGCCTTAACATTTACAATACCGTTGGCGTCGATGTCAAAAGTAACTTCAATTTGCGGGACGCCGCGTGGTGCAGGTGGAATACCGTCTAGAATAAATCGGCCTAAAGTTTTGTTATCGGCTGCCATTTCTCTTTCACCCTGCAGAACATGAATGTCCACTTGGGTCTGATTGTCTGCAGCGGTTGAGAAAACCTGTGATTTTGAAGTTGGGATAGTGGTATTTTTCTCTATGAGTTTAGTTGAAATGCTGCCAAGAGTCTCAATTCCAAGGGATAGGGGAGTAACATCCAAAAGTAAAAGGTCCTTTACTTCGCCGCCAAGAACACCGCCCTGAATGGCTGCGCCAAGAGCAACAGCTTCATCTGGGTTAACTGAGTGATTTGGCTCTTTGCCAAAAAACTTTTTAACGGCTTCTCGTACTGCCGGCATTCTTGTCATACCACCGACCAAAATTACTTCATTAATATCTTCTTTTTTAACCTTTGCATCTTTCATCACAACTTCGCACGGCTTCAAGGATCGCTCAATAAACGGACCGGTTAATTCTTCCAGCTTTGCTCTGGTTAAAGTCATTTGCAAATGCTTTGGTCCGGAAGCGTCAGCTGTAACGAATGGCAGGTTAATATCAGTTTGAGCGGTAGTTGAAAGCTCGATTTTGGCTTTTTCAGCAGCTTCTTTTACTCTTTGAATGGCCGCTTTGTCCTCATGCAAGTCAATGCCTTGATCTTTTTTGAATTCGTCAATAATGTAATCCATGATAACTTGGTCAACGTCGTCGCCACCTAAGTGGGTGTCTCCGTTGGTAGCCAAAACTTCAAAAACTCCGTCGCCGAGTTCCAAAATTGTAATATCAAATGTACCGCCGCCAAAGTCGTAAACAGCAATCTTTTCACTCTTTTTACTCTCAAGTCCGTAAGCAAGCGCAGCCGCTGTCGGCTCATTGATAATTCGTTTTACATCAAATCCGGCAATCTGTCCCGCGTCTTTAGTTGCTTGTCTTTGGGAGTCGTTAAAATATGCCGGTACGGTAATAACCGCGTCGGTTACTTTTTCGCCCAAATATGTTTCAGCATCAGCTTTTAGCTTTTGTAAGATAAAAGCTGACATTTCCTGAGAGCTGTATTCTTTATCATTCATAATAATTCGGATAGATCCGTCAGGCGCCTTTTTCGTTTTGTAAGGCATTTTTTTGAGATCGGCTTGAACTTCTGGATCATTAAAATCCCGTCCGATGAAACGCTTAACTGAAAAAATAGTGTTATCCGGATTGGTTACGGCTTGTCTTTTTGCAAGCTGGCCGACCAAGCGGTCGCCTTTTTTAGTCTCAGCCACAATTGAAGGGCAAGTTCTCCCGCCTTCAGAAGTTGAGATGATTTTTGCCTCGCCGCCTTCCATTACGGCAACAGCAGAGTTGGTAGTTCCAAAGTCAATTCCAATGATTTTCCCCATATTGTTCTCCCTTTAGCCCCGCGTAGTCCAGCGAAGCTCAATCGAGCAGAGTTGGACGAAGTGGGGTCATTCTATTAATTATTGAATTTTACAATGTAAAGTATACTTTACATTTTCCATGTTTGTCAAGCCCCCGTCATTCTAGCCGGCGATTGCGATGTTCTGTAAATGTTCTCAAAATATAGTACAGAATTATATAAATAATCTCATAAAAGAAGTTGTGCCTGGCGGATCAGCCGCCAGGCATCAAGTCTTGCACTTGTTGTGCGATTAAGGGTTCTTGACGCTCGTTATGGGCGCAAGAGCTGTGAGTGCAAGCACTACCTTCACGAGAGTTCCTAGTGCATGTACGGTCTCAGGGCCGATCGACCATCTTCGCAGGAAGCCAGGCGGTTTCATTCGTGACAGCTTCATTCCTTTCCTCCTCTCAATCCTACTGTTTTTCGGCCAGTTTCCGTTCGACATATTCGACCACCTGCTTGACCGTTTCCCACTCACTTTCGTCTCCGTCTGGAATCTGGATCTCAAATTCATCTTCCAGACCAATCACGAGGTCTACGCAGTCGAGCGAGTCGAAGTCGAGGTCGTCCTCAATCCTGTCAGTCTCACAGATCTGGTAAGGATCCGAGCAATCAAGGTCCCTACCTTTCCGATCGATGATTACTGCGCAGACCCGATCAAGGGTCGTTGGCGGGTCGGACTTCGGTCGAGGTTTACGATCCCATACATCCAGGACCACCGTGTCTCCATCAGCTTGGTTGACGATGCCATGGCCGCTAGTAAGCTCCGGTGATTCTGGCTCTTGGTTAGTTGGTGGAAGACTTTCCTTTTTGCCACGGAGTATTCCAAGAATGTAAGTTCCCGCACCCAAGAACATCCCTCCAAATCCCATAAAGATAATAACGGCGGGGGATTTCGGTATCTCCTCTTTGTGGGTCAAGAAGTACGGAACTACGGACAACATCATAGCGATCGGTATCGCAGCAGATGTTACTATCCACACCAAGAAAGGCCCCTTAGGATTCTTCTTGGCCTCAAAGTACCCGAACAGGAAGTTGGCTATAAGGCCAACCAGTGTTGCTACTACGACAATCCAAACTAGATCCATGACTAGTCCTCCCTCAATCCGTTCTTGCAGGCAACATAAAAAAATTACCACTTTCTGGTAATTTTTTCAATCTAGCAGGTCGGAATTATTTTTTAGCTTTCCATGGTGTCGATCTTTTTCAAAACCTCATCCCAATTTTTTAGTCTGGTAATATTTTTAGGCAGAGTTTTAGTTTGATTCCATGGCCGATCCAAAAGAATGACAGGAATATTTTCTTCTGAGCATTCCAAGGCATATTCGAGGCAATCATCAATTAGTACTTTGACCCCAAGCATTTTACAGAGGTGGGATTTTTTATGTTCATTCATACCGTAATAATGGTTTGCATGATGTAGATCGAGATCGATGTTCGGGAAATGTTTGGTCAGCCATTTTTTCGTTTTATCCCCAAACTTTTCCATTCTGGAGGTAATAATTTTTACCTGATGCTTTTTACTTAGATTCGCTATTCCTTCCTGAGCTTCAAAAATCGGTTCGATCTGATCGAAGTCATCTGAAGAGTTAAAATCGTGAATTATTTGGCGGTATTCGTCAGGTGTAATACTCCACACTTTAGTTAAATCAAAAGTATGATGGTCAGCAATCTTAAAATTGGTCCCATACTTTTTATTATGGAATTTATCTAGTGCTACAACTGTTTTTGACAGCACATCATCGAGATCAACACCAATTATCATTACTTGCCTTTAGAAACTTTAACTTTGGCAGGCCGGAGGACCTCGCCGTCAAATTTGTATCCTGATAGAATTTCTTCAACAATTTCATCTTCGGGTTTGTCAGACCCAATGTGATCAACTGCTTCGTGGAAGTTTGGGTCAAATTTTCGTCCGACAGATTCAATTCGTTCTAGTCCTACGGACAGTAAAATATCTTCAAACTGTTTTTCAATTTGTTTAATGCCTTGCGCCCAATTATCACTTTCTAAATTCTGTGGAACATGTTTGGCTGCAAGCTGAAAATTATCCAATACTGGTAAAAGTTCATAAATTAAATTGGCATTTGCGGTGCGGCAGTACCTTGCTTTTTCCTCGGCTGCTTGTTTTTTAAAGTTCAAAAAATCGGCCTGAGTTCTTTGCCAACCGGTTGTTAGTTCTGCAATTTTTTGTTCCAATTCTGTGTTTTCTCCACTTGCAGATTTATCAATTTTTTTATCTTTTTTCATCATAGTAGCTTTCATTATAACCTAGTCAATTACTATTTATAAACCAGAACGCCATTTTTTTCAAGGGTCCTTCCGCTTAAACAAACCAATCTCGCAGTAAAAAAGTCATTTCTGGTATAATAAATTAAACAAATGAATGAAAGCGATAAAAAAATACCGCTCTTTCGGCTTTTTACAATTTTTTCTTTAGTTTTTTTAATTGGCGTTGCCCTGACTCCCATCTTGAGTATTAAATTCGAGAGATCGGGCGAAATATTAATTTGTTCAGTCATTTCACTAATTCTTGCCTCTCTCTTCAACGTCTTATTTAAAAATTATATTTTAAGCGTTATTTCATTTGCCCTCGCCAGCGTTTTTCTCGGCTTTTTTTATTATTCCCATTTTGAATATGCGTCGCGCCCGGATTTACAATTTGGGGTCGAGAAAGAATACATAGGTCAGATTGTAAAAAAACCCGATGTAGATTATCAAAAACAAAAGGTGGTAGTTAATGCGGGTGGACAGAAAATTCTTGTTTCATTGCCACATTTTCCGGCGGTGAAATATGGTGACACGGTAAAGTTTACCGGTAAAGTGGAAAAGCCGGGCATAATTGAAGGGTTTGATTACGGAAAGTACTTAAAAAAAGATCTTGTTTTTGGGGTTGTGAATACTCCAAAAGACACTATCTCTTATACGGAAAAATTAACCCTATTCCAAAAATTTTACTCGTCTTTATATTCAATATCGGACAAATTCGAAAACTCTCTCAACCGCACATTGCCGGAACCGCACGCCTCCTTGGCGGCCGGATTGATTTTAGGGTTAAAAAGAAATATTCCCGATGCATTTAAGGACCAATTAAGCATCACGGGGTTAACTCATATCATTGCTCTCTCTGGTTACAATGTAACAATCATTGTGGCAGTTTTGGCTGATCTGCTTCTTGGATATGTGAATCGCAGAAAAGTATTTTTTATCGGGACCGGTTTCATTTTATGTTTTGTAATTATGACAGGCGCTTCCTCCAGTGTGGTGCGGGCTGCAATTTTTTCATTTCTGGTTATGCTTGGAAAAATAATCGGGCGACGGGCTGATTTTACAAATATTATGATTTTGGCGGCTCTTGTAATGGTCTTGTTTAATCCTTTTGTTTTGGCAAGCGATGTCGGATTCCAACTTTCTTTTCTGGCTTTTGCCGGATTGATTTTTCTTTCCCCTATTCTGGGAAAGATGGTTGAAACAAGCCGAGCGGCAAAACTGCCGGACTGGTTTCGTGTTCCCCTTGTTGAAACTTTAAGCGCCCAGATCGCTGTTTTTCCGCTCATTTTGACAATATTTGGTCGCGTTTCAATCATCGGTCCGTTTGCCAATGTGGCGGTCCTTTGGATAGTGTCATGGTCTATGGGCTTTTCATTTTTGGCAGGGCTTCTTGGCATGATTTACTACCCTCTTGGCAAGCTGGCCACTTTTATTGCATGGCCGACGCTGGAGTATATTATAAAAGCAGTTGAGTTTTTTGCTAGAATTCCGGGCGCTTCGATTGCAGCCGGAAAAGGGATCTGGCCTGTTGAAATTTTGCTTTATATTTTGATGATAACTATAATCATTTTTTTAAGCCGAAGATTAAGAATATATATTTTATAAGATTTTCAACCCTACTTTGACACACTAAAGTGTTAATGTAGGGTGATTGATTACAGTCTGGGTCATGGTAATACTGCAAGTATTGATTTAGGAGGAATGATTGAAACGCTGGACTAAAATTTTTCTTTTTGTGCTTATGCTCTCCGCCGTTTTTGTCTGGGTGGAAGTTGCCAAAAGCCCGACGGCGGATGAGCCAGACAAAGGTGTCCGGCTGTATTTTTTTGATGTTGGACAGGGTGACTCGGAAATGATTGAAATGGGCACATATCAAATTTTGATTGATGGTGGTCCTAATGATTCTGTCCTATCGCAGATCGGCAAAGCTATGCCGGCGACCGACCGTAAAATCGATGCTATCGTACTAACTCATCCTCATGCGGATCACTTGGTCGGATTAAACCAAATTTTGGACCGCTATGAAATCGGCAAAATTTATTATTCTGGGGTTGATTACGAATCAAATATTTACAAAGAATTTTTAAATAAAGTAAAATCGAAAAATATCATTCTCGAGGTTCCGGAAGTCGGTCAAAAAATCAACCTGTTTCCAGAGGGAAAACTGGAATTTATCTGGCCGGGTAAAAAATATGTCGGCAAAAAAGTCAGCGCCGATTTAAATAACACTTCACAAGTAGCGCGTTTTTGCTATTTTACTCACTGTACTTTTTTTACTGGTGACCTTGAAATAGGCGAGCAAAAATTAATGCTAGACTATTATTTGAAAAATAATTCAATAAATATTTTTCAGTCAGAGGTATTAAAACTATCCCACCATGGCTCAACAAACGGCACTGACCAGACCCTTCTCGATATTATTAGGCCAAAAATTGCCGTGATTGAAGTCGGCGCAAAAAATAATTATGGTCATCCGCACGCCGTAATACTAGATTTATTGCAAAAAGCAAATATACAACAATATCGTACAGACAAGGATGGGACAGTTGAGTTTATTATGAATCAAGATGGGATAATAAGGAAATGAGTCCGGCAACAGCGCCGGACCCATTGAGCGGCCGAATCATGTCTCGTGTTCAGCATATGTAGAAGTTGCACATAACATGATCGGCTGTCGATAGTCGGCCGTAACCGACTGGATAGGTATTCAGCACCATATGTTGTGCTGTTCTTGATAAGGCAGCTCGCCAGAATCGGAAGGGTCCAAGCTTCCAGCTCCCGATTTGTCGCATCAACCGGTCAAACTCCTCGCTGCTTCTTCGGAGCCGCCGGTAATCCTGTAAAAATCGGAAGATCCCAATCGGGGGTTTTCTGTAGTGAGCAGATATCACGGCTGCTTGCTCATGTACCCCTGGCGGGTGGAATTCATCATCCCATTCCATCTCGATCATTTGCAGTCTCCTTCGCAATCTCCTGACCCAATCGGGTCGCCCTTCATTCGAGCGTTCTGTGGTGCATGACCGCTGCCCACACAGCGTCCAGTACCGTCGCTATGGGAGGGCAAGATGAACTCGGGTGTAAGACTGCCAGGTGCAGCCGAGAACTCGGGGTTCATCTTCAGGTCGAGTGTTCGACTGCACTTCTCGCAATCTCCGATATAGACTCTTTGTACAGTCATTGATCCGTCACCTCCGGCCAAAAAATACCATATTAACGATGATGTTTCCAGAGTGGGTTGAAAAAAGAGCCCTATGAGGATAGACTAAAGTCAGAATTATGAAGTATGTATTATGAATCATGCAAGATGAATTTCAATTATTCCATAATTCTTAATTCTAGATTCTTAATTCTAACTCCAAAGGAGTTAACATGTCCGGACACAGTAAGTGGGCTACAACTCATCGGAAGAAAGAGCTGATTGACGCGAAGCGCGGTAAAGTTTTTACTAAACTTGCAAAAATAGTCACAATCGCAGCGCGTGATGGGAAAAGCGGCGATCCGGCAACAAATCCATCGCTTCGAATGGCAATCGAGACTGCCAGAGCGGCAAGTATGCCAAAAGACAATATCGAACGCGCCATAAAACGAGGGCTTGGTGAAGGCGGAGGTGCTCAAATCGAGGAAGTTATCTATGAGGCATACGCGCCCTTCGGCGTAGCGATGTTAATAGAGTGTCTAACTGACAACAAAAACCGCACCTTAGGTGAAATCAAGGCGCTTTTAAATAAGTCGGGCGGCTCTCTTGCCACGGCTGGCAGTGTAGCGTTCCAGTTTAAAAAAATTGGCCAGATTATTATCGAAGAGGATAAAAACTCGCTTAAGGGTGAAGATTTGGAGCTAGCCATTATTGAATCCGGCGCAGAAAATTTTGAAAAAGAAGAAAACTTGTATGTGGTTGAAACGACATTTCAATCTCTCCATCCTGTTAAAAAAGCGCTTGAAGACGCCGGCATAGTAATAGACTCAACCGAGTTTACTCAAATTGCGGGGAATTTAACTGATCTTCCGGAGGACAAAAAGAAGTCTGTTTTTGATCTTATCGACAAAATTGATGATTTGGATGATGTCTCGAATGTTTACAGTAATTTAAATCTGTAAATACAATTTAAAATTTAAAAATTTATAATTTAAATTCAATTTTAAAATTTTAATTTGAAATATTTAAAAACTTGGCCCACTGGTAATTGGTAATTTAATGAAAATTGAAAAATGTAAAATGAAAAATGAATCCATTAGGATTCTCGGTATTGATCCCGGCACGGGACTTCTTGGCTGGGGACTAATTGAAAAAGTAGAAGGGAAAATCTGTCCTTTAAAATATGGCTGTGTCAGGACAGAGGCAAACTTGCCGCTTCCTGACCGGCTTTTGAAAATTTACGACTCTTTGTGTGATATAATTATTAAGAATAAGCCCGATTGCATGGCGATCGAAGACTTATTCTTCTTTAAAAACCAAAAAACAGTCATGAGTGTGGCTCAGGCGCGCGGAGTGGCAATAATTTGCGCCAAAAAGCACGGATTACCAGTAGCGGAATATACTCCGCTACAGGTAAAACAAGCGCTGACGGGATATGGTAGGGCAGATAAGCAACAAATGCAGGAGCTTGTTAGGATCACCTGCAAATTAAAAGAATGTCCAAAGCCGGATGACGCTGC
>CAYQPT010000007.1:0-4654 GCA_964419835.1 uncultured Candidatus Saccharibacteria bacterium | reverse complement strand
AAAAATGAAAATTACCGACTAAAAGGAGGGCTTGTGCCAGAACTAAGACAAAATATTATAACTGGCGATTGGGTCGTGATTGCTCCGGAGAGAGCAAAAAGACCGCAAGACTTTGTTATTCCTAAGAGCGTAAAAGTTGCAGAAAAACAGAGCTGCCCTTTTTGCGTCGACTCTGAGGGTTACAAGCAAAATGAAAAAATAAGAAAGGCGAGCACAGAGAATATCTATGTTATTGAAAACCGGTTCCCTGCATTTATTGAAGATGAAACCAAAAAAAGCGTACGAAGTTTTTATCCGGAAAAGGGTTTCTATCGTGCAAGGCCGTCGGTTGGTGATCATGAAGTAGTGGTTATTAAGGACCATGAAACTTCACTTCCCAAATTTTCAAAGCCATTAGCGGCTGAAATGTTGGAGGCGATAAGAGATAGATATGTTTGGATGGCTGAACACGAGAAGGTTGTGTCGATAATGCCGATTTATAACCACGGCGCAGAAGCCGGTGCTTCAATCGACCACCCGCATGCCCAGATTTTTGCTTCGGGAATTATATCCAATCTGGTTGGACAGGAAATGAATGGTGCAGAAAAATATTACGGAATAAACGGCGCTTGTGTTTACTGCGACATGATAACCCATGAGTTGAAAGAGAAAACTCGAATCGTGTTTGAGAATAGCCAATTTTTAGCGGTTGAATTTTTTGCCTCTAGATTTCCATTTGAAACATGGGTATTGCCGAAAAAACATGAGAGCCAGTTCGAAAAAACTTCTGAAAATAGCATGAAAGAATTCGCCAGCGCGATGATGGAAGCTCTCTATGCGATTGACAAAACGCTTGAGAATCCGCCGTTGAATTTCTTTATACATACCCTGCCGACAATTTTAGAACAATCAGCTTCCTATCACTGGCATCTTGAAATAGTGCCAAGAGTCTCAACACTCGGAGGTTTTGAGCTAGGAAGTGAGGTAGTTATCAATGTAATGGCGCCAGAGGAAGCAGCCGATTATTTGCGAGGTAAGAAGGAAAAATAACAAAAGTTCTATTTCAAGCGCTCCACCTTTGAATTTATCAATTTAATCATTTTGTTATATAAAATTTTTGCTTCCTCATCACTATGGCCTATACAGATAGCGCCAAACTTGCCATATTTTTGGACGAGTCCAGGCATGTAAACTAAAGCTCCTTTTTTGGTATTCTCATTAAAGCTGATTTTGCTTTTTCTGACTAATCGAACCAATTTCATCGGATCGGATCCACAATATTTATCAGATTCAATAAGATCCATAGCTAGATAGTGAATTGGTACCTTGCCACATTTCAAAAGCCCCTCTTTGTTGTTGTATCTCGCTCTGGTTAAATAGTATGCGATTCGAAACGGATGAGTGGTACCTCCTTTGCGAAGATTTATCTCAATCGGATAGGTTTTTATTTTATTTGAGTTCTCATTCTTCACAACGATGAAATCGATGCCAAAATGACCTATCATTCCCTTTTTCGCCATCCAGTCAGCAACTTTTTTTGCTTCCGAGGTAATTAATTTCCTATGTGAAGGTAAGCTCGGAAAGGAACATCCTAGGTATTTCTGCTTATCTGGTCCGCCTAAAATCTGTTCATGTGTCGATACAATGCTCGCTTGATTTGAAGCTGAAATAGAGACCTGAACACTCGGCGAAAACTTAATGTTTCCATCGATGAACAATTCAACAATTCCACCCAATTTGTTAAATTTTCGAATGTAACTTACTGATTCCTCTCCCGATTGCTGGAAGCTCAAGTATTGTTTAAAATTTTTCTTGATAGTCTGTGCGAGTTTTTCAACATTTGTGTTTATTGAGATCTCAATGTCGTTCTCTTTCAGAAAGTCTTTAACATTAAAAACACAATTACCTCTTCCTGATGCTCCTTCATTTAACTTGATAACCATTTTTTTATAATAAGGGTAATTTTTCATTAATTTAGCCATGGCTTCAGAAAGAGCTGAAAAATTTTCCAAATAGCTATAACCTGGAATTACATTTAGACCCGCTAAGCGAAAAACTTTTCTGCCACCGCTCTTAGTACCGATAAAATCGAACTTCTCTTTTGATCCGAAGAGCGGGATTCCCAACTCTACTGCTAGTTTTCGTTCGCTTTTACTTGGAAAATAACACCGTAAAACCGCGGTTTTCTTGTTTGATATGTGTTCCACGATCTCCCTAAGGGCGTTTTTGTCGGCGAGAAGACGATCGGTTAGTGGAATAGCGCTATCTGTTTCGTGGTTGACAGCGATGTGAGTAAGTCTGGACTTCATTTTTCTTGCTTCTTTTTCGTCATCAGCAACAAGGTCGACATAGTAATCAAAAAGGTCGGTATTGAAGCCTTTGGAAGTGACATAGATCATTTTTGTTCTCTTGTACTTCAGCAGAAAAAGGAGGAATAGCATTCTTTCTTCGTAGTAGTTTAAACCCACCACTTGTGATAAATTAAAAGAGTCGGAGTTCATACCGGAGACAACAACAAAAGTCCTCTCTCCGCGATAATAATAATTCGAGAGTTTTTTGTCTGACTGCAGTCTTTTCTGTAGATCCTTGAATTCAATTTTCTTTTCTTGTGTAGGCATGCAAGCTATTTTATACCAAATAACCACCGTCTCTGTCAAAGCATAAAGGCCGTACGAAAGCCACTTAAATTATATCAGAATTAATTTTTAATTGGGTATTAATATGATTACTCTCGGGATTGTAACCAGGGATTCACATAATGATCCTAGTATAAAAGTACTTAAAGAGTTAGAAGAGAAATTTGAATATAAATTAAAACTAATAAATTTATCATCTGATTTAGATGACCAAGATACTAAAGTAGATGTGCTATATCCTAGAATTTCTGGTCTTGGAAAAGAAATTTTAGATAAGGAAGTTGATTTTTATATTGATTTGGTTGAAAAAACAAAAGTTCCGCATGTTGGAAATACAAAAAATATAAAAGATCTCAAAAATAAATTTTCCCAGATAAAATATGCGGAAGCGTGTGGTTTGAATGTGCCAAAAACAATTCTGCTCAAAGATGGTGATAAAGATAAATCGATTGAACCATTGAGTTATCCCGTCGTCATTAAGTCCGCTTACTCTTTTGGGGGACAGGATGTGTTCAAGGTTACTGGCCAAACTGAACTAGAAGAGAAGACTACAATCGGTGGAGATTTCCTTATACAAGAATTCATCAGTTTAGACGAGATAATAGATTACAGGGTTTATGTTGTTGGAGAATCCGTGCCAGGAGGCATAATTCGTCATAATAAAACAGATGGAGAATTTCGGGCGAATACTAGCCAAGGCGGATCAGCCACTTTTTTCGAGCCAGATGACAAACTTAAAAAGCTAGCACTCTCTTACGCAAAGCATGTAGGAGCAGAAATTATTGCCGTTGATTTTATTAAAAATCGTGATAAATATTACTTTATTGAATCAAACGATGCTTTTAGCGTTAAGACTGATAACGAGCCGAGAAAAAAGTTGATCGCTGAAGAGATTATTAGATATTGCCTAAAAAAAGCATTACAAATTAATAGTTCTGCAGGACTAAAAAATAACTAAGGCATATATGAAAAATTTTTCTATATCAACAGCGATAATTGCCGCTGAAGCAAAAAAAAGGGGCATTGAGGTAATCCCTATTCACCCAGGAAAAGTTATTCTGTTGAAAGTTGGTGATCATGAGGAGTATTTTTTTTACCAATTCTCCTCCCTAACAAGCTCTGTAGCTCATCAGATATGTAATCACAAGGATGTAGCGAAATCTTTTTTGGATATGCGTGGAATATCAATTGCCAAGGGCAACGACTTTAATTCAAATTCACTCTCAGAAGCATTAGAATTTTTTAACAAAATGAGTAAACCGGTTGTCCTAAAACCTACGGGAGGAGCTCACGGCGATTATGTTTTTACCGGTATAAGGACAAAAGAGGATTTTATAGAATGTTGGAATAAGATTAAGCGAAAATATAAAAGAATTTTAGTTGAAGAAATGTTCGAAGGAGGAACGGAATATCGGATAGTGGCGACTAGGGAGAAAGTTTTAGCTATAACTAATCGGGTTCCGGCCAATGTTATTGGGGATGGGGTTAATTCCATAAAGGAACTGATTAAGGCCAAAAACAGCGATCCAAGACGGGCGAAGGATGACTCTTACTCTGATCATTCAAAGCCACTGGTTAAGATAAAGATCGACGGGATGGTCAGCAGAATGCTGAAGGAGCGGGGACTCACTTTGGACTCAATCCCAAAAAAAGGCCAACGAATATTCCTCCGAAAAAACTCCAATTTATCAACCGGCGGTGATAGTATCGATTGCACAGATAAGGTGCATCCCTCTGTGAAAAAAATAGCAGTGGAGGCAATCAAATCTATCCCCGGACTGGTTTACGGGGGAGTTGATTTCCTTTCGAGAGATATAACAAAAGAACAAACAAAACAAAACTATATAATTATTGAGGTTAATGTAAGCCCGGGCATTTTTATGCATCACTTTCCCTATGAAGGCAAGCCAAGAGATGTCGCTAAGGAAATCATAGACATCGCTTTTCCCGAAACCAAGAAATTCGTTGCAGAATAGTGCTATAATTATAGTTAAAGCTCTTGCTTTTAGGACAGAGCGGTGCTAATTTTCCTATAATCC
>CAYQPT010000006.1:0-41388 GCA_964419835.1 uncultured Candidatus Saccharibacteria bacterium | reverse complement strand
GTATACATACTTCTAATTTTATCAGGGTGTTTCCAAGCTATTGAAACACAACGATAGCATTGACATAAATAATTTATTGTTTTATAATATTGTCGGTTTCTACTAAGGATGATGAGGGAGGGCAATATGCCGAAGAAGACAGAAATCGATTTGGAAGCAAGACCGGAGATGAAGCACTGGTTAGTATACTGGTCAAGTCTCGCAAAGGTTGTTATCGGCCAAGAGAGCTCACATGCCGATGCATACGATGCGTTCAGGGAGCTTTTGTACCTGAAAGACAAGCTTGGCGACCTGAGCAAGGACGCGCCGGGGAGAATTACTTGGTGCGGGATCCACAAGTTCGGCCGGGATCGGCAGATCTTGTACTGCCAGCAGCTCTACTCCGAACTGGTATCCGTGCATCGTATGGCACATGAGACCGGCGACAAGCATGAGCAGAATCGGCTCAAAGCGGAGGCCAAGAGCTTAATGGCTGCACTCAAGCAGAAGGCCAATGGCATTAAGCTTGGCCATATTGCTCCGGGAGGGAGCCGCGCAGTCATCTACCTGTTCACTGCCATTGACCGAGGGACCACTGGAACACTGGAGGAACGTCCTCCTGTGCGCGATAGGAAGGTTCATCACTACCGCGAGCTAGTGGAACGCGCTGCTTAGCTCATCCGTCCTGAAATAGCGGACGATATTCGAACCCCGATGCTTATGTGTGTCGGGGTTCATTCATTTTAAAGAATTATGCCTTTAATATAAAACTGAAGCGCAGAGGAATTTTAGTAAACCAAAGTTCTGTTTGGCTAATTGCTTTTACTTTAGATGGATTGGTATAATAGAACTAATAAAATAACAAGGTCTATTTATGAAGTATACTAAGAAAATTAAAGTTATCGCTCCTTTAGCTCTCATATTTGTAATGATTTTTAGTTGCACTGTATGGCTCAGAAATAACAAAAATACACAATTTCAAATCTCCGCTGACGGCACGCCCCCCGCTATTACCACAACAAATACCTGTGGAATGGATATATCATTGGTGATAGATACTTCTAATAGTATTACTGTCGACCAAATGACCCAGATGAAGACTGCGGTCAAGGGTATTGTTGATGCATTTGCACCAAACTCGGCGAACTTTTCTATTGTCTCTTTCAATACTGTGGCCAAAATTGAACTAGCTTTTACTGATGACAGTGCTCAGGTAAAAAGCAAGATTGATAGTCTGGCTCCGGTAGTTGGCTCAAACACCAATTGGCAGGATGCTCTAATAAAATCTTCCTCCACTTTTGATCCCCGCCCGACAAAAGGTAACCTAATAATTTTGGCTTCTGATGGAGTACCGAATGAATATTATGATGGGGCCATTTTAAAAAATAGTTATGATGCAGCATTAGCGGCCGCCGTGGTTGTGGCAAACACTATAAAGGCCGGTAACACAAAGATTCTCGGTCTTGCAATTGGCTCAGAAGCTAATGTTGATAACTTCAAACAAGTTACCGGTCCCAATGTCTCTCCGAGCCCGGTTCCGATGGGTGTAACCACTGACATTATCACGACGGACTTTAGCACCATGAGTACTAGTCTTGCCAATCTATATTCTTCAATGTGCAGTAGCACCATTACTATTCAAACGCAAATTGATACCAATAATGACGGTGTCGCCGACATTGATGGAGGTACGGCCAATAGCTTGCTTTCCGGCTTTGGATTTTCTCTTACCGGCCCTACTTCCAGTCCTGCGTTGTCCACAGACCAGACTGGATCTCACCAATATACCGCTTTGTCAGACGGAGCATATTCGGTAACCGAAACCCCCAAAAACGGTTACTTTCTTTCTTCCATTAAGTGCACTCAAAATAGCGCTCTAGCAGGGGTAGTTGACATTCCAAATCATAAGGTAAGCAGTCTCTCTATTACTAAAGGGGATAATGCTTACTGTATTTTCTTGCATAATGCACAAACACCACAAATAGGATTGTCAGTTTCCGTCTCTCCGACAGGAGTGCCAATCGGCGGAGGCGATATTACCTTTTCTTATACCGTAAATAATCCGAGCTCAGTTCCGCTTTCACAGGTTGGCATCACAGACAAGCAGTGTCCAGCCGTTGCGTATGTTAGCGGCGATGTAAATAGCGACAAGATGCTCCAAAATACCGAAACATGGCAATATACCTGTAGCCGCTCTACAACTATGGCACTGACAAGTGATGCTTTAGTTACTGGCTATTACAATGGGGTGCCAGTTACGGCTCTAGGCAGCGCATCAGTTACTATTATACCCGCCGGTCCGCCAATGACGGGGGGACAAAAGTAAATATAGTAATCAAAAAACCAGCCGTCTTTTGACTCGGCTGGTTTTTTTGATTAGGTATAATTTTTATTTGGCCAGAATTGCCGAGACTACCAATCTTTGATCATACTGTTTGGTTACGCGATTATATGTGCCAGAACAAGTGACTAGGTTGAGTCGGGCCGCTGCACCGTTTGAAAATATCTCTTTAGAGGGAAAATTATCTGCCGGATAATAATTTTTTGAATCAACTATATATTTATATCCTTTGCCGGCACCATTTGTCGCCATAATAACATCGCCAACATTCAATTCAGAAAGACGGTAAAAAACTGCCTTTCCCTTCTCGGTGTCTTTGTGGCCGGAGATAACAACATTTCCAACAGAACCAATTTTTGCACCTTGGCTGTACCATGCAACGACATTCGGTCCGGACGGTGTAGCCATGTTGCCTTCGCTGTCAAACTTAACCGATTCAAGAGGTGCGGAAACGCCGATTTTGTCAATAATTAAATAATTGGCAGGATTTTTCTTTACCTCTTTCTTTTTCAATGAACTGGCTGTCTTGGTTATGTAATCCTTAATAATGGCTTTATTTGTTGTGGTTGTATATCTTGCCGTGTCAGAAGGGCTATTTTTCTTGTCAATTATAATATCGTCTTTTTGAGATGCCACTTTAACCGGAATAGGATGGAATAGAAAATAATATCCGCCGTAAACTACGCCCGCCATCACGACAATTAATAAACCAACTCTGATAGCCGGATTAACTTTTTCAATATCTATCATAATACTATTATAATACTAACTGGATTTTACTGCAATTTTAAATCATTTATAGTAGCAAAAACCGCAATATTTTGTTAGAATATGTTTATGGTTGTCTCTAGAATGGATAAAATTGATGAATTAATAAAAAATGAGTTGTCGCTTGAAGTGCGAAAGCTTTTTCCCGATTTATTTATCTCTGTCACGCAGGTCAGAGTATCGAAAGATTTGAGTTACGCTAAGGTTTGGGTCTCTGCACTTGACCAGACAAAGGAAGCGTCAGACTTATGCAGGAAGGAAAGCAAAGAGATCCGAAAATCACTTTCAGGAAGAGTAGAATTGCGAAGAATTCCAAAGTTTCATTTTGTTCCCGACTATACCGAGGAAGAGGCAAGCAAGATTGATAAATTAATTGAAGAAACCAAGCGATAATATCGATTACAAATTTTTACTAATTACAAATAAGCAACTTATTTACTTACTACTTATTCACTTATAACTTAAAATCATGTTGATTCGAAATTTATTTTTTCTTTTTTCAGTAACCCTGTTTGCAGCTGCGTCAACCGTACTGGATATTTTTAATTACAATCCCTATCAAGCTAGCCAAAGTGCATTTATCAATTTTTACATCTCCTTTTGCTTTGCGGTTGCTGGAATAGCTAGTATTGTTATATATTATTTAAAGATTAAGTACTTTAAAGACAAAGCGATAAATTCTTACTTTTGGCCGTCAGTCAGACAAGGGTTTTTGTTCGCCGCCGCTCTTACGCTTTTACTTCTACTGAAAGGTTTGCGGTTGCTTGATTGGTGGGTTGGAATTCCACTCCTGATTGCAGTAGTTCTATTAGAACTTTTCTTTCAGACAAACAGGGGAATTACACATAAACAGAAAAAGATATAAGGAAATTAATTGTAATGAATAAAGGAAATTTACATCCCATCACCAGTTATATGAGAGAAATCGTCAGTATTTTTGAGGGCATTGGTTTCGATGTGTTTGAAGGACCTGAAGCCGAAACAGAGTGGTATAACTTTGACGCTTTAAATATGCCAGACGATCACCCATCCCGAGATGTTCAGGACACTTTTTGGCTAAAGAACGGAAAATTGCTCAGAACCCATACATCTAACTCTCAAGTCAGGTACGCAGAAAATCATAAGCCGCCAATTAAGGTTGTTGTACCGGGCCGATGTTATCGCAATGAAGCGACCGACGCAAAACATGAAACTACTTTTTATCAGTTAGAGGGTTTATATATAGATAAAGATGTTAAAATTGGTCATTTATTCTGGACGCTCGAATACTTCTTGAAAAAAATATATGGCGACAGCATAGAAGTCCGTTTTAGGCCTCATCACTACCCGTTTGTTGAGCCGGGAATGGATGTGGATGTTAAGTATAATGGCAGGTGGCTTGAGGTTTTGGGCTCAGGTATGGTTCATCCAAAAGTACTTAAAAATATGAAGATTGATCCGGACAAATATTCAGGTTTTGCTTTTGGACTGGGCATAGACCGCCTTGTAATGCTTAAATATGGCATTCCTGACATCCGTCAATTTTATTCTTCGGATCTTAGATTTTTGAAACAATTTTAGGAAAAAGTATGAAGGTATTATTATCTTGGCTAAAAGACTATGCGGACTTCGATTTAACCACCTCCGAGTTAGAGGAGAAGTTAAATGTCACCGGAACCGAAGTTGATTCTGTTACTTCTGGATTGGATGAGAAAGTAATTGTCGCTAAAATATTGAAAATTGAGAAGCACCCAAATGCTGACCGGCTGCAGATTGCCACAGTTTTTGACGGAGAAAAAGAATTGACAGTTGTTTGCGGCGCACCAAATATTTATGAAGGCCAAATCGCCCCATTAGCGCAAGTCGGAGCAAAACTTCAAGATTTTGAGATTAAAAAAAGCGCAATAAGGGGAGTCGAATCGGAAGGCATGCTCTGCGCACTAGATGAGCTGGGACTTGGAGATGATCACTCAGGCATTGTTGACCTACCAAAAGACTATGAAGTCGGTAAATCTTACAGCGAATACCTTTCAACCGATGCAGTTTTTGAGTTGGAGGTGACACCGAACAGAGGTGATTGTTTATCTCACATAGGTATCGCCAGAGAAATTGCAGCTTTTTCAGACAAACAGTTAAGTAAAAAGCCGATAACTTTGCCGATGTCGGGAACCAAGATTAAAGACATTTTATCTATTGAAATTGCTGACACAGAGCTTTGTCCGCAGTACATGGCCAGAGTTTTACAGAACGTTAAAGTGGCAGAGTCGCCAAAGTGGCTACAGGATCGCTTGATTGCAATCGGCCAAAAGCCGATTAACAACATTGTTGATGCCACAAACTACATTATGTTTGATTTGGGGCAACCACTTCACGCTTTTGACGCTAACAAAATTGAAGGCAAGAAAATTATAGTAAGAAAAAGTAAGCAGGGTGAAAGAATTACCACACTAGACGGAACAGAAAGAGTGTTAAGAGGGGATTTGGTAATTTCTGACGCCAAGAAGGCAGTTGCAATCGCCGGAATTATGGGTGGACGCAACTCCGAAGTTTCTGCCTCTACCACAAGTATTATCCTAGAGTCGGCTGAGTTTAATAGAAAGAGTATTAGAAAAAGCAAGAAAGAACTTGGTATGCCATCTGAAGCGAGCTACCGTTTTGAGCGAGGAATTGACTCCGGAAGTGTCGAATACGCTTTAAACAATGCTGCACATTTAATAAATGAGATAGCCGGAGGAAGTATTCTTTCCGGAATTGCTAAAGAAGGCAAGCGCCCAGATCACAAAACACTCAAAATTGAATATTCTAAAATAAATAAATTGACCGGACTAAACTTGTCAAATCAAGAGATGAATCATTACTTAAAAAATCTTGGCTTTGAGATAGGCAACGGCACAGCAACAGTTCCGCTATGGAGACACGACATTGAATTCTGGCAGGATTTAGCCGAAGAAGTAGCAAGATTAAATGGGTATGATAAAATCACACCAATTCCTGTTCCAAAAACGACTTCTCCTAAAAAATCAGATTTTTATTACAAAGAAGCAATTAAAAATGTTTTGATAGCCAATAGTTTTGTTGAGACAATGAATTATCCGTACTTGTCAGAAAAAGATATTAAGAACTTAAACTTACCTAAAAAAGAATTGGTTGAAATCACTAACCCAATTCAACCTGAATACCAGTACCTAAGAAACAGCTTGGCAGGAGGACTATTAAAATCAGTAGCCAAAAACCCATCCTTTGATCAGGTCTCTCTCTTTGAAATTGGTCATGTATTTAAAGGCAACAAAGAGGAGACATACTTGGGAATTATTACTGCTGGTAAAAACGCCAAAGATTTAATTGAAAAAGCTATTCTGTCGTTAAAAAATATCATTACAGCAAAAGCAAATATCTGGAATCCTAAAGAAGTGTCAAAAGATGAGCTCTCTATGTATAAAATCCGAAAGGGAGAAGCATATTATATTGAGCTTTCTCTAACAGAAATAAAGGTAAATATTAATGAAGAAGACTTGGCACTGGCCCTACCAAAAGAGAAAGCGACCTATCGTCCGGTGTCTAGATTTCCTTCTGTCACCAGAGACTTAGCATTCATAGTTGATAAAACCATCAAGTCAGATCAAATTAAAGAATCGGTTTATGCTATCTCAGAACTAATCAATAGAGTAGAACTCTTTGATGAATTTAGCTCGGATAAATTAGGCAAAGATAAGAGAAACTTGGCCTATCATATTTATATGCAAAAAATGGATAGGACGATGACTGACAAGGAAGCAGACGAAATAATAAATGAAACAATAAAGAAAATTGAACTTGAATTTAAAGCAAAGCTTAGAAGCTAGAAAGTATGAGGAAGTATGAAAAGAATTTACATTGACGAAACAACAAAGAAAATTGGTGAGAGCATAAAGGTTAGTGGCTGGGTTCATACCAGACGCGACCATGGAAAAATTGTTTTTATTGATCTTCGCGATAAAACAGGGCTTTTGCAGATTGTATTTGTACCGGGAAGCAAGGCCTACGACAAGGTCGGGAGTCTCCGTCCGGAATGGGTTGTTTCTGTCACTGGAAAAATTAAAGCGCGGCCTGAGAAGCTCGTTAATCCAAACCTTATTTCTGGCACAGTTGAGATGGAAGCAGAAGAGCTAGAAGTATTAAATGAAGCGAAAACACCTCCATTTGAAGTCGACAAAGACACAAAAGGTATAGATGAAGAGCTCAGATTGAAATACCGCTATATAGACCTCCGGACAGAGCGAATGGCAAAAAACATCACTTTGCGTCACGATATCGTAAAAATGATACGAGAATATTTATGGAAAAACAGTTTCAGAGAGATTGAGACCCCATTCTTGACTAAATCCACTCCCGAAGGAGCGCGTGAATACATAGTGCCTTCGAGATTGTATGCCGGCGAGTTTTATGTTCTTCCACAAAGCCCCCAACAGTTTAAACAATTACTGATGGTTGGTGGAATTGAAAAATACTTCCAAGTTGTAAGATGTTTTCGTGATGAAGACCAGAGAGGGGACAGACAGCCGGAATTTACACAGGTTGATTTGGAGATGAGTTTTATTGATGAAAATGATGTTTTTGATTTAATCGAACCGATGATGATTGAAATTGTTGAAAAACTAATTCCAAATGCAAAAATTACAGCCAAACCATTTCCACGAATTACACATGAAGAATGTATGAAGAAGTATGAAACAGATAAACCGGATCTGAGAAAAGATAAAAATGACAAAAATGAGTTTGCATTCATGTGGTTAACTGAAGCTCCGCTGTTTAAATACTCAAAAACCGATAAAAAACTTGTTTCTTCGCATCACCCATTTACCATGCCAAGAGATGAAGATTTACCCCTTCTTGATAAAGAGCCGGAAAAAGTACGAGCATATGCTTACGATTTAGTGTTAAATGGTTTCGAGATTGCCGGTGGTTCAATCCGAATACACAAACGAGACATTCAGGAAAAGATATTTAAGCTTCTTGGCGTTTCAGAAGAAGAAAAGAAAAGGCGTTTTGGACATATGCTAGATGCTTTTGAATACGGCGCCCCTCCACATGGAGGTATTGCCGGAGGAATCGATCGCATTTGTGCTATTTTGGCTGGTGAAGATGTAATTAGGGAAGCAATGGCATTTCCAAAGACTGGCGACGCTAGAGATGTGATGATGGGTGCTCCGTCACAAATTTCAGAAAAGCAATTAGAAGATGTCCATATAAATCTCCGCAAAGAAGCGCAGGGGAAAGAGCTTAAAGATGCGGAAACGAAAATAGACGACTAATTAGGATAACTTGTGGCATTAACACGATTAAACAAATTTTTATCTGAGTCAGGAATATGCTCGAGACGGAAAGCCGACGAGCATATTTTAGCCGGTAAAGTATCCGTTAATAATAAAACAGTGACAGAGCTGGGGGTAAAAATAGATCCTGAAAAAGACGAGGTTATATTTTTGGACCAAAAGATTTCCCGCCCAACCGAATTTGTTTACTATGCAATCAACAAGCCAAGAGGTGTAATATCAACGGCAAGTGATGAAAAAGGAAGGGAGACCGTTTTAGAGTTGGTGCCAAAAAAGACCAGGGTTTACCCGGTTGGCAGGCTAGACAAAGAGTCTGAGGGGCTCCTCATATTAACCAATGATGGGGAACTCGCAAACATACTTACGCACCCGAAATTTGAACATGAAAAAGAATATATTATAAAAGTTCGAAGCCAAAGAACAAAAAACTTAAGTAAAGATGAAATTTCATACATTCAAAAAAGATTAGTGGGTGGCGTATCAATTGATGGAAAATTGATGAAAATGCACTCTGTGGAAATAGAGCAGCTGACTCCAAACAACTGCCAAATTAATGCTGTCCTTAGGACTGGTTACTATCGACAGATTCGTCGGATGTGTGATAAAATGGGCTTTGAGGTTGTCAAACTTGTTCGAGTGCGGATTGGAAAATTAAAGCTTGCCGATTTAGGTATTGACTCCGGAAAATATAGGGAAATCCAAAGAGGGGACATAATATAATTTATTAGTTTTGGTCTTGTAATTTATGGTGATAAAGTCGTTTATAATATTGTCGCTCCTATTTAATTCGGTTGGACTTCATAGCTTATCCGCTAAATTTGATGATGCAATCATTAGGGATCGCTCTGGCGCTAAAAAGGTCGTGGATGCAGCCCCAAATATCAATATCGGTTTACCCGATATTCTGCCACGCCCAAAAGTTAAAGAGGGCGCATACAAAGCAACTGCTAATGCAAAAGAGTATTTACTGATAGATGCTGATTCCGGAGTTGTCCTTACTCAATATGGTAAGAACACAAAAGTTCCAATAGCTTCAACAACTAAGATAATGACTGCCATTGTTGCTCTTGAAAACTATGAACTAACCGATGTTGCAACAATCTCTTCAGATGCGACTAGTCAAGTTCCGTCCGTTGCATTCTTAAAAATAGGTGAAAAAATATCTATTGAAAATCTTCTTAACTGCCTACTAATCTCTTCGGGGAATGACGCCGCTTACGCTATTGCAGAGCACATAAATGGCCCGGATGACAGCGGAATTACAAAATTTGTATCTAAGATGAATGAAAAAGCGAAAGAGCTCGGCATGTCTAACACGCATTATGACGATCCTGCAGGATTGAGCGCTGAGAGTGTTTCTTCGGCCTACGACCTATATATAATCACTAAATATGCTCTTCGAAACAAAGTTTTTAGGGAAATTGTGACCAAGAAAGAATATGCAGCCAGCAACACAAGCAAGACAGTCTATCATCAGTTGAAACAATCTAACCGTCTTATAACTCAAGATTACTCTGGTGCTATTGGTGTAAAAACTGGGTTTACCCCAGAGGCAGGTCACTGTTTGGTGGGCGCTGCTAATCGCGATGGTCACACACTGATTTCGATAGTCCTAAATACTTTTCATACAACTCCGGATGCCTCAGCGATAGAATCAAAACGGCTTTTGGATTGGGGCTTCCAAAATACAGATTGGAATTAAATCAGTATAAAAATACTCCGAAAATAAAAAGATCCAAGTGAACAACAAGGATCTTTTTTATAAGATTGATATTTATTTAGAATACTTTTTAACTAACTGTTCCCAAACCTCTAGTGCATTTTTAGCGGCGTCTAATTGAGCTCTTTGTTTTGAAGAACCGTTTCCCTCGGCCACTTTTTCTTTGCCTAAGTATGCGCCGACAAGAAAGTTTTTTGCATGATCGGGACCTGTCTCGGAGATGCTTTCATACATTGGGGTAATGCCAAATTTCTCCTGGGACATCTCTTGGAACCGGCTCTTAGCGTCATAATAAAGTTCATTTTTTAAAATATCATCGATTTTGTAGCAGATATTTTTTTGAATAAACTCTGATGCCATTTCAAATCCCAGATCCAAATAAATTGCACCGATCAATGCCTCAAATGCATTTGCAAGTATTAAGTCCCGTGCCTTACCTGTGTTTTTAGCTTCGCCGCGTGAGGTCTTAAGAAGCGAATCCATTTTAAGCCGTTTTGCTTCGAATGAGAGTGATTCACCCTTTACTAGAGCGCTGCGCCAGTTAGTCATCTCACCTTCGGGCTTATCATAATTATCATACAGAAACCTCGTAACTGCTAGTTCAAGTACGGCGTCACCTAAAAATTCGAGCCGTTCATTATGCTCAAGTTCTAGAGATTTATGTTCATTGAGGTACGATCTGTGAATAAATACTCTCTCGAGTAAAGATTTATCCTTAAATTGCACCCCAATAATTTGTTCTAATTCGTCTGTGCTAGTCATTGACCTTCCTTTCTTCGTTTTCCTCTAAATGCTCGACTATCTTATTGTCTAAATTATGGTTGTCATACACTGTGCCAAGTACACCATTTATGAATTTTGAGGAGTTCTCTCCGCCAAATTGCTTAGATAGTTCAACTGCCTCATTGATCGCCACTTTTGGAGGTACATTGGTTGAATTTAGTAATTCATAAATCGCTATCCGCAGTATTGTTTTATCAATTAGAGATATTTGTTCAAGCGGCCATTCCGGGGCAGAACCGGCGATTTGCTCATCCAATTCTTTTGTCTTATGTGAAACACCGTCAACAATATAATCCACAAAATTGGAGTCAACATCTTTCTCGTATTCCTCTATATTCCTTTGCTTTACAGAGTTCAGATCGGCGCCATCACGAAAATCCCATTCATAAAGAGTTTGCATTGCAATCATTCGTGATAAATGGCGATTCATATTTTAGTAGGTAGTAGGTAGTAGGTAGTAGGTTGGTTACTCGCGACCTGCTACATTCTACGCACTACGAAATTTACTTGTAAAATTACTTAGATTCTTTTTTTCCAAGATCCAAAACCTGAGCACCCTTATAACTACCACAATTATAGCATACTTTATGCATTTCTTTTGGCTCGTGGCATTTTTCACAGTAGGCGATCTTATTGCCGACAACTTTGTCGTGCATTCGTCTCATACCTTGCTTGGAATTATTTGTTCGTTTTTTTGGTTCGGCCATTTTCTAACCTTTATTTTACTAATCTGATGATTACTATAACAAAATTAGGTGCAATATTCAAGCCTGATTTGTCTTTCGGCAAGCGGTTACGCAGCCCGTATCGGTTGTCGTTCTTCAGCTGCGTTACCGATAGACTTTTGACGCTACGGGCCTCCCTACAGACAAACGACTAACGAATGACAATACTCACAAGTTTCTTTGGCACGATAATAACTTTAACAATCTCTTTCCCTTCCAAATTTTGTTTTACCTTGGGTAAATCCAAGACTGTCTGCTTTAAATCGTCATCTGAAATATTCGCCACTATCATTACTTTGTCGCGGACTTTTCCATTTATTTGGATAGCAATCTCTATTTCATCAGCAACAAGATAATCTGGGTCGGCTTCGGGCCATTTTTCTATCTCTACCTTTCCGTTTTTACCTGCCATTTCCCATAATTCTGATGCTAAGTGAGGAGCAACGGGGAAAAGTAATTTTAAAAACACTTCATAAGAAGTAAGCGAGATAAATTCTGTTTTTTCAATCGTATTATTTAATTCCATCAACTTAGATACGACAGTATTTAAACGAAAGCTCTCCAAGTCATCTGTTATGCCGGCAATTGATTGATTTAATTTTACTAGAAGTTCTTTTTCGTCGGTATGATCCTTTTTGACTTTGGCAAAATTATTGAAGACTCTGGTTAAAAATCGGTACACCCCTTGAACTCCCGCCATACTCCAAGCCGATTCTTGATCATATGGGCCGATAAACATAATGTAAGCGCGCGTGGTGTCAGCTCCAAATTGCTTGATGATATCGTCCGGATTTATTACATTACCAAAAGATTTGCTCATTTTCCTTCCGTCCGGCCCCAAAATAATGCCATGGGCAATACGCTTTTGGTAGGGCTCAGCAGTTGGAACCTTGCCCAAGTCGAATAAAAACTTATGCCAAAAACGGGAATATAATAAATGGAGAGTGGTGTGTTCCATGCCACCATTATAAATATCGATGGGAAGCCAATAATCTAACTCTTTTTTTGAATCATCGAAGATATTTTTTCCTGAACCATAATTCTTAATTCGTAATTCTTGATTCATAGCGTAAGCCAAGAAGTACCAAGATGAACCGGCCCAGTTCGGCATTGTGTCAGTTTCTCTTTTTGCATTAGAACCGCACTTCGGGCATTTAACATTAACCCAATCTGTTATCGCTGCCAATGGAGATTCACCCGTATTTGTTGGCTCGTAGTTTTCGACATCAGGCAAAGTTAACGGTAGATCTTCCTCAGAAAGTGGAATCATCCCACATCCGCCAGCTGGCGGATCACAATGAATTATTGGGATGGGTTCGCCCCAATAATGCTGACGGGAGAAAACCCAGTCACGCAACTTATAATTTATCGAGAAATCACCCCCATCTAAACCTTTTAGTTTTTCGGTTATTTTCTTTTTTGCATTTTCCGAGCCAAGTTCGTCAAATTCGCCAGAATTTATCAGCGCGCCATAGTTGGTATATGCACTTTCGCCGTTTTTAAGTTGATTAAAGAAGTATTGGTTATTTGGAAGATTGATATATTCGGGAACTTTATCAAAATCAATCCATTCCCCAATATGTAAGTTTTTTTCCTCTTCCTTTGGAGTAATAAATTTATCGTCAGCAAGTTCGGCAACGAAACATTCGGTTATTGCGCATCTATTAACGGATTTATGTGTTGCATAGAAACAATCATTTGTAGTAAAACCGATCTTTTTAATGGATCTAATATTTTGATAACCAGACTCCTCAATTACTTCGCGTTTTGCCGCATCTTCTGCCGTTTCACCTTCATCGATTCCACCGATGATAAAAGATTTCCAATTAAACTTTTCCCAATTAAGGCAAAATACTTTATTTTCTTTCCAGTGCTTTAAAATCACATTTACAGTAGGTCTCTTTTCAATTTTTTCATTTTCCCTAACTGCATCCGGCCCCTCTGTTGTTTTGAAGATGGGTGCGATAACCTGTTTGATTGGAATATTATATTTTTTTGCAAACTCAAAATCACGGTCGTCATGAGCCGGAACGGCCATTACGGCGCCGGTGCCATAGGAAGCCAAAACATAATCAGCCACCCAGATATCAACTTCTTCGTTATTTATCGGGTTTATTGCCCTAATGCCTTCCAATTTAATACCGGTTTTTTCTTTCTGAAGCTCGGTCCGCTCCAAATCTGATTTCTTATTAGAATTTGAAATGTAGGATTCCACGTCCTTGATATTTGATATTTGATCTTTGATCTTTTGTATTAGCTCATGTTCAGGGGCTAATACAACATAAGTACAACCAAAAAGCGTATCGGCACGAGTAGTGAATACTTCAATATTCCGATCTGAGTCTTTTATCTTAAACTTTATATTCGTACCGGTTGATTTCCCGATCCAGTTTACTTGCTGGGTTTTAATCTTGTCCAAATAAAGAACCGTATCTAAATCTTTTATCAATCTTTCTGCGTAAGCAGTAATACGAAGCATCCATTGCTTCTGCATTTTTTTAATTACTTCGCTTCCGCAGCGTTCACACTTGCCGTTTACAACTTCTTCATTAGCCAAGCCAATTTTACATGACGGGCACCAATTGATTGGCATTTCTGCTTGATATGCAAGGCGGGGAGTTGTAGTATCATCGTCAGCCACCTCAACTAATTTTTCATTAACGATGGCATGTTTGTAAAATTGCAAAAATATCCATTGAGTCCATTTATAATAATTTGGATCGGTTGTATTTACCTCTCGCGACCAATCGAACGAATAACCGAGGGACTGCATCTGTGATTTAAATTTAAGAACTGCTTGTTCTGTGATGACTTGAGGTTTGGTTTTATTTTTAATCGCAAAATTCTCAGTCGGTAATCCGAAGGCATCCCAGCCCATTGGGTACATAACATTATAACCCTGCATTCGTTTCATACGGCAGTAGGCATCCGAAGCGCCGTATCCCATACAATGGCCGACATGAAGACCATAACCCGAAGGATAGGGAAACTCGACTAAATGGTAATGTTTTGGCCGTTCGTCAAAATCAATGCCCTTGGCATTATCATTTCCGGCCCAAGTCTCCTGCCATTTCTTCTCAATCTTCCCAAAATCATACTTTTCCATATGGCTCAAATATAACAAAAAAATGAGTAGACGGCAATTCACAATATTTAAAAATTAAGTCGATCTAAATACATTGTCTTTTGTTTAGTATTAAAGCAATCATTATTTTTGCAAAAATTGGTTTAATTGACCAGTCTAATAGAATGTATTATTATATAGTAAATATCCAATATAAATTGGAGGGTTTTTGAGGCAGGAGATTAATTCTATCGTTGAAAAAAGCGTAAAGCCGTTCAAAATTGCAGGCCTTTTTGTTGTGGACAAGTCAAAAGGACATATCAAATCAATAAAAAGGACCCGTCGTCATACCAAGGAATTTAAACTACTCTCAGATCACGATAAAAAAATATTCCTGGTCCAGCGCGGAACCAGCACTTCTTTTAAAATATTCACAAAACCACACAACAAGCTCCGAGCTAAATACGGTTGGTATCACGCCTGGCACTCCCATCCTCATCATAGGAAGGTGCATTTTGGAGTATTGGCCACTAGCATGGCGGGCTTTGCGATGTTGATGTTTTCTGTTTTTGGCTTTCCACATTTCGGCCATGCTGCGGAAGTATTTCGGGCTAATTTTGATAGCGGGTCACTAAATGCCGATTATTCTGTCGGCACCGGCATCGCCTCCGATGATGGCACGCCAGCCGATATAACAACACCAGGATACAATAGTACGACAGGCGCTGTTACCGTTTCCGCCGGACAAACTCTAAAATATTCCGTCGCTAACAACCTTGATACCGCCAAAGGCGAGATTGAGATGAAATTTCAGCTTCCATATGATTTAAATGGTGATCAAAGCACAGGATTGTTTTTTGGTAACGCTGCGGTTGGTGATTATGACCCGGCTAGCGAGTATATCTACGTTGCCGATTATGGCAATAACCGAATTGTCAAAACTAAGATTGATGGCACCGGTTGGGAAACTTTTGGTACCTTCGGAGCCGGAGCAGGCCAATTCAGTGCTCCGTCAGATGTTTTTTATGATTCAGCTTCGGATTATCTGTACATTGCTGATACATCAAATAACCGCATCATTAAAACAAAGTTTGATGGTACGAGCTGGACTACTTACGGCTCTAGTGGTGCAGGCGTTGGCAAATTTGGCGTTCCTTCGGGCATTTTTTATGATGCCTCGACTGACTATATTTATGTTGCTGACACTAATAACGAGCGAATTGTTAAAACCAAAATTGACGGCACCGGTTGGACAACTTACGGCTCTGTTGGCTCTGGTGTTGGACAATTTGCTAGCAATGCTCTCTATAAATTATATTATGACTCTGCTTCAGACTATATTTATGCCACGGACTCCGGTAATTCGAGAATTGTCAAAACCAAAATTGACGGCACAGGTTGGACTACCTATGGTTCGAGCGGATCTGGTATCGGTAATTTTAATGTTTTACTTGGCATTTATTATGATTCTGTCGATGATTATATATTTGTTTGCGACACAAACAATAGTAGAATTGTCAAAACCAAAATTGACGGCACCGGTTGGATTACTTACTCTACTTCACTTGTTACCCCAAGAGGAATGGCATATGATTCTTCCACTGGTTTTATTTACACTTATGATTCCCTCTATAGTCGGATCACAAAAACCAAAATTGACGGCACCGGAAAAGTTTTATTTGGCTCTAAAGGAAAATATACTGGTCAAACTCTTGGTCCGAATGGCATTTACTATGACGCTTCGTCCGGTAGTGTTTTGACAACAGATATTAGTAATAGAATTGTGAGACAAAAAATGGATGGCTCGAACTGGGCCAAATATGGTAATTACGGCAGTTCGGGTAACGGCACTTTCTATTTACCGCGTGGTTTTTATTACGATTCCGCGACGGAATTCTACTATATTGCCGATACTACTAATGCTCGCATTGTTAAAACCAAAATTGATGGCACTGGTTACACTACCTATAGCGGGGGTAAATTTAGTGCTCCTTCTGATATTGACTATGATCCGGCCACAGATTTTTTCTATATTATCGACGCCGACAAAACAAAGATTATAAAAACTAAGCTTGATGCCAACTGGACAGGATTCACTAATTATGGCGCAGGTGGTTCCGGAGTCGGGCAATTTTCTAATCCCAGAGGAATTGATTTTGATCCCGCCACTGGTTTTGTATATGTAGCTGATACAAACAATGAGCGTATCGTTAAAACTCAACTCGACGGCAGTTGGACTGGTTGGACGACCTACGGTACTCTCGGCACTGGCAACGGACAGTTTGGCAATAATGGTATTTTTGATGTTGCTTATGATTCAGCTAGTCAATATATCTATGTTGCAGACGCGATCAACCATAGGATTGTCAAAACACAGATTGACGGCACAGGATGGACCTCGCTCGGGGGTACGAGCGCCGGTTCTGACACTGGTCAATTCAATAACCCGTACTCAGTCAGTTATGACGCCGCCTCAAGCTTTATTTACGTAGCTGATTATACCAACAATCGTATTGTCAAAACCCAGATTGACGGCACGGGCTGGACCACCTGGTCAGGCGACGAGGAAAGAAATCTTCTCAGGACATCCGGCACCTACCCAATGTCACTCTCTGTTAATGCCGCCGATGGACGATTCAAATTTTATATTTCACAAAACGGTTTGTCGTATGAGGTTCAGTCAACTCCTCAAACCTTTGCGCAAAGCACCTGGCATACTATTAAAACAACTTACAATAATTCCTCCGGCGTAGTTTCCATACTGCTGGACGGGACAGAAATCGCCTCGAAAACTTTCCCGGCTTGGGCGGCGCCGGACGTCGGCGGATCTTTCTATATTGGTTCCGATCCCCTGGCTGCCAACTCGTACAAAGCCCTTGGTAAGCCGATTGACGAGATCAAATTAACTTCGATTGCAACTGATAATACCGCTCCCGTTAATCCCTCTGCTCTAATAGTCAAAAATCAAGCGGGGGGTAGTCAAATCGCCGACCAAACCAATTCAGGAAGTTGGTATAATCATTCTTCCCCGCAATTTACCTGGCCGGCCGCAACTGATGACGATTCTGGTGTTGAGGGATATTTTGTTTATTTTGGCACAAGTAATGATGCAGCAGCTTCCGACCCTCAAACACAAGGTACTTGGCAAACCGGTACTTCTTACGTGCCAACCGGATTGGTTGACGGCCAAACTTATTATCTCAAAATCAAAACCAGAGATAACGCTTACAATGTTTCTTCAGTTTGGGATGCTTTTACTTATAAGTATGATGCAACTAGCCCGACCGCGCCCGAATCAGCGACAGTTTCCCCGGTCAACTACACAAAAACAAATAACTTTACTTTCGCCTGGGCAGCTTCCTCTGACAATAGCTCAGGAATTAAAAGCTATGAATATAAAACCGGGGCTTCCGAAGGAGAATATTCCGATTGGCAGGAAACTGATGCGGGAGAGACTTCTTCTCGTGCTCTTTCTAAATCCGATATTGCATATCAGGATGGAACAAATATTTTTTACTTGCGTGGTAAGGACAATGCTGGGAACGTTTCCGAGCAGTTTACAGTAAACTTTTACTATGGAGTCACTGCTCCAAACGCGCCGACATCACTTACCGCCAGTCCGGAAACTTCGTTTCTAGCACCGGCAATGGAAAACTCCTTCCGGTTCACTTGGGCTGCCCCTTCTCACTATGCTGGAATTGCTGGTTACCATTATTCAATTAATGAAGAACCAAACGAATCCAACACAAACACTACTGCTGCTACTGCGACTGTAACCGATCATTTTGCAACCCAAAAAGGAGATAATACATTTTATGTGGTGGCTGAAGATATTGCAGGTAATATTGATTATTCCCATTTTGCTTCAGTCCATTTCTACTGTTCCTCCGAAGCTCCAGGAGCTCCGACAAATGTCCAAACTTTTGATGCTTCAAATCGTGACACTCATGAATATGCTGCTACAGTCAAATGGACTAAACCGGCTGATGTGGGAGATAATTTTGTCGGTTATGACGTGTATCGTTCTGACAGGGAGGACCCGGTCGGCACTGTAACCAGTGTTAACAACACCATTTACTCAGAAACCAACTTGGAATCGGTTGAGTATACTTACTCTATAAAAACCAGAGACTCCTTGGGTCAGGTTTCCGCTGCATCATCACCCTCAACAATTACGCCAACAGGAAAATACACTGACCCGCCGCATATTTTATCCGGGCCTACGGTGACATTCACATCGGGAACTTTATCGGCTAATTGGGTGACTGATAGAGAAAGCTCAACCTTGCTCGCCATTTATGATCAAGACGGCCAGACAATTCCCTCGATATCACCTCAGGCGAGTGCCGGCAACGAAATAACTCACTCCGTTACGATCAAACATTTGTCACCCTCGACAAATTATAAATATCAAATCACATCTACCGATATAGACGGCAACACTTACGAATCAGAAAAAATTGATTTTCAGACGGCCGATCCGGGAGACATTTCTCCTACACCTACGGTTACTTCCGGTACAATTTCATTAAATTGGACCACAAGCACAGCCAGTAATGCCTCTTTTGAGGTTTTAGACAAAGAAGGCAATGCTTTTGATCCGCCATTAAGCAAAGGTTTAATAACACCGTCAACAAATCATGAATTCAAAATGACCGGTCTAACGCCTGGCACCGATTATCAATATTTTGCTCAGTCAACTGACGCTGACGGAAATTTTTATACTTCCGGTAAAATTTCATTTAAAACTTTAAGCCCTACCAGTATTATTGGCGCCGATGTAAAAACTGCGGCCGATAAGTTAGTCGCTAATTGGCAAACTAACGATGAAAGTAACTCCTTGGTTTACATATACGAAGAAGGGAAAGAAAACGACCCTTCATATACCGGAAGCGCCGCTGTTTTGTCAAAAACTCACTCCATAACAGTATCGGGACTGATGCCGCAAACAACCTATAAATATTTACTGGAATCGATCGATAAAGATGGGAATGTGGGAAGGACACCATCTTTGGTTGAATTTTCCACAACATTGGCGCCTGCAATCTATGTAACCGCCACCGATCCCTCTTTAACCAGTATTGTTCTAAATGTCACCGCCACCACTAATGGCAACTTCAAAGTTCTATACGGTCCAACTTCAGAATACGGCAAAACGACGGAAAGCTATTCAGTTGATACAACGAAAGCGACGTCGGTTCGCCTAGCAGAACTGACTGATGGCACTAGATACTACTATCATGTCGCAGGAGCTGACTCAGTCGGCAATACTTTGCAAAACGACGGATATTTTGACACTCCTGCCAGCCCTAAAATATCTGATGTCCAATATCAACCGGTAGCTGATGCCCCTTCCACAACCTATGACATTTATTGGAAAACAAATGTTCCCACCTCGTCTAATATTACTTTTTCAGCAAGCGGAAAGGCAAACAAGATTTCTTCCAAGGCAGATTTGGAAAAAGACCATGTGCTCCGGATCAAGGATTTGGAAGATCAATCAACATATTCAGTTAATGTTACAGGCCGGGATCAGTTTGGTAACGAAGCAACCTATTCTGCCTCAGAGATTAAAACTCCGCTCGACTCCAGACCGCCAAAAGTATCAAACCTAACCGTAGAAGTTAAATCCTCCGGTTTCGGCACAACTCAAAAGGCCTCTGTCATTGTTAGCTGGGAGACCGATGAACTAACGACCAGTCAGGTGGAATACGCCCAAGGTATCTCCGGAACCGATTACAGCAACAAGAGTAAAGAGGATACAGCGCTATCGAACTCGCATGTTGTAATCTTGGGAGAGCTGGAACCAAGCAAAATTTATCATCTTCGTGCTATCTCCCACGACAGCGCCGGTAATCTTGGCAACTCCGACGATACCACAGTGATAACAGGCAAGATGCAGAACTCAGTCTTAGACATCATCATCAACTCTCTTGAGAAGTCCTTGGGTTGGATGTTTAGGATATTTGGGAATTAATGAGATAAAATAAGTTATGCAGAATTATTGGAGGGGTAATGGAAAAAGAAACGGTAATAAAAATTGAAAATGTTGAGAAAGAATATCCGACTGGTGACGACCAGAAAGTCCCTGTATTAAGAGGTGTGAGTGCGGAGATTAATTCTGGAGACTACGCCATAATTTACGGAGCTTCCGGTTCGGGAAAATCCACACTGCTCCATCACATTATCGGGTTAGAGGTGCCGACAAAGGGAAGGGTTATTGTGGCCGGTACAGACATTACCAAATTGAACTCAGAGGACAGAGCGGTTTTCCGAGCCCGTCATTTTGGCATGGTTTATCAGTTTTGGTATTGGGCGAAATCACTTACAGTCTGGGAAAATGTAGCAATGCCACTCTATATTGATGGAGTAGATGAGGCAAAAGCAAAAAGAAGGGCAATGAATGTTTTAGACGATATAAACATGACTAAATATGCAGACAAAAGGCCAATGCAGCTCTCTGGTGGTGAGCAGCAAAGAGTTTGTCTAGCCCGCGCATTGATTAATAATCCTAAAATTATAGTTGCTGACGAACCTACTGGCAATTTGGATACACATAATGCTGATCAGGTAATGCAGTATTTGCAGCACCTGAACAAAGACAAAAACAGAACTATTGTGATGGTCACTCACAACATGACTTATCTGCCGTATGCAAATAAGACTATTGCAATGCAGGATGGTAAAATCACTACTTCAGAAAAAAATCGTGTAGAGCAGATAATCAAGCAGGAACAGGAGGCAGCGAGATGAAACCAAGAATAATAGCAAAAATTGCCTTAAAAAACTTATGGTCTCACCGCTTGAGGACGGTTTTAACTGTGACCGGAGTCACTATCGGCATCTCCTCAATAATATTTCTTGTTTCTCTGGGGTATGGTTTAGAGCAGTTAGTAACAAGCCAAGTTGCCAATTTTGATGCATTCACCACCATTGACGTTCCTTCTGCTAATATTAGTACTTTCAAGCTGGATGATCCGGTAATTGAAAAAATCAGTTCCTTTGGTCATGTTTCAAAAATTGCTCCCGTAACAAACTTAGCTGGGCGTATTAAAAAAACGGAAAGTGCATCAACCGCTGAAACAATTATTGTTGGAGCAGGGCAGGATTATTGGAGTATTGCGGGGATAACAAGCGACACCAAAGGCAATATGCCATCAGCGAAAGACGAAGTTTCTTTAAACCAAGCAGCATTGACATTAATTGGCGAAGATAGCAATACCGTTATTGGAAAAGTAATCAATTTAGACATCATTGTTCCTGCTGATTTTCGGACTACAGCAACTGACGGAATGAAAGTTGCCACTTCAATACCTCTTAGAATAGTTGGCGTTTTAAGTGACAACAAATCACCCATTGTTTACACGACAGCAGACTTTCTTAAGAGTCAAGACGTCGTTAAGTATTCTTCGCTCAAATTAAAAGTGGACAACAAGGACAATGTTTCAACTGTAAGAAAACAGCTGGAAAATATTGGATTCTCGACTGAGTACGTCGGAGACACAGTCAACGAAATAAGTCAGGTATTTTCTCTTTTTCGAGCGATATTGGCAGCGTTCGGCCTGATTGCCTTAATAGTTGCTGCTCTTGGCACATTTAACACTTTGACAATAAGCTTGCTTGAGCGAATACAGGAAATTGGTTTGTTTAAAGCTTTGGGCATGAGAAACAGGGATGTTTACAAACTCTTTTTGGCAGAGTCCCTAATAATTGGACTGATGGGTGGAATATTGGGGATGATACTTGGTTACTCGCTGGGCTGCATTATTAATCTTATTTTAACAACACTGGCCAGTCGCGCCGATGCTGAGAGTATAAAGATATTTGTTACTCCTTGGTTCTTTACTCTTATGATTGCAGTCTTCTCGATTTTCGTCGGATTTTTAACCGGCTGGTATCCGTCAAAACGGGCAGTCAAGATCGATCCACTCGACGCATTGCGGTACGAATAGTCTTAACTTAAAAAGTGTAAAACACAAAAGGATCTAACATCCGCTCGGGTATATACAAAAAAACAGCTCTGAAAGCTGTAATTTTCGTGGTGGACCTGAGCGGATATTAGAACTACTCGCACTCCGCTATGCCATAGCGGGCTCGCTCCAGAAACCCTCGGTTTCTAGTATCTTCCTCTACCGGTAAACCCAGGTTTCCCGACCCCTTCCTCGGTTCAAATCCACTTTCGTAATACATAAATAAAATACCCATTCTGGGAGTGAGTATTTTATTGGTGGTGTGTTCTCGCCCAAGCTCGAACTATTTTTGAACAAAATGAATGCTAATGTATGCGCCGCCGAAGGCGGCGCTACTTCTCTTGCTGGTTTTTAATAATACTTTTTGCGCCAAAGGCGCAAGCGGGCGTTGGCAAAAAGTTTCCCTCCCCACACCCCTTCCTCTTTTTGCCCGCCCGCAAAGGAGCGAGGAGAAAAGAAAGAAAATTTCCAGAGTATCTACAATTCACATGATTGTTGATGTATAATGAATTTATGGAATCGATAATTAAAGTTGAAAATTTGATAAAAATTTATCACTCAGGTAATAGTGACATCAAAGCGCTAGATGGCATATCTGTGGAGGTGGCAGCAGGGGAATTTTTGATGATAACGGGCAGAAACGGATCGGGAAAATCAACTCTGTTACACCATATGGCGTTACTCGATTCGCCAAACAGCGGTCAGGTGATTATTCAAGGCCAAAAAACTTGCCATTTATCAGAAAAAAAACGTACCGATCTGCGACTTTGCCAATTGGGCTATATTTTTCAAGAGTACGCCTTAATTTCAGAGCTTTCTGCTCTGGAAAATGTCATGCTCCCTGCAATGATGATCGGTACTTCTAAAATAGTAATTAAAAGAGCTAATTTTTTATTGGATAAAGTCGGCCTTAAGGATAAAGAAAATCGTCTTCCCTCTGAACTTTCTGGTGGAGAGCAGCAACGGGTTGCCATTGCCCGCGCTTTGGTAAACAAACCTAAGATTATATTTGCTGATGAACCGACTGCTAATTTGGACACCGCTGCCTCAAAAAGCGTATTGGAGATTTTTAAAAATCTGAACGAGAAAGAAGGTATTACGATTGTAATGGTAACACATGAAGCGGAGGAGCTAGTCTATGCAAGCCGCAAAATTCAACTCTCCGATGGGAGGCTAGTATGAAAAGTCAAGCTAGATTGCCTTTTTATTTAACAATGAAATATTTGCAAAGAGGCCGCAAATGGACACTGTTTCTGATTTTGTTCCTGATGTCTGTTGCTTTTGTTAATTTGATTTTTATCTCTTCATTATTCAATGGGATTATCGAAGGTACCAACAATCAAATAATTAATACTATGACAGGCAATTTCTATATTGCTCCCAAAGCTGGGATTGAATTTATTACTAGTAAAGAAAAAGTATTATCAGATATTCGTTCCATTGATGGGATTACCGGTGTAAGTGCGCAAACCTATGTGCCAGCTCAGTTAAAATATAAGGAGATATCAGGGAGTTGGCAAATTCTCGCCATTAATCCCAAAAATGAAGCCGAGGTGACCGATGTCTCACAAAAAATAATTACGGGAGCATACCTTGACGAAGATGACTATGACCAAATTCTGATTGGCAGACAAATCGCCGGCGGCGAAGGCGTGGAACAAAATGCTTTCTCGTTCAAGGGAGCAAAAGCTGGAGATAAAGTAAATTTGATTACCAACGGAACGGCAAAAGAATTTACTATAAAAGGGGTCTTTCAGACAAAATTTTTGCCGTCTGACGAACGGGCATTTATTACCGAGAAAGCCCTTAAAAATATAATGCCGCCGCTAGATGGTAAAGCCAGTAACATTACTATCAAAATTAATGATCCGAAAAATGAACAAGCTATTCTATCGCAAATAAGGAGCAAAAATGTTGATGGAGACATCTATACATGGCGAGAGGTAGCAGGACTAATGAAGTCAGTTGGTGAAAGTTTTACAAGCATCAATATTTTGATGACTTTTGTCGGCATTTTAATTGCCGCAGTAACTGTTTTTATTGTGATTTATGTTGACATTGTGAATAAAAGAAAGCAAATCGGAATTTTAAGAGCAATCGGCATAAAGCCGTACATTATTATTTCAAGTTATGTAATATTATCGGCTGTTTATTCGGTTATCGGCGTCTTAATTGGTAGCGCTGTTTTCTATTTTATTCTGGTTCCGTATTTTGGTGCGCATCCGTTTTCTTTGCCGATTTGTGATGCGACACTTGTTTTAAGCAAAACAGATTATATCGCCCGCGCAGAAATGATAATGTGGGTTTCCGTAATATCAGGGTTAATTCCTTCCGCCATAATTACCAGAACGAAAATGCTAGATGCGATATTAGGAAGATAAAATATACAATATTACCAAACTTGTTTCGTTCTCCTTTCTTTTCTCCTCGCTCCTTTGCGGGCGGGCAAAAAGAGGAAGGGGTGTGGGGAGGGAAACTTTTTGCCAACGCCCGCTTGCGCCTTTGGCGCAAAAAGTATTATTAAAAACCAGCAAGAGAAGTAGCGCCGCCTTCGGCGGCGCATACATTAGCATTCATTTTGTTCAAAAATAGTTCGAGCTTGGGCGAGAACACACCACCATAATGTATTTACTTGTTTGGGGGCCGCCTCGCGCGGGCTGAAAGCCCGCGCTTCGGCTGGCAGTTGCAAGAGTAAATTGTATTCTTTTTCAAATTCTATTTTCAGCTTTCTGTCCCGAATAATGCGGTTCCTGTGCAGAGCACAGAAAGTATGATGAAATCATACTTCAGAGTCGACGGTTTTATCGCCCTTCGGGCGAATTGGCAAGATTTTAATTGTCGGTGTAACCCCGTAAATCAACAAGTTGATACGGGGTAAATTTCAGAAAGCATTTAATAGACAAAATATAAGGAGGGAAAAATGATCAAGTATTTCATCTATTGTCGAAAGTCATCAGAAGACGAAGAACGACAAATTTTGTCTATTGAGGCCCAGCTCCAAGAACTCCGAGATTATGCCAAACAAAACTCACTTTTTGTGATTAAAGAATTTTTCGAAAGTCGAACGGCGAAGGAGCCGGGCCGACCAATATTTAATCAAATGCTTTCTGAAATAGAAAAAGGCAACGCTTCGGGAATTTTAGCATGGAATCCCGATCGTTTGGCAAGAAATAGTATTGATGGTGGCAAAGTTATTTATTTAGTTGACACTCAAAAAATCACTTCGCTAAAATTCCCGACCTTTTGGTTTGATACCACTCCTCAAGGTAAATTTATGTTAAGCGTTGCCTTTGGACAAGCCAAGTATTACACCGACAATTTAAGAGAAAACATTTTAAGAGGAATTAGACAAAAGTTAAGGCGTGGCGAATTACCGGCAAAAGCTCCTTTGGGTTACTATAATGAGCCAAAAATACGGACTATCGAGCCAGACAAAATAACCTTTAATAAAATGAAAAAGATATTGGAGTTTTTTGCCGAAGGAAACCACACCTTAACTCAGATCAAGGATAAAATGTTTTCTCTTGGCTTGGTTGGCAAAAATGGAGAACCTTTGCATTTGTCCACTGTGCAAGGACTATTAAAAAATCCCTTTTATTATGGAATGTTTTATTATCGAGGTGAACTAATGCAAGGTTCTCACGAACCAATGATTTCCAAAAAACTTTTTGACAAAATTCAAAAGGCAATAGTAGATAATGGCAAACCCCGCAAAAAGTCAAAAGAAAAGGACTTTCAATTTTTGGGTTTTGCAAAGTGTGGAGAATGCGGCTACACGATAACCGCTGAAAGAAAAACTAAGCCAAGTGGACGAGAATACATATATTATCGTTGTACCAAGAAAAGCAAAACCCAAAAATGCCAACAACACGACTTTTTGCGAGAGGAAGCACTAGCAAGTCAAATACAAGAATATTGTCAAAAAGTTTCTATTCCTGACGAGTGGAAAGAAAAGTATCTATCTAAAGTTGAAGAATGGGAAAATGAACAAAACGACTCGTCAGGAATTTTCGCTCAAAATCTAAAGAATAAATTGAAAACCACTAAAGAAAAGATCAATCGGCTTATTGACCTACATTTAGACGGAGAAATTGAACTCAATGAATTTAAGCAAAAGAAGAATCTACTTGTTGCGCAAAAAGCCGATTTTGAACAAAAACTTAACGATTTTGAGCGAAAAGGAAATCATTGGCTCGAACTTCTAAAAAACTGGATAATTGAGGCCAACCAAGCAGAAAATCTAGCCAATACAAAAAATTTCTTCGGAATGAAGAATTTTTTGAAAACCGTCGGCTCGAACCGCATTTTATTGGACGGAAAGTTAACAATGGATTTTGAAAAACAGTATGATTTACTCTGGAAATTGCCTGAAAAAGCAAGAGAAACTGGCGGTAGCAAACAGGTAATTTCTTGGCGAAATTCGGAATGGTGGACCCAGACGATTTTTTTTGGAACCCCTTCTTCGAGGTAGTTCTTGATTGGGCTCCGGTATTAAGACAAATATACGAAACTGACGATAATAAACTAGACGATTCTTAATCTATGTCTAGCGATTTTATATTTAGTACTTTTAAAATTCTTTGTAACTTCTCGTAAGAAATGCTTTTCTCTCCACGTTCAACAATCGCGTAATAATTAGCATTAACGCCAGCTTTCTCAGCCAACTCTGATTGGGTAAGACCTGCTTTTTCTCGCACTTCCCGCAATTTCTTACCGAGTTTTATAGAAAAATTATCATTTTCGCTTTTCATACAAGCACATCATATCAAATTGAGCCTTAATTTTCCAGATTACTCAAACTAACAAAATCAAAAAGGAGGCAATATGCCAGCGCAAACACAATCATTCAAAAACTACCTAAAACGCAGAGATGCCATGATAGCAGCGGAACACAAACAAAGCGAAGGAAATAAACCGCAAGAAAGAGAGATATACAACGAAAAGACTTTTTACAGAGCTTTCGTCAAAGACGTGCTCGATGCCGACAAGGAAGTCATCATTTACAGTCCTTTCATCAGCAAATTTCGCTCTGATTTCTTTGCCGATACTTTCAAAAAGTTAAGAAGAAGAAACGTTGATGTTTTTATTTTTACCAGACCAATCGAAGAGCATGAATACTTTGTAAGACCTGAAATAAAAAGCGCCTTAAATGATTATGTGGAGATGGGAGCAACAGTCTTTTATCTCCCAGGGTCGATTCATGAAAAGGTGGCAATCATTGACCGCAAGATTCTTTGGGAAGGGAGCCTAAACATTCTTTCGCAAAGAAACAGCCGAGAGATGATGAGAAGATCATCAGACGAACATCCAGCCAAACAAATTATGACTCATTTGGGCCTTAATAAAAAACTGGTTGAAGGATATAAAGACAAGTACGAAAGAATGTACAGAAGCTTAGTTGAAAACAAGAAGGAAGATCGCAAAGCCAAGATGCGCATTTTCTTTACCGGCTTTCTTGTTCCAGCTTTAACTTGGTGGCTATTTTTCAACTTTCGAGTTATGATAACAGTGCTGAAAGGTCTTAAACTAATATTGAGCCTTCTAAGGTCATATTAAGGAGATGTTATGGACGAATTAAACAAACCAAATTTTGATATTTCAGAGCCAACTGATGAAGAAATTAAAAAAACTATCCAAAAGATTCAAGACCAACACGATATTACCTTATCGAATGACGACGCGATTGCTTACACTAAGTTGTATGAAGAATTAAAACAATGGTTTTTGATCGAAAAAAATCTACAATCGCCTGATAGCATAGCAGAAAAAATCGCAGAAAAAATGCAAGGAATGATTGAGGAAAGCCATGGACTGGAATTTTCAGAGAATGAAGCAAGGATCATTTCCGATGAATCACTTGATACTGTGATTGCAAGGGAAAAGGAAAGAATTGGCAAAGAGCTTAAGAATATTATTGCCAAGTACTAATACCTATCTTTAAAGGGATAGTTTACCAAGCTCCTCTTAAGTGCTATTATACAGGTAGATCACAGGGGTTATTTTATGAAAATTACGGAATACCAAGCTAAGTATTTCGCTTATGAACTTACTAAGCGATGTGCTTCAAACAGCTTGGAAAAACTTTCTGCTACCTTAGTAGATGCACAGGTGGATTTGAATCCGCACCAAATTGAAGCGGCTCTTTTTGCATTTCGCTCTCCGCTCTCTAAAGGCGCCTTACTTGCTGATGAGGTTGGGCTCGGCAAAACAATAGAAGCCGGACTAGTTCTATCTCAAAAATGGGCTGAACGAAAAAGAAAGATATTGCTGATTGTTCCATCAAGTCTTAGAAAACAATGGAATGCTGAACTACAAGAAAAGTTTTTCTTGCCCTCTATTATTTTAGAAGCAAAGTCCTTCAACCAATATATAAAAGAAGGTAACCTGAACCCTTTCAATCAGGAAAATAAAATAATAATCACTTCATATCATTTTGCTCGAGCCAAATCTCCATACATCAAACAGACAAGCTGGGACTTGGCAGTAATAGATGAAGCTCACCGTTTAAGAAATGTTTATAAGACAAGCAATAAGATAGCTAAAGAAATAAGAAACTCACTTGTTGACGCGCCAAAGATTTTACTAACCGCTACTCCCTTGCAAAATTCATTACTTGAACTATATGGCCTTGTAAGTATTATTGATGAACATGTTTTTGGAGATTTAAAAAGCTTCAAGTCAAACTATGCTCGCTTATCTAGGGAGCAAGATTTATACGAAAGCGAAGTTGGCCTAGTTGAACCCAAGCAAGAAATGTTTGCCGATTTAAGAGCCCGATTGAAACCGATTTGCATTAGAACACTTAGAAGGCAAGTGCTTGAATATATTAAATATACAAAAAGAATTCCTTTAACTCAGGACTATGTTCCTACCGAGCAAGAAATTGAACTTTATAATGGTATGTCTGAGTATCTTCAGCAACCTAAATTATTTGCCCTTCCTTCAAGCCAACGCCAACTCATGACTTTAATATTAAGAAAATTACTTGCTTCTTCATCTTTCGCTATCGCTAGTACACTTGATGGGCTTGTCTTTAAACTTGAAAAGCTGATTGAAGAAGCGACCGCACAGCAAGTAAAAGAAGAAACAGGGATACCTGATCTTGAAAGCAATTTCGAAAACCTTGATGAATTAGCAGATGAATGGATTGATGATGATGAGGAAGAAATTGATGATGAAACCACCGAAAAGAAAACACAAGAATACTCTGCAGAAGATATTGAGATGATGAAGAAGGAAAAATCTGATCTTGAAAAATATAGAGATTGGGCAAAAAATATATGGACTAACTCTAAAGGAGATGCTTTGCTTATTGCCCTCGAACAGGGATTTGAAACAACAACCGAACTTGGGGCCGGCAGAAAAGCAATCATCTTTACCGAATCTACCATCACTCAAAAGTACCTTCTCGATCTTCTTTCGGAAAATGGTTATAAGGACAAGATCGTTCTTTTCAATGGGTCCAATAATGATGAAAAATCAAAAGAAATCTACAAACAATGGCTAGATGATAACGAAGACACCGATAAAATAACCGGATCAAAAACAGCTGATACAAGGGCTGCTATTGTTGACTATTTCAAAAACGAAGCCGAAATAATGATTGCTACTGAAGCAGCTGCTGAAGGTGTAAATCTTCAATTCTGCTCTCTTTTAATTAACTATGATTTACCGTGGAATCCGCAGAGAATTGAGCAGAGAATCGGCAGATGCCACCGATACGGCCAGAAATACGACGTTGTGGTTATTAATTTTGTAAACAGGAAAAATGCAGCAGACCAAAGAATCTATGAACTGCTCGATCAGAAGTTTAGCTTATTTAAGGGAGTTTTTGGCGCTAGCGATGAGGTGCTAGGCAGTATTGAATCCGGCGTAGATTTTGAGAAAAGAATTGCTTCTATTTATCAATCTTGTCGCACGGAAGAAGAAATCAATCAAGCATTCGATAATCTCCAACAAGAGATGGAAGAAAGCATTCAAAGTAACCTTGGTGATACTAGACAAAAGCTTTTAGAAAACTTCGATGCTGAGGTGCATGAGAAATTAAGATTTAATCTTAAAGAAAGTCAGCAATTTTTAGATAAATTTCAACAATGGCTTTGGGATTCTACTAGATTCTTTTTGGGTGAAAATGCTGAATTTTCAGAAAGTGAATATTCTTTCACGCTTAAAAGAAATCCTTTTCCCGACGAAAAGATTGATTCGGGCCCTTATAAACTAGGAAAAAATATTGAGGATGCTCATATTTATAGACCTAGCCATCCGCTCGCTCAAAAAATACTAGACGAAATAAAAGATGCCGACTTGTCAGAAGCTGAAGTGGTATTCGATTACTCTAATAGCCCGACTAAAATATCAATAGTTGAGCCATTGGTTGGCAGGAGTGGTATTCTTAAAGTATCAAGCTACTCTGTTGAATCGTTTGAAGCCGAAGATCACATTATTGCTTCCGCTTCGGACGATGAGGGCGAGGTAATAGACGAAGAGATAGTCAAAAAACTATTTACTCTTCGCGCCTCATCTAATCAAACAACATTACTAGATGATAAAGAGAAAACTAATCTTGAGCATATTGAACAGAATACTGTTAAACTTCTAACAGAAAGCATTGCTGCTCGAAACGGTGATTTTTTTGACTCAGAAGTAGACAAGCTTGATAAATGGGCCGAAGATATGAAAAAGACTCTAGAGATCAACCTTAAGAAGCTAGACATTGATATAAAAACCGCTAAAACAAACGCCAAGAAAATTTTGAACCTACAAGAAAAAGTAAAAGCTCAAACTGATATCAAGAACCTAGAAAAAAAGCGCAATGAGATGAGAAGAAAGCTCTATGATGCACAAGATGAAGTAGATGAAAGGAAAGAGCACTTAATTGAGCGAGTCGAAGCCCAATTAAATCAAAGATCAAATTTAGAACCATTATTTTCCGTTCGATGGAAAGTAATATAGGAGGCAGTATGAATGGAAAGCAAAAACTAGAGCTGACATGGATCGGCAAAGATAAAGATATAAAACTCGAGCCCAGAATATTAATTGAAGATTCCGAAAAGAGCCATGGTGACGAGAACTCGGAAAACATGCTTATTCATGGCGACAACCTTCTGGCTTTGAAAGCCTTAGAGCAAGAATTTGCTGGCAAAATTAAATGTGTCTATATAGATCCGCCTTATAATACAGGTTCGGCGTTTGAACATTACGATGATAACGTTGAGCATTCAATTTGGCTGAGTCTAATGCGACCTCGACTTGAATTATTTAAAAATCTACTATCTGATGAGGGTTCAATCTGGATTTCCATCGATGATAACGAACAAGCATACTTAAAAATACTTTGCGATGAGATTTTTGGTAGACGTAATTTTTTGGCAGACGTAATTTGGAATTCAACAAAATCAGTCACTAATACTGCAATAATATCAACCGCACATACGCATAATCTTGTTTACTTCAAAGATAAAGAATACTGGATAAAAAATCGTACCGAATTTAGAATTCCTGAAGATGGAGAAGGTTTTTCTAATCCCGATAATGATCTCAGAGGCCCATGGAAAGCAGATCCTTTTCAGGTTGGTGGCTGGCGACCTAATCAGCAATATGAAATTATTAATCCAAAAACAGGCAAAGTATACAAGCCTAATAAAGGATGCAGCTGGAAAAATGAATACAAAAAATACCAAGAACTATTAGCTGATAATCGCATTGTTTTCGGAAAAAATGGCGATGGTGGTCCTCAAAGAAAACGTTTTTTATCAGAAGCTACTGAACGAGGAAAAGTTATTACAACACTATGGACCGATTTAGACACCACAACTAACGGTACTCAGCACTCAAAGAAACTTTTTGGTGATGAAAAATCCTTTACGAATCCTAAGCCAGAAGGACTCATCCAAAGGATTCTTGAGTTATCATCAAGACCTGGTGATATTATCTTAGATAGTTTTTTAGGCTCTGGCACAACAGCTGCCACAGCACATAAATTAGGCAGGAAATGGATTGGCATTGAATTAGGAGAACACGCCTATACACATTGTCTTCCCAGAATGAAACAGGTTGTTGATGGTTTAGACAAAGGAGGAATTACTCAGTCAATCAATTGGCAAGGTGGCGGTGGCTTTAGGTTCTTTGAATTAGCCCCTAGCTTGCTCAAAAAAGACAATTTTGGCAAATGGATTATTGATGAACAATATAATGCAAATATGTTAGCTGCAGCCATGTGCAAACATGAAGGATTTAAATTTTCGCCCGATGAACAACTATATTGGAAACAAGGCAGATCTACTGAAAGCGATTATATTTTTACAACAACGGCCTTTGTTACAGTCGAGCAACTAGATAAGATAAAAGAGGAAATGAGAGATGGCGAAAGCGTACTTGTCTGCGCCAAGGCATTTGCTCCAGAATGTATTAATAGACATGCCGATATAACGGTAAAGAAAATTCCTCAAATGATTTTAGGCAGATGTGAATTTGGACAAGATAATTACGATCTAAATATTATAAAAGCTACAGAGGAAGAAGCCGACGATGAATTTGGGGGCGAAGATGAATAGAACTGCTCAAGCTATTAAGAATAGATTAAGTCTTAGAGAGCCTCAGGCTAAAAGTTTGGAAATATTACAGAAAATTGTTGAAGAACTAGAGTTAAAAGTAGATTGTGACCTACAAGAATCTATAGGAAAAATCAAAACACTATATCCAACCTGTTTTGATTTTGAAAGAGATTTTCCGTCGGTCTGCTTCTCTCTAGCAACTGGTGTTGGTAAAACTCGTTTAATGGGAGCTTTCATATCATACCTTTACATTCAAAAGGGTATAAAAAATTTCTTTGTGTTGGCTCCAAATCTTACAATTTATAATAAACTAATTGATGACCTATCTAACCCGAATAATCCTAAGTATGTCTTTAGGGGTATTGCTGAATTTGCGGTGAATAAACCCAGAGTAATCACTGGAGATACGTACAATCAAGCTACCCATGGAGGATTATTAAAAGAATATGAAGTAGAAATTAACATTTTTAATATTTCTAAAATAAATTCTGAAGTCAGGGGCGGTCGTGAACCAAAAATTAAAAGACTATCAGAATATCTTGGTGAATCTTACTTTAATTATCTGGCAAATTTACCCGATTTAGTTTTACTGATGGACGAATCCCACCATTACCGAGCTGATGCTGGAATGAGGGCTATTAGTGAGCTAAAGCCAATTTTAGGATTGGAGCTAACTGCAACACCAATCGATGAAAGAGGAGCTAAATTCAAAAATGTTGTATTTGACTATCCTCTAGCATTAGCGCTTCAAGATGGATTTGTTAAAGAGCCAGCAATCGCTACAAGAAGAGATTTTAATCCTGATCAATATAGAAACGATCCCAAAGAATTAGATCTCATTAAGCTAGAAGACGGTATTAGGATCCACGAAGATACAAAGGTTGCCTTGGATATTTACGCTCGCGATACTAAGAATCGTCTAGTTAGACCATTTGTACTCGTTGTAGCTAGGGATACAGACCATGCCAAAGAAATTAGAGAATTAATTGAATCTGAAAACTTTTTCAACGGTCACTACAAAGGCAAGGTTATGGAAATTCACTCTAACCAGCGCGGTGAAGAGAAAGAAGAAAATGTTCAAAAACTTCTAGGCCTAGAAGATCCCAAGAATAATACCGAGATTGTAGTGCATGTTAATATGCTAAAGGAAGGTTGGGATGTTACCAATCTTTATACTATTATTCCTCTTAGGGCTGCCAATTCTCAAATTCTTACCGAACAAACGATAGGCCGAGGTTTAAGACTACCATATGGGAAACGCACTGCAGTTAAAAAAATTGATACTCTTACAATTATAGCTCATGATAGATTTCAGAATATCGTTGATGCGGCAAATGATCCAGATTCAATTATTCGTAAAGAAAACATTATTGAAATTGATCCTAATTCACTTCCCGAAGAACAAGAAGTCATTACTTCGAATTCCAGCTTAGATGAAACCCTTGAGTTACGCAGGCAAGAAGCGGCTAAGATTACTGATCTTGAAGAAAGACGAGAAGTAGAGGCTAATATAGAAGCTGAAAAAATTATTCTGGATACTGTTAGCTCGCTCGGTAGTTCGATAAAAAATATCGATGAATTGACCAGCGCCGAAACTCAAAAACTTGTTCTTGAGAAAGCTGTTGAACACATTGAGAATTCTCCTCAAATCTCTCTGTTTGGTAATGATATCGTTGATAGAATTAAAGCCGAATATTCACAATTAGCAGAAGAGATTATAAATAAAATTATTCCGATTCCTCGAGTGATTGTTGCCCAAAAACAAGATATTGTTTGCGGATTCAAAGACTTTGACCTAGACACTTTTGGCTTAAACTATCCGCCTGTTTCTGAAGAAATTGTGAGGCAAACATTAAGGACTAATGAAAGCGAAATCCTGCAAACTTCAGGATCTGGTGTAGTAAGAGATTCAAACGAAAACATAATTGTAAACGAACTGATAAATTATCCTGAAATCGATTACGACAGAGAATCAGCTTTATTGCATAAGTTAGCAAATCAGGCAATCGTTAAAATTAAAAAAGATTACGACGAGGAAACAATCAATAATATAGTGCTCTACCATAAAAGAGAAATTGGCAAATATATTTATGTTCAACTTCAAGATCACTTTTACTTAGAAGACGCCGGATTTGAAGAACCCGTGGTCTATCCGTTTACTCGTATCGAACCTCACAACTTTTCAAAATATACTAAAGATAGTGTTTATTTGTTCACTGAGACGATCAACCCCACAAATAGCATTCCTTCTAAAATATTTGGTGGGTTTAAAAGAGCTTGCCATAACCTATACAAATTCGACTCGAAGGCCGAGAAGGATTTTTCAATAATTCTTGAAAAAGATTCTGATGTAAAAAAATGGCTCAGGCCTGCACAGTCCCAGTTCCAAATTTACTGGAAGCACAACTCGCAAAGGTATGTCCCTGACTTTATTGTAGAGTCAAAGGACAGAATATATATGGTCGAAATAAAAGCAGAAAATGAGCTTGACGATAATGACGTACGAGAAAAAGCCAAAGCAGGGGTAAAATATTGTGATGTAGTATCGACTTTTAACTTAAAAAATAAAGGCAAAGAATGGCGATATATTTTGATTCCTCATTCTGCCGTAACTCTCAATATGAGCTTCGGTAATTTAGCAGAAAGATATCGAGTTTCATCGGAGGTAGCAAATGGATGAAATAATTTATATTCTGACAAACGAAGCAATGCCGGGATATGTTAAGATCGGGCGAACTTCGGGCAATCTTGAACAAAGAATAAAAGATCTGAGTGCCTCAACGAGTGTACCTTTACCGTTTACTTGCTTTTATGCCTGTACTGTAAAGGATGCTTGCTTTGTTGAGCATCAGCTACACGACGCCTTTGATAATAATCGAATTAATCCCAAAAGAGAGTTTTTTCAAATTGCCCCCGAACGAGTAGTATCCGCTTTAAAGCTTGCCGCTATAGAGGAAGTTACACCTAAAAAAGATTTGATTGAAGACAAAGAAGACCGTGAGGCATTAATCGAAGCAAGAAAGATAAGAGAGAAGTTCAATTTTGACATGGCTCAGATTCCAGTTGGATCAGAGCTAATTTTTAGCCGGGATGAAAATGCTAGAGCCAAGGTGCTAGACAATCATAATATTGAGTATAATGGCAAAAAAATGAGTCTATCAAAATCTGCCCAATTAATTCTTGGCTATGATTATGGTGTTGCTGGAACCGATTATTGGACTTTTGAAGGCGAGACGTTGGACGAGAGAAGAAAAAGGCTAGCTTCTGAAAATAAATAAGGGGGCAAAATGAACAGAAAAAAATGGTTAATATTCGCTTCGATTATAGCCATATGCTCATTTTTTGCAGGTAGGATTAGTTCTGGCATTTCAACCATTTCAGCAGATGAAAAATCACCCTATGAGAATACAGAACAACTAAAAACTCTTGAATGGTTAAATGAGTCAAATCCACTCGATTATGCAACCTATCAGATAACTTATTACTCAGACAAAGAAAATAAAAACATTAAGAAAACGGCTAAATTCTTCAATGGTTCTTATTTATATCCAAAAGATGGTAGAGGGTATGCGCATTTAGAGAATGGCACGATTGGAAACTTAGATAGTGATAGTGAGCTGGAAGGCGTTGTAATGCTGGAATCGAACGGTGGTGGTACCGGATTTTTTCCAGAACTTGTTGTGCTTAAAAAGCAGGTTGATGGGTATGTTCAAATAGCAAGCACTTCAGAACCTGATAGTTTCTTCGCAGATCGAATAATCGTAAACTCAATTAAAATTGAAGATAAGATAATTACAGTAAACATTACTGGTAAGGGCCCTGACGATCCAGGCTGTTGTCCCACTATCCCAATGGAAATGAAATTCAAGTTTGCAAATAATAAAATCGAAGTCTTAAAATAAGGGGCAAAAATGAGTGAATACTATAATCCCAAAAGAACAAGGAATGTATACGACCCGAAATCAAGTGAGCCGTTCAAGCTTAGCCGTTCCAAAATTGATCTTTTCTTAAATTGCCCTCGATGTTTTTATTTGGATAGAAGACTTGGTGTCGGTCAACCCCCTGGCTATCCGTTTGCACTGAATTCGGCGGTTGATCATTTACTCAAAAAAGAATTTGATATTCATCGCTCTAATGGCGAAAAACATCCTTTGATTGAAAAATACGGCATTGATGCTCGACCAGTTGCACATAAAGAGCTTGATACTTGGAGAGAAAATTTCAAAGGAATCCAGTATTTACACGAGCCAACCAATCTTATAATTACAGGCGCTATTGATGATCTTTGGATTAATTCAAAATGCGAATATATCGTTGTTGATTATAAGTCGACCAGTAAGGACGAAGAGATCACTGAGCTAAATAAAGACTGGCAAATTGGCTACAAACGCCAAATGGAAGTATATCAATGGCTTCTGAGAAGGAATGGGCTAAAGGTTTCAGATACAGGATATTTTGTTTATTGTAATGGCTGCACCGATAGAGATATGTTTGATTGCAAACTAGAATTTGATCTAACTCTTATCCCTTACATAGGCGATGATTCTTGGGTAGAAAAAGCGATCGTAGATGCTCACGAATGCCTTAATAAAAATTCCATTCCAGAGTCTTCGCCTGAGTGCGATTACTGTAATTATTATAAGGCTCTCCTTGATATAAACATTCAACCCACAAGGGCTATATAGATGATAGGTAGAATAAAAGAATTAAAAAATATCGGAACATTTTCAAATTATCGAGATGGATCGATTGGATTTGAAAAACTTACTTTTATTTATGGATTTAACACCTATGGAAAGACAACGATAACTGATGTATTGCAATCCTTAAAGTCCGATAACTCAGAAATTATTAAATCTAGAAAAACTATACCTCAACAGGCAAGTAGTCAGAAAGTTGTGCTTACTAATAAAAACCAATCAGAAGTAGATGTAAAATTTGAGAATGAAAATTGGACTGCGAATGACTTAGCAGCTGATCTAGAGATTTTTGGAACTGAATTCATACACAAAAACCTATTTACTGGCATGACAATTGAGAGGGAAAATAGGGAAAATTTTACTCAATTTATCCTTGGCGAGCAAGGCGTAGTGATCGCCGAGGAGATAGCCAACCATAAAAGAGACTTAAGAGAGAAAAAGGCTAATCTAAGGACAAAGATACCGAATTTTGTTAAAAACAAAAATGATTCCGAAATTAAAATCTTCTTAGAACTTGATACGTCCAGTCTAGATCTAAACCGAATAGTTGATGACTTATTAGGAACTCAAGTCAAACTAAAAGGAGTGCAAGAGCAGCTAAATGAACCGAATAAAATTCTTTCTCTTGAAGAACCTTCAACATTTTCGGCTCCCGACATCAGTGTACTTCAAAATCTCGAAGAAATTAATAATTTATTGCAAACCGATTACACAAAAATTAAAGATGAGGTTGTTAAGAAACTTCAATCTCATATAGAATCAAACCTATCTACACAAGAGGCAGAAAATTGGCTTAAACATGGTTTGCAAAATTGTAATAAAGATAACTGCCCTTTTTGTGGTCAGCCACTTAAGAATGCACGGGAATTAATTGAAATCTATCACTCATATTTTGACCCAGAATATTCAAAATTCATAGATAGTATTACAAAAGATTTATCTTTAAAAATTCAGGCCATTGAACGAACGCATTTATTATATAAATCAGAACTGCAAGAAACCTTAACTAAATTAAATCAATTCAAGCTATTAATTCCCGATGAAGATTTTCAAAAGGATCTTGAAAAATTACAAAACGGTTTAAACAATATTGATGAAGTATCCCTGAGCGAAAGTTTAAATAAAGTAATAGAAGATGTTAAAGCTAAGGTCAATCTAAAGTCCCAGACTCCACACAAAAAGATTGAAGTTATAAGATTTGATGATTTTGAAAAAGAAGTCTCACCGTACATCAAGTTTCTCAAAGACGTAAAGAATTTAGTTGAAAATACGATATTAAAAATAAAAAATTTTAAAAAAGCCTACGAAAACACAGAGGATGCTACTAAAGAAATAAGCGAACTTACCAAAAAAATTACTACACTTGAATATGAAAAAGCCAGACTGGAACAAGATGCAGAATGTACGGAGTATGCAAATTCCTTACTGGAAATAAAGCAATTAGAAGATTTAATAAATCAAAAACAAGAACAGCTATCTACTGAACAATCTGATTATTTGGATAAATATTATTCTGAGATAAATAAGTTATTTAAAAAATTAGGGAGTAAAAATTTTAAACTTGAAAAAATTACCGATACCTCCGGTCATCTACCAGTTTATTCTTTGAAAGTAAAATTTCATAACCAAGAGATCTCAAATAATGAACTTAAAAATGTTTTTAGCGAATCAGACCGAAGAGCTTTAGCGTTATCTATTTTCTGGGCCAAAATTACCCTTATGGAATCAGCTCAAAAGTCTAAACGGATAATAATTCTGGATGACCCGGTTACTAGTTTTGATGACAATAGAGTGACCAATACCATACTATTATTTAAGGAAGCACTTCCCGAAATCGGGCAACTAATCGTATTAACGCACTACCCAATTTTTATAAGAAGGTTCTGCGAGATAACTAAGGAATCGCAAATTACAACAAAGTTTATAGAAATAGCCCAAAACGACAACACTAGTCTACTTTGTAACTCGAATAGAGAGAAGTTTACTTGTAATGATTTTGAGAAAATATTTTTCAAGATTTACGACTTTGTAAACCAAAGGCATAGCGATTGTATAAAGACTGACTTACGTCCATTTTTCGAAAATCTTTACCTAAGAACAGTTTTCGCCAAACAAATATGTGATAAAAATGTAGATTGTAGCACACTTGAAAATATGATTGATGGAATATTTGATGACGAAACAGTAAGAAATAAAATGCACGAATTTCGAACAACTCTGAACCCAGACTCTCATGTATTTACCTCGAATAACCCGGAAGACGTCAGAAACTTCGCAGCAGAGATGATAGAGTATTTATTTTCTTTCAATCCTTCTGCCGTCTAGGGCCCGCTAGGAAATATATTCTTTTAGCAATAGATAGGGAAGAAAAGTAATGAAAGCACTATTAGCGTTCGTTATTCTAATCATTGGGCTTCTTGTCTACACTTATTATTGGATAAATATCACGTGGTTTAACGGTCATATCCCCGCAACATTTTTCAAAAGCAAGGCAAGAAGATACTCCCTAGTTGCCATCTCTTTATTATGTGTTGCATGCTCAGGATATTTATTTCATACCTCTGATTGGGGACTTGGCTGGGTATTTATTGTTATCCTCTTTTATGTTGTTGGTTACTTTCTGGTGACCGAACGAATACGGCAAGACACCATGATTGAAAAGATTTTTAGAGCGTATCATGCATTTTCACTTCCAGACGTCGGAGTAAAGAAAGTTGATCTGTTGCCTAATACTGCCGAATTCTCAATGGATTGGATAGGGTATTCTAAGCAAACACGAAAGAAAGCTATGAATTATATAAATGGTGAAATCAAAGAGGGCAGAATTAAAAATGTCTTTGATTTGCCATCAGCTATAGCAACTTATTTCGCTGCTCTCGCGAACTCTAAAGATCCAAAGTCTTTCGAAAAAGTATCATTTAGTAAAGAAAGGCTGCAAAAAATACACGATGGAGTTTATGCCGGCACGGATAATAGAAACGAGTTGAGAAAATTTTTCGACAATGTTGTTATTTTGATTGATCGTAATTTTAAGAACTTCTCTTTAGTTTCTTACCAAAAACCAGACTTCGCTAAAGAAGAAGTAGAATTAATTGAACATACCCTATACAAGAATGGACGAAAAGAAAAGCCGGAACATAAAATAATGGCCATGTTTTCCAATGTGCCCGGCAATCTAGCATATAAATTTGGTTGGGTAAATTCGCTAGAAGAATATATGATTTTGGCAAATTTAGAATTTGCGCGAAGAAATCCAGGCCACTATTTATCTAAGGAGATTAAAAGCAAATATAAATTTTCCGATCAAGAAATAATTGATTTTGCAGGTGGTGAAGAGCTACCACCTGGGCTAAAATTTGATCTATAACTTTTTCTCTCCCGCCCAGTCTTCCCATCTTATAGAATAAATAGTCTGCCTGCCTCAAGGTCGTTCAGCTCGTAGGGTGCTCCACCTTGACCCAGCCAGCCTATTTATTCTTTGCCTCTCACCAGAT